>NZ_CP113162.1:1374735-1690852 GCF_029030725.1 [Pseudomonas] carboxydohydrogena
TGGGTCTGCACCTCGGCATGGAAGTGCCCGGCTGGCCGCCGGAGAACATCGACGAGCTGGCCAAGCGCTTCGAAGATCACTACTGAGACCACCGTCATGGCCGGACCATCCGGCCATGATTTCGCGGGCGAACGCAGGAAGCCCACCTGAGAAACGCCGACACGCCGTCGGATCAATTGAGGACTAGATTATGCGTCACGGAAAAGTTCATCGTAAGCTCAACCGCACGGCGGAACACCGCAAGGCGATGTTCGCTAATATGGCGGCGGCTCTCATCAAGCACGAGCAGATCGTTACCACGCTGCCGAAGGCGAAGGAGCTTCGCCCGATCGTCGAGAAGCTGGTCACGCTCGGCAAGAAGGGCGGCCTTTCGCTGCGCCGTCAGGCCATCAGCGAGCTGCGCGACCACGATCAGGTCAAGAAGCTGTTCGACGTGCTGGCTGCCCGTTACAAGGACCGCCAGGGCGGTTACACCCGCATCATCAAGGCTGGCTTCCGCTACGGCGACAACGCGCCGATGGCGGTGATCGAGTTCGTCGATCGCGACGTCGATGCCAAGGGTCAGGATTCCGGCCCGGTGCAGGAAAAGGCCGAGTCCGAGGCGGCGTAAGAGCTGTCCGTCATTCCGGACGGCGCGAAGCGGCGATCCGGAATCTCGACAATACAATTTCTGGATTCCGGGTTCGCGCTGCGCGCGCCCCGGAATGACAACAGGAAAACGATCAGCGGCGCTTCGGCGCCGCTTTTTTTGTGCGCGTCGCTATCGACACTTTTCCGCGAACGCGGTGGCGATCTGCATAAGCCGCGACCATATCCATGGGAAACCACCAGGAGACGGGCATGAAAATCGATCTGTCAGGTACCACCGCTCTCGTCACCGGCTCGACCGGCGGCATCGGTCACGCCATCGCCAAGGGGCTCGCGGGAGCAGGGGCCGATGTCATCGTCAACGGCCGCAGCCAGGCCAAGGTCGATCAGGCCATCGCCTCCATCGGCAAGGTTGCGCCCTCGGCGAAAGTGCGCGGGGTGGCGGCCGATGTCTCCACCGCGGAGGGCTGCGCGGCGCTCGTGAAGGCCGTGCCGCGGGTCGATATTCTCATCAACAACGCCGGCATCTTCGAGCCGAAGCCGTTCTTCGATATTCCCGACGAGGACTGGCATCGGTTCTTCAACGTCAACGTCATGTCGGGCGTGCGGCTGTCGCGGGCCTATATGCCGGGCATGCTGGAGAAGAACTGGGGCCGCATCGTCTTCATCGCGTCCGAATCCGCGATCATGATTCCTAAGGAGATGATCCACTACGGCATGACCAAGACCGCGCAATTGTCGATCTCGCGCGGACTGGCCGAGATGACCAAGGGCACCGCCGTGACGGTGAATGCGGTGATGCCGGGGCCGACGATGTCGGAGGGCGTCGAGACTTTCGTGGCGGATCTCGCCAAGCAGAACGGCCAGTCGGTCGAGACGGCTGCGGCGAGCTTCATCAGGGAGCACCGCCCGTCGTCGCTGATCCAGCGGTTCGCAACCGTGGACGAGGTCGCCAACATGGTGGTCTATGTGGCGTCGCGCGAAGCCTCCATCACCAACGGCGCCGCGCTTCGCGCCGAAGGCGGGCTGGTGCCGACGATCGCCTGACGGATCGGTTGGATCAGGTCTCCACCGTAACGCACTGACCTGTCGTGGCCGGATTTGTTCCGGCCAGCATCCATCCGCAAAGGCCCCGCCTTGCCGGTGCTACCACCCCTCCAGCACGATCTTGCCGATGGACTTGCCGCTTTCGATGGTGGCGTGGGCGGCCCGCAGGTTCGTGGCGTTGATTTTGCCGAACACCTTGTCGAGCGTGGTCTTGATCTCGCCCGCGTCGATCATGTCGGCGATGCGGTTGAGCAATACGCGCTGCTCGGCCATGTCTGGCGTCTGGAATTTCGTGCGTGCGAACATCGATTCCAGCCGCAGCGAGGCCGCTTTGGCCTTGAGCGTGGCGACATCCAGCGGCCCCGTATCGTCGATCACCCCGATTGCGCCTTGCGGTTCGACAATGTCGGACAGGGCAG
This sequence comes from [Pseudomonas] carboxydohydrogena, assembly GCF_029030725.1. Taxonomy (NCBI): domain Bacteria; kingdom Pseudomonadati; phylum Pseudomonadota; class Alphaproteobacteria; order Hyphomicrobiales; family Nitrobacteraceae; genus Afipia; species Afipia carboxydohydrogena. Next base: position 1,376,790 of record NZ_CP113162.1, read on the forward strand.
GGAAGTGCATGTCGGTATTGGTGAGGCTCGCGATCCAGGCCACCGGCGGCAGGTTCAGCTTCGCGACCTGCTCCTTCATCGGTCTGGAATGGTCGATGACGTGATGCGCGCCGAGGTCGAGGCACCACTGGATGGTTTCAGGGCGCGAGGCGGTGGCGATCACGGTGAGGCCGGTGAACCTGCGCGCGAGCTGGATCGCGATCGAACCGACGCCGCCCGCGCCGCCGATGATGAGCAGCGTGCGATTGTCATTTTTGCTCTGGGCGATGCCCATCCGCTCGAACAGCAATTCCCATGCGGTCAGCGATGTCAGGGGCAGGGCGGCGGCTTCCGCGAACGACAGGATGCGCGGCTTGCGGCCGACGATGCGCTCATCGACGATATGAAATTCGGAGTTGGCCCCCTGCCGGATGACCGAGCCCGCGTAAAACACCTCGTCGCCCGGCTGGAACAGCGTCACCTCGGAGCCGGCGGCATCGACGATGCCCGCCGCGTCGTAACCCAGAATCTTGTACTCGCCGGAAGGCGGCGCGGTGCGCTTGCGTACCTTCGTGTCGATCGGATTGACCGACACCGCCTTGACCGCGACGCGGATGTCGCGCGGGCCCGGCTCGGGCTTCGGCACGTCGCAGTCGAGCAGGGAGCGCTCGTCCTCGATCGGTAGGGATTGCTGGTATCCGACGGCCTTCATGCGGTCTCTCCGCTATGGTCTGAGGTGTCTCCGCATAAGGGGACCAAAGGACAGAATTTGCAAGTACTGTCGAAAATGTGAGATAGTATCAGGAATGATACCATTGATGCGCGGATGCTTGCTCCGGCAAGCCGCGAGGGTGAGGCGAGGACATGAAGCGTAAGGATAGCGAGCCGGAGGCGAAATGCTCGGTGGAAATCACGCTCGGGCTGATCGACGGCAAGTGGAAGGGCGTGATCCTGTTTCATTTGCAGGAGGGGCTGCTGCGGTTCGGCGAGTTGCGCCGCAAGATGCCGCGCATCACCCAGCGGATGCTGACCAAGCAGTTGCGCGCGCTGGAGGAGGACGGGTTGATTACGCGCACCGTGTACCCCGAGGTGCCGCCCCGCGTGGAATATGCCTTGTCGCCGACCGGCCAGCGGCTTCGCCCGGTCATCGATGCCCTGCGGGCCTGGGGCATCGAGCACAAGGCGCGGCTGGAGGCGGCCGGCGCAGCCTCGCAAAAACCCAAAATCCCCCGCAAACGTGCGGCCTGACGGAATTCTCCGGCTCGCCTGCCGTGCGAAGCCTCTTTATATCGATGTCCATTCACAGCGGAATTCATGCATGATCGTTTCTCGTCTCCTCGGTCTGGCTGCCCTTTCATTCGCGACCCTCATGGCCGCGCCCGTTGTCGCGCAGGACCGGGTGGTGCCGTCCTCGATGAATCAGTTGCGGCTGTCCTATGCGCCGATCGTGCAGCATGTGCAGCCCGCGGTGGTGAACGTCTATGCCGCCAAGATCGTGCAGAACCGCAATCCGCTGCTGGACGATCCGATTTTCCGCCGCTTCTTCGGCGTGCCCGGCGGCCAGCAGGAGCAGATGCAGCGCTCGCTCGGCTCGGGCGTGCTGGTGGATTCCTCCGGCCTCGTGGTGACGAACAATCACGTCATCGAGGGCGCGGATCAGGTCAAGGTGTCGCTCGCCGACAAGCGCGAGTTCGAGGCCGAGATCGTTCTGAAAGACAGCCGCACCGATCTTGCGGTGCTGCGCCTCAAGGACACGCATGAGAAATTCCCCACCCTCGACCTCGCCAATTCCGATGAATTGCAGGTCGGCGACGTGGTGCTCGCGATCGGCAACCCCTTCGGCGTCGGCCAGACGGTGACGCACGGCATCGTCTCGGCGCTGGCGCGCACGCAGGTCGGCATCACCGATTATCAGTTCTTCATCCAGACCGACGCCGCGATCAATCCCGGCAATTCCGGCGGCGCGCTGGTGGATATGAATGGCAAGCTCGTCGGTCTCAACACCGCGATCTTCTCGCGCTCGGGCGGCTCGCAGGGCATCGGCTTCGCCATTCCGGCGAACATGGTGCGGGTGGTGGTGGCCTCCGCCAAGAGCGGCGGCAAGGCGGTGCGGCGTCCGTGGCTCGGCGCGCGGTTGCAGGCGGTGACGCCCGAGATCGCCGAAACGCTCGGCCTGCCGCGCCCGAGCGGCGCGCTGGTGACGAACATTGCCCCGAACAGCCCTGCGGCGAAGGCGGGCATGAAGGTCTCCGATCTGATCGTGTCGATCGACGGACAGGCTGTCGATGATCCCAACGGGTTCGACTATCGCTTCGCCACGCGGCCGCTCGGCGGCACGGCGCAAGTGGATGTGCGGCGGCAGAACGTGGTGATCAAGCTCAAGGTGCCGCTGGAAGTCGCGCCCGACACCGGCCGCGACGAGATCGAGCTGAAGTCGCGTTCGCCGTTCCAGGGCGCGCGGGTCGCCAACATCTCGCCGGCGGTTGCCGATGAACTGCGGCTGGATTCCAACGTCGAGGGCGTCGTCGTCGTCTCGGTGGGAGAAAATGGTCTGGCGTCCAATGTCGGCTTTCAGAAAGGCGACATCATCACCGCCGTGAACGGCAAGACCATCGCCAAAACCAGCGATCTGGAGCAGGCGACCGGCGAACCGGCGCGGCTCTGGCGCATTACCATCATTCGCGGCGGCCAGCGCATCAACGTCACGCTGGGCGGCTAACGGCGAAGCCGAGAGAGCAGGCAGGTTCTTCATGAACGCAAAGCGCGCCGCACCATCCGCGAATCTCTTTGCCGCCGCTGGCCTCGAGCAGGACGCGCCGCGTCCGCTGCCGGAGAAATTGCGGCCGCATGCGCTCGCCGATGTCGTGGGGCAGGACCACATTCTCGGTCCTGACGGTGCGCTGACGCGCATGCTGGAGACGCGGACGCTCGGCTCGCTGGTGTTCTGGGGTCCGCCCGGTACCGGCAAGACCACGGTGGCGCGGCTGTTGGCGGACGCGACCGAACTGCATTTCGAGCAGATTTCGGCGGTGTTTTCCGGCGTCGCCGACCTCAAGAAAGTGTTCGACGCCGCCCGCGCGCGCCGCGAGACCGGCAAGGGCACGCTGCTCTTTGTTGACGAGGTGCATCGCTTCAACCGCGCGCAGCAGGACTCATTCCTGCCGGTGATGGAAGACGGCACCGTGGTGCTGGTCGGCGCGACCACGGAAAATCCCTCGTTCGAGCTCAACGCGGCGCTGCTATCTCGCGCGCGCGTGCTGGTGTTTCATTCGCTCGACGATACGGCGATCGAAAAGCTCTATGCGCGGGCGGAAGAGATCGAGGGCAGGGCGTTGCCGCTCGACGCCGAGGCGCGCGCCGTGCTGGTGCGGATGGCGGACGGCGACGGCCGCGCGGCGCTGACGCTCGCGGAAGAAGTCTGGCGCGCCGCTCGCGCGGACGAGGTTTTCGATGCGGTGCAGTTGCAGGAGATTCTGCAACGCCGCGCGCCGATCTACGACAAGTCCGCCGATGGTCACTACAACCTGATCTCGGCGCTGCATAAATCCGTGCGCGGCTCGGATCCCGATGCCTCTCTCTATTATCTCGCGCGCATGCTCGATGCGGGCGAGGACCCCTTGTATCTGGCGCGGCGCGTGGTGCGGATGGCGGTGGAGGACATCGGCATGGCGGACCCGCAGGCGCTCGTCGTCGCGAACGCCGCGAAGGACGCCTATGATTTTCTCGGGAGCCCCGAGGGCGAACTCGCCATCGCGCAGGCCGTGGTCTATGTCGCGACCGCGCCGAAATCGAATGCCTCCTACAAGGCTTTCGGCGCGGCGATGCGTACGGCGAAACAGGCGGGTTCGCTGTTGCCGCCCAAGCATATCCTCAATGCGCCGACCAAGCTGATGAAGGCCGAAAACTACGGCGAGGGCTACGAATACGACCACGACACACAGGAAGGTTTTTCCGGGCAGGACTATTTCCCGGAGGCGCTTGGCCGCCAGACCTTCTACAATCCGCCCGAGCGCGGCTTTGAGCGCGAGATTCGCAAACGCCTCGATTACTGGGCGAAACTGAGAAAAGACAAATCGTCATGAGCCGGCGTTTCCGCAAACCCCTCGAAAAGAAATCGGTGCGCGAGGCCAGGAAGGGCGAGAAGCGGGGCGAGAAGCGCGGCAAGCCGCCTTTCGCCAAGAAAGCTTCGGACAAGCGCGGCCCGGCACAGCGCGCATTCGAGAAGACGGACGCTCGGTTCGGCGATCAAAAGCCGCGTCGTCCGGCGAAGCCTGCAAACGAGGCATTTCCCGAAGTTCGTGAGGAGAAACCTGCTGCGCCCTTGCCGACCAAGGTGCAGACTGTCGTTGTCACCGCCGACGAGAACAACATGCGGGTCGATCGCTTTCTCGAAGCGCGGTTTCCGGGGCTGTCGTTCTCCCATATCCAGCGCATCGTCCGGAAAGGCGAGTTGCGCGTCAACGGCAAGCGCGCCGACAGCAAGGACCGTCTTGAGGAAGGCCAGAGCGTACGCATTCCGCCGCTCAAGCTCGACGCGCCGAAGACCGGTGGCAACCTTTCCGAAGCCGCCACCAAGACGCTCGAAGAATTGCGCAAGATGATCCTGTTCGAGGATGCCGACGTCATGGTGCTGAACAAGCCCGCAGGCTTGGCCGTGCAGGGCGGCTCCGGGCTGTCGCGTCATGTCGATGGCATGCTGGAGGTGATGCGCGATGCCAAGGGCCAGCGGCCGCGCCTCGTGCATCGGCTTGATCGCGAAACTTCCGGCTGCCTCCTGATTGCCAAGACGCGCTTTGCCGCATCGGTGCTGACCGGCTCGTTCCGTCATCGCTCGGCGCGCAAGATTTACTGGGCGCTGGTCGCGGGCGTACCGAAGCCGAAGCAGGGCCGAATCTCGACCTATCTCGCCAAGGAAGAGAACGAGGAAGATTCGATCATGCGCATCGCGGAGCATGGCGACGAGGGCGCGGCCCATGCCGTGACTTATTACGCGGTGGTCGAGGCCTCCGCCCAGAAGCTCGCCTGGGTGTCGCTCAAACCGGTCACAGGCCGCACGCATCAGTTGCGCGCGCACATGGCGCATATCGATCACGCCATCGTCGGCGATCCGAAATATTTCAACAAGGAGAACTGGCAGCTTCCCGGCGGGTTGCAGAAGCGGCTGCATCTTCTGGCGCGCCGCATCGTCATCCCGCATCCGCGCGGCGGGGTGATCGACGTCACCGCGCCGTTGCCGCCGCATATGCTGCAATCGTGGAATCTGCTCGGGTTAGAAGCCGACAGGTTCGATCCAATCGTGGATGCGCCGGAAGAATAGGGTGTTCCATGCGCAAGCTGGTTGCCATCTGCCTGCTGTGCGTCGCGCCGCTCGGCGCAACGGCATTCGCGCAGGTTTACACCACGCCCGGCGGCAGGGCGGTGCTTCCGCCGCCACCGGCTCCGCCGCCGCCACCGGCCATCACGGTGCCGCAGGTGCCGACCATGAATTCGCCGCCGCCGTTCGCTTTGCAGAACACGACGCCCGGCTATGTGCACGAAGGCAAGCCGCCAGCGCAGGTGCTTAAGCCGCAAAGGCGGGAGTCGTTCGACCGACGCATCTCGCGCTGCCTCGATGAAGGTGCGGCGATGGGGCTCGGTCCCGGCGAGCGTTCGGCCTATTCCCGCAATTGCGCCCACCAGCGATAGAAAGACGTTTTCAGATGCGTGAACTGTTCGACGAGGCCCACGGCCATTCGCCGCTCGATCCGCGAGAGGCCTCGCGCAAATCCTCGACCACGCCATTGCGCAAGCGCTTCTACGAGAGCGCGGGCGTTGCCGAAACGCCGGAGGGTTTCGCCGTCACGCTCGATGGCAAGCAGGTGCGCACGCCCGGCAAACGGATGCTTGCCGCTCCCGTGCGCGAGGTGGCCGAGGCGATAGCGGCGGAGTGGGGCGCGCAGGTTGACGTGATCGACCCCATGTCGATGCCGGTGACGCGGCTCGCCAACAGCACCATCGACGGCGTTGCCAACGATGTCGCGGCGGTGCGCGACGACATCGCGAAATATTTCGACACCGATCTCTTGTTCTATCGCGCGAGCTTTCCCGAGGAACTCATTGCCCGGCAAGCCGAACATTGGGACCCGGTGCTGCGCTGGCTGGCGGATGAATTGGGCGCGCATTTCATCCTCGCCGAGGGTGTGATGCATGTGAAGCAACCGGATAAAGCCGTTCAAGCGGTGCGTCAGGCTCTGCCCGAAACTCCCTGGGCGGTCGCTGCAATGCATGTGGTGACGACGATCACCGGCTCGGCGCTGCTTGCGCTGGCGTTGTATCGCAAGGCGCTGACGCCGGATCAGGTCTGGGCGGCGGCGCATGTCGATGAGGACTGGAACAGCCAGCAATGGGGCGCGGACGACGAAGTCATGCAGCGCTGGGCCCAGCGGCGGCGCGATTTCGATGCCGCCGTGAAAGTACTGGCGGCGGTTCCGCGCTAGTTAACGAGACCTTAACGACGCGAGGCTAGCGTAGGCGCCGAATTCGCGGAGCGCCCATGGCTATCAGCCTCAATCCGATCACGCCGGTGATTGCCGCCGATGCAGCCTCGCCTTCGGTGACGCTGCAACCCGGCAGCGTGATCGACGCCAAGGTGTTGCAGGTTCTGGCGAACGATTTCGTCCGCATCGCCGTGGCTTCGCTCGCGATCGAGGTGGCCTCCGAAGTGCCGTTGCAGGCCGGGCAGACGCTGCAACTCGCCGTGTCGCAGACGCCGGACGGCGTGCGGTTGCAGATCGTGCCGCAGGGCGCCAATACGCCTTCTTCTACGCAACCGGCCACGCTGGTCAGCCCGTCGATCGCGCCGAATGCTTCTTTGCCTGCTAGCGATGCTCAGTCGGTCTCCGTCACCCGGCCGCTGACGCCGCTCGAGGTGGTGGCAGTCGCCAAGGCGTTGCAGTCCGCCGCGGGGCAGCAGGGCAGCCTGTCGCCGCTGTTCGCCAATCTCACGGTGGCGGCGACATCCGATCAGGTGCCGCAGGTGTTGCAGCAGGCCGCGAGTTCGCTGCTGGCGGGCCGCCCGGCGTTGACTGAAAATCTGAGCGGCGACGATATCGCGACCGCGTTCCGGCAATCCGGTCTGTTCCACGAACAATCGCAGACACAGGCGACGGCAGCGCCAGCCGCTGTCTCAACGAATGCAGCCGCTGCGCCGGATCTCAAGGCCGCGCTGATCGTGTTCAGGCAGATTCTCGGCTCATGGCTTGGCGGCGCTGCGCAGCCGCCGTCCGATGAAGCCGCCGCGCCGGGGCAATTCGCGCAGCAGGGGCAGGCGCGCGCGCAGGCCGAGATCGCCGCGCCTTCGATCGCGCCCGCGGCGGCTCCGGCGGCGGAAGCTGAGGAGATCATGCTGCCCGGTGCGGTGGTTTCGGTGAAGGGTGAGGTTGAGGTCGAGGATCTCGGCGATCCCTTCGTCGCCATGCGGGCCGCTTCATCCGCGCTTCCCGGCAAGGATGGCGTGGCCATGACGAACGATCCCTTGCAGATGATCCTGCGCGCGTTTCCGAAAGGCGTGCAGGATGCGGTGATGTCCCAGCTCGCGGAGGAGGGCGTGTCGCTCGCACAATCCGCAGCGGCGGGCCATGCCGCCTCTGCGGATGCCGATGGCGTGCCTCCGCCGTTCCGGGGCGCCGCGACATCGGCGCAACCCGCCGTGCCGCCGACAATCGATCATCGCACGCCGCCCGATGCGGTGGCGCATCGTCTGCTCGACGACACCGATGCCGCTCTCGCGCGCCAGACTTTGTTGCAGATCGCGTCGTTGCCGGATCAGGCGGCGCACGCCAAATTCGATCCGACGGCGCGCTGGAATTTCGAGGTGCCTTTCGCAACCCCGCAGGGCACGGCGGTAGCGCAATTTGAAATCTCGCGCGATGGTGGCGGTGAGAATGCGTCCACGGAAGCGCCGGGCCGGGTCTGGCGCGCGCGTTTTTCCATCGATCTCGAACCGGCGGGCCCGGTGCATGCGCAGGTGTCGCTCGCCGGAGAGCGCACGTCGGTGCGGATGTGGGCAGAGCGCGGCACGACCGCCGCGCGGCTGCGCGCCGAAGCGCCGCAACTCTCGCAGGCTCTGCGCGAAGCGGAACTGACGCCGGGCGATATTGTGATCGGCAACGGCGTGCCGCCCGCGCCCTCCGCGCCGAGCGGGCATTTTCTGGATCGCGCGCTATGACGACGAGCACCACCCCGATCCAGAACACGCTTGCGGTTGCGCTGCATTACGATCGCAAGGGCGCGCCGCGCGTCGTCGCCAAGGGCAAGGGCGAGATCGCGAAGAAGATCGTCGAGGTCGCGAGCGAGCATGGGGTCGCCATTCAGGAGAACGAGGTTCTCGCGGGCGCGCTCTCCAATGTCGAGATCGGCGACGAGATTCCGGCCGAACTCTACAGGGCGGTGGCGGAAGTCCTGATCTTTGTCATGCGACTGTCGGGAAAAATTCGTTAGAAATCGATCCATCAGAATTGAAACGGGTTTCTTCTCCGTCATTCCCGTGAAAGCGGGAATCCATTCTGGGACGACGAGGATCAAGCGCCAATTCCATGTAACCGGCCACGCATCGGGGGAACCGTTCAATTCAGGTGACGTTCATCCCGTGGCGGCGAAGCTCGCTGCTGGAGGCAACGAGAGGGATTGACCATGGAAAGACGTGACTTCCTGAAGATTGCTTTGGGTATCGCCGCGGGTGCCGTCGTGACCGCGAGTGCGGCGCAGGCCATGACGCCAGCGCCATCTCCCTTACCAAACACGCCGCCGCTTCCCGAAGCCGAGGCCAAACCGGCGGTCGCGACGTCGCAGGATGTCGAGGATGCCAAGGTGGAGAATGTGCAATGGCGTCATCGCCGCTGGCACCGCCATCACTGGCATCGCCGCCGTCACTGGGGCTGGCGCAGGAGGCATTGGCGTCACCGGCACTGGCGTCATCGGCATTGGCGCCGCCGTCACTATTATTATTGAGGTGAAGGGGCGGGAATTTCCCGCCCCGATCATTTCAGGGCCGTTCAGAGTTTCGGCGACGTCCCGGACGAGGTTTTTTGCGATGTGTTTTTTTCCGCCGCGAGCGCCTCGCTGTCGATCTTCGCGGCGCTTGCGATACGCTTGAAGTCGATCAGGGTGAAGACGGCCTTGCCGACGCGGTCCTTCGCCCCGCCGGGGGACAATGCAACGTCGAGAAGCGCGTCGCAGTTGGCGCTCTTTGTATCTCTGGCAAGCTGATCGAGCGATTTCTCCGGCTCGGCCTGAGCATGCTTCAGCACCGCGACGCAACTGCCACGACCGTTTGAATCATTGAGCGCAACGGCGGCCTTCGGATTGATCGGGTCGTTGAGCGCGGTCACGGCCCCCTCGGGCGTATACTTCTGCTTCACCGAGACGATTTTTCCACCCTTGTAGAAATAATACAGCCGGCCGTCTCCGATCGCGGTGGGCTTGCCGTATTTCTCGGTCACGCGCTGGATCATCTCCTGCTGCGTGGGCTGCTTGTCCCTGGCGAAGCCGAGATCGCGGGCGATGTAATAGGCGAAATTGCCGCTCGCGGGCGAGGTGAAGTGCGCCTCCATCGATTCCGCGCCATGGTCCTTGCTGGCGGGGGTATCGAATCTCATCAACGTGGCATAGGTCACGCCGGTGCTGCCGAACCTCTGCTGGGTGGCCTGCGGTTTGGCGTTCGGGAAATCCTTCAGATAGGCCTCGAACGCGCCGCCGACCTTCGCGGCGTCGTCGCTGCTGGAAATGCCGATGATATCGGGACGCAGTTTTCCGGAAAACGCGGTGTCCGGCGTTTTCGGCTTGATGTCATAGGCCATCGCCATGGAGGCCGCCGAGATCAGCGCCACACCCGCCAGCATCAATGATCGCAACATGAATCGCCCCAGTCCTGAAAGCCTTCCAAAAGCGCAGCGATTACGCCGAATCTTGCTGGCGGATGTCAACTGCGCATTCGCCATGATATAGCTCGGACAGACAGGGAGAGAGCACCGGAATGCCGATGTCGCTGGACCGCAAACGCACCATTTTCCGCCGTCTGCATGACAGCGGCTGTTTCGTTCTGCCCAATCCCTGGGATGTCGGCAGCGCCCGGCTGTTCGCCGCGATGGGTTTCAAGGCGCTCGCCTCCACCAGCTCCGGTTATGCGTGGTCGCAGGGACGGCCGGACAACAAGGTGACCTGCGAGGACGTCTTGTCGCATCTGTCGGTGCTGTGCGCGGCGACCGACCTGCCGGTGAACGCGGATTTCGAGAGCGGATTTGCCGAAACGCCGCAAGGGGTAGCCACCAATGTCCGCCGCTGCATCGAGACCGGCGTGGCCGGTCTCTCCATCGAAGATGCGACCGGCGATGCCCGCCAGCCGCTTTATGATTTTCATGAAGCCGTCGAGCGTGTCGTGGCCGCGCGCAGCGCCATCGACGCCAGCGGGCATGATGTGATGCTGATCGGTCGCTGTGAGGGCTTCCTCACGGGCGAGACCGATCTTGCCAAGGTGATCCGTCGTCTAGTGGCTTATTCCGAGGCTGGCGCGGAATGTCTGTATGCGCCCGGTGTCACCAAACGGGAGCAAGTCGCCGAAGTGGTGAAGGCGGTTGCGCCCAGGCCCGTGAACATCCTGATGGGCGCGCCGGGCCTGAGCGTGATGGAACTGGCGGAACTCGGCGTGCGGCGGATCAGCGTCGGCGGTGCGATGGCGCGCGCCGCATGGGGCGCGGTGCAACGCGCCGCGCATGAAATTCTGGAGAAGGGCGAGTTCGGCGAGTTCGCCCATGCCGCGAAGTACGCCGACCTCAACCGCCTGTTCGACGAAAAATAGACCCCGCCCCGGATGGGGCGGGGGTCTGGTGGTTACTCGCTGCCCGATTCACCGGCAGGTCCATTGCTGCCGGGCGCGGCATTACCCGGCGACGGGCTGGCCGCTGGCGGCGGCATGGTCTGAGGCGCCGGGGCAGGCGCCGAGCCCGTGGTCTGGCCCGGATTGCTGTTCGGAGACATCTTGCCTGGTGACGTCGTGCCGCTGGCTGTCGTCTGGGCCGGCGGATTGCTGGCGGAGTCGGTCGGCGAGGTGCTGTTCAATCCGTAAAGCACGACGCCGAGGATCGCGAGAACGGCAATGGCGAACAATGCAATTCGGCTGCCGCCCGCAGAGCCTTCCGCGAGTTCCGGATCGGCCTGCAATTCGTTGTCCAGTGTCTGACGGCGGCGCCATTCCTCCTGATTCCGCGCCAGATCGTTCGGATCCCGGTCAACAATCATGATTCATCTCCCTCGTTGATGACTTGAGAAGGCAACCACGCCGAAGGATGACAGTTCCTGATATCGTGACCTTTCCACTATTCGGATATGCGCAACCGGCGGGTTCCCCGGCCGTTCAAATGTGCTAACGCTTGGGAACCATCCTTCCTTTTCGAATTCTGCCGAGATCGCCATGAAACTTACTTCTGCCGCCAGCGGCACGTTCACCATTGCGCCCACGCCGTTCCACGATGACGGCCGGATCGATGAAGGCTCGATCGATCGCCTCAGCGATTTCTATGGCGAGGTCGGCTGCGCCGGTGTCACCGTCCTCGGCATTCTGGGCGAAGCGCCGAAGCTCGATGGCGAGGAATCCCTCGCGGTGGCGTCGCGCTTCATCAAGCGCGCGGGCAACAGGCAGGTGATCGTCGGCGTCTCCGCGCCGGGATTTGCCGCGATGCGTTCGCTCGCGCGCGGCGCGATGGATGCCGGTGCGGCGGCGGTGATGATCGCGCCGGTGCCGTCGCTGCGCACCGACGACCAGATCGTCACTTATTTCCGTCAGGCGGTTGAGGCGATCGGCGGCGACGTGCCATGGGTTTTGCAGGATTATCCGCTGACGCTGTCTGTTGTGATGACGCCTGCCGTCATCAAGCGCATCGTCTCCGAGAACCCGTCCTGCGTCATGCTCAAGCATGAGGACTGGCCGGGTCTCGAGAAGATCACCGCGCTGCGCAACTTCCAGAAGGACGGATCGCTGCGGCCGCTGTCGATCCTCACCGGCAATGGCGGATTGTTCCTCGATTTCGAGATGGAGCGGGGCGCGGACGGCGCGATGACGGGTTATGCGTTCCCCGACATGCTGGTCGATGTCGTGCGGCTGTCGAAGGACGGCAAGCGCGATGCGGCGCACGATCTGTTCGACGCGCACCTGCCGCTGGTGCGCTACGAGCAGCAGCAGGGCGTGGGTCTTGCGGTGCGCAAATATGTTCTGAAGAAGCGCGGCCTCTTGGCGTCCGATGCGCAACGCAAGCCGGGATCGAGCCTGACGCCCGCGGCGCGCTCCGAAGTCGATTATCTGCTGTCGCGGTTGGCGAGGTTCGACAAGCGCGCGGCGCTGTAGGCGGCGAGGCAGCCCTCAGGTGTTGAGGTGCTGGCGGATGGCGGCGACCGAAGGGCCGACCTTCGCGATCGCGTCGGCGAGATCCTGCGGCGAGACGTTGAGCCGGTAGGCCCAATAGCTCGTGGCATCCTTGTCGCTGGTGTCGATCGTGGCGGGCGCGCGCACGCCGATATTGGCGGCGAGCACATCAGCGACCTTGACGAGATGGATCATGGGCGGCCTCCGCCGGCAGGTTATGCCAGCGGAGCATGTTTCCGAACCCCGAATTGACGGTGGCGTTAAGGAACCGTTGCGCCTTTGCCCGAGGTTTATGGTTTGGTTCACGCCTGAGGTGCAATCAAGGCGCGACCGGACTGAGCACTTTGGCCTTTCGTCCGTAGATCAGCAGCGTGGCGGCAAGGCCGCAAACGGCGGCGGCTGTCATCCACATCGCGGGCGCGGCCTTGTCGCCGGTCAGTTCGATCAATGCGGTGGATACAGCGGGCGTGAAACCGCCGAACAATGCGGTCGCAAGGCTGTAGCACAGCGAGAAGCTGACGGTGCGCACGCTGGCGGGCACGACCTCCGTCAGCGCGACCACCATCGCGCCGTTGTAACTGCCGTACAGGAACGACAGCCAGAGTTCCACCTCCAGCATGCGGGCGAAGGATGGATTTGCGACCAGCCATGACATCGCGGGGTAGGCGGTCAGGATGGTCAGGATGGTGATTCCGGCTAAAATCGGCTTTCGTCCGATACGATCCGACAGCGCGCCCATGACCGGCAGCCAGAACAGGTTCGAGAGCGCGATCGCGAACGTCACGATCAGCGAGTCCGTGATCGAGAGCTTGAGGACGCTCTTGCCGAAGGTCGGGGTGTAGACGGTGATGAGATAGAACGACACCGTCGTCATCACCGCAAGCATCATGCCGAGAATGACGATGCGCCAGCTCGACGTCAGCGAGGCGAGGATTTCCTGTATGGTCGGGTGATGCGTGCGGGCGAGGAATTCTCCGGTCTCCTCCAGCTTGCGTCGGAGCACGAAGATGAAGGGCACGATCAGGGAACCGATCAGGAATGGGATGCGCCAGCCCCAGTCGTGGATCGCCTGCACCGCAAGCGTGCGGTTGAGCGTGTAGCCGATCAGGGCCGCGACGATGATGGCGACCTGCTGGCTGCCGGATTGCCAGGCGACATAGAAGCCCTTCTGGTTGGGCGGTGCGATCTCGGCGAGATAGACCGACACGCCGCCGAGTTCGACGCCGGCGGAAAAGCCTTGCAGCAGCCGGCCGATCAAAACAAGGAAGGGCGCAAGGATGCCGATGCTGGCGTAGCTCGGCGTGAAGGCGAGCAGCACGGTGCCGGCCGCCATGATCGACAGCGTGACGATCAGGCCGATTCGGCGACCGACCTTGTCGATATAGGCGCCGAGCACGATGGCGCCGAGCGGCCGCATCAGGAAGCCCGCGCCGAAAGTCATGAAGGTCGCGAGCAGCGAGGTGAATTCGTTGTGGGAGGGAAAGAAGGCCGCCGCGATGTAGGTGGCGTAAAATCCGAACAGGAAGAAATCGAACATCTCGAGGAAATTGCCGCTGGTGACGCGAAGGACGGCAACGGCCTTGGAGGAGGTGGGGTGATCCACGTGGGACATGGGGGATGATCCTGAACCTGAAGGCGGGCGCAAAGTCTGCGCTGGTTCAGAGTGCCCCACAAGCGGAATGATGTTCACGCTTGGCTGAACATCCACGGGAAGTTTCATCGCTCCGGGGCGGGTGGCGGTACCGCCCGCGCTTGCGCCCGCCGGGGGTCTAATTTACTACCGTGTACAGACGCGCTCCTAGCTCAGCTGGATAGAGCATCGGATTTCGATTCCGAGGGTCGGGAGTTCGAATCTCTCGGAGCGCGCCATCCGGCACTCATCAACAAGTCCGCCCGTGCCCACGATATGTCCTGCCAGTCGTGGCGCAGATAATCGTGCCGGCGGCCAAGCCTTTCTGGACAGCGGCGATTTTTCCGGCTAGATATAGCGGCGATATGTCGTGAGCACGTGATCCTGAACCGGAGACGGCGCGGTCGCGACAGGAGGAACACCCATGAAGTCTGGTCGAAACCCGACCCGGAGATATTTTCTTGGTGCTGTCGCCACCGTGGGTCTGGGAATTCTTGCGCTCCCGACCCATGCGCAGCAGCCGCTGGAACTGAAGATCATGGCGCCCGCCAATCCGGGCGGAGGCTGGGACCAGACCGCGCGTTCGATGCAGCAGGCACTGGTCGCGGCGGGCATCGCCCGCAGCGTGCAGGTTACCAATGTCGGCGGCGCAGGCGGTTCCGTCGGCATCGCGCAATTCGTCAATTCGGCGAAGGGCGACGGCAGCCAGTTGATGGTGAACGGCTTCGTCATGGTGGGCGCGCTGGCGATGAACAAGTCGCCGGTCACGCTCGATCAGGTGACGCCGATCGCGCGGCTCACCGACGAGTATCAGGTGATCGTCGTTCCGGCCAATTCGCCGATCAAGACCGTCAAGGATCTCGGGGATGCGCTGAAGGCGAACATCGCGAAGGTGACGTTCGCGGGCGGATCGGCGGGCGGCATCGATCACATCATGGCGGCGTTGCTCGCGGGTGCTGTGGGCGCCGATGCGGCCAAGGTGAATTACGTGCCGTTCTCCGGTGGCGGCGAGTCGCTCGCCGCGATCCTCGGCGGCAAGGTGACGGCGGGCATCTCCGGCTATAGCGAGTACGAAGGTCAGATCAAATCCGGCAAGCTCCGCGCCATCGGCATCACCTCGAGCGAACGGCGGCCCGGCATCGACATCCCGACCTTCAAGGAGCAGGGGATTGATCTCGTTCTGGCGAACTGGCGTTCGGTCGTCGCTCCGCCCGGAATCACGCCCGAGCAGAAGAAGGTTCTGGCGGACGCCATCGACCGTCTCGTGAAGTCGCAGGCGTGGAAGGAAGTGCTGGCCCAGAAAGGCTGGGAGGACGCCTATCTGCCCGGCGATGCGTTCGCCGATTTCCTGAAAAAGGAGACGGTGCGCGTGAACGGGGTTCTGAAGTCCATCGGCCTCGTGAAATCATGATGACGGACAGCGGCGCGCAGGAGACGACACCCGCGCGGCGCGGGGTGGATCGGGCAGGCGTCGCCATCGCCGCGGCGTTGGCATTGCTTGCAATGGTGCTCGTTGTCGATGCGATGGGCATTCAGGCGAATGTCACCTACGGCATGGGGCCCGAGGCGATCCCTCTCGTGATCGCGGCAGGTCTCGGCGTGCTGGCGATCGGCAATCTGGTCAACGCATTGCGTGGTGATTGTCCCGAGCGTGAGGACATGGACTTCCGTCCTGTCCTGCTTGTGCTTACGGGCCTCGCGGCGATGATCGCGATCATCGGCTGGGGCGGCGGATTCATTCCGGCGATGACCGTGCTGTTCGCGGCGACCTCCACGGCGTTTGGACGCCGCGCCATCCTCACCGATCTCGCCATCGGTTTCGTCATCGGCACCGTCATTTATATCGCCTTCAGCCGTCTTCTCACGCTCAGCCTTCCGGCGGGTCCGCTCGAACGCCTGCTTTTCTAGATCGTCAGCCAGAGGTTTTTGGGATGGATACATTCGCCGCGCTGGCTCACGGAATGGTCGTCGCCCTTCAGCCGATGAACCTCCTGTTCGCGCTGATCGGCGTATTCCTCGGCACGGCGGTCGGCGTGTTGCCGGGCATCGGCCCCGCGCTCACCGTCGCGCTGCTGCTGCCGGTGACCTACAAGCTCGATCCGGGCGGTTCACTGATCATGTTCGCGGGCATTTATTATGGCGGCATGTATGGCGGTTCGACCACGGCGATCCTCATCAACACGCCGGGCGAAAGCGCATCCATGGCGACGGCGCTCGAGGGCAACAAGATGGCCAAGGCCGGGCGCGGCGGCCCGGCGCTGGCGACAGCGGCGATCGGGTCGTTCGTGGCGGGCACGCTGGCGACCATCGGTCTCGCGTTCGTCGCGCCTTACCTCGTGGACATCGCGGTCAAGTTCGGGCCGGAGGATTACTTTGCCCTGATGGTGGTGGCGTTCGTCACCGTCTCGGCGACGTTCGGCGACTCGCCGGTGCGTGGACTGACGAGCCTGTTCATTGGTCTCACGCTCGGCCTTGTCGGCATCGACAAACTCACCGGGCAGCCGCGTCTGGCGTTCGGCGTGCCGGAATTGCTCGACGGCGTCGAGGTGACGACGCTCGCGGTCGGCCTGTTCGCGGTCGGCGAGGCGCTCTACGTCGTTTCGCGGCGGCATCAGGCCGAGGAGAAGGTCGAGGCCGTGCGCGGCTCGCTCTGGATGACCAGGGAAGACTGGAAGCGTTCGTGGAAGCCGTGGCTGCGCGGCTTCGGCTTCGGTTTCCCCATCGGCGCGCTACCTGCGGGCGGGGCGGAGATTCCGACCTTCCTGTCCTATTCGGCCGAGCGCCGTCTGACCGCGCATCCCGAGGAGTTCGGCAAGGGCGCGATCGAAGGCGTGGCGGGACCGGAGGCCGCGAACAACGCTTCCGCCGCCGGCACGCTGGTGCCGCTGTTGACGCTCGGCCTGCCGACATCGGCGACGGCGGCGATGATGCTGGCGGGCTTCCAGCAATATGGATTGAATCCGGGGCCGCTGTTGTTCGCGGAACGGCCCGATCTGGTGTGGGGCCTGATCGCGAGCCTGTTCATCGCCAACACGATGCTCCTGGTGCTGAACCTGCCGCTGGTCGGCCTCTGGGTCCGGTTGCTGGCGATCCCGCAGCCATGGCTCTACGCGGGCATTCTCGTGTTCGCGACCATGGGCACGATTGCGGCGAAGCCTTCGGTGGTCGAACTGACCATGCTCACTGGCTTCGGCGTGATGGGCTTTCTGATGCGGCGCTACGATTTCCCGATCGCGCCCGTGGTGGTGGGATTGATCCTCGGCCCGCTCGCGGAAAGCCAGTTGCGGCGCGCGCTGTCGATCAGCCTCGGCGATCCGGTGACGCTGGTGCAAAGCCCGATCTCGGCGACGCTGCTCGGCGTCGCCCTGATCGCCTTGATCGCGCCGTTCGTGTTGAAGAACATGAGCCGCTTCAAGGCGACCGAGGACTAGCGGTCGCGGACAGCCGTGTTCAGAGCGCCGCCTGAACGAACTCCACGCCGATCTCGTTGCCGCGCTGCCAGACGAGACGGCAGGGGGTGAGCTTGCGTACGTCCTTGGTCATCGCGAGCGCGATCCTGCTGCCGAGCTTGCCGCCGTTTTCCACGGCGAGACGTGCGCCGGTCGCGGACAGATCGACAATGGTGCATGGCCGCTTGGCGAAGCCGCCATCGAGTGTCAGCCAGACTCCCATCTGGGTTTTGTGACGCGTCTTGCGCGCCTCTCGTTTGAAAACGGCCATCGCTTCCTCCCTTGTCATTCAAGGTCACCGGGAATCTCTACCATGTGGAACTTTCTGAAAATTTGATCCAAAAGCCGGGTTAATCCGCAACACAGATACCTTTCGTTAAGCAAGCCCCGGTGGCACTTGGACGTAGGCTGGAAATTTCCCCAGCGTTTTCATGGCCCTGTATTCCTTGCGGCAAGCAGGCATGATTAACGGAATGCAAACACACTCCCGCCAGAGTCCTGTCGTCATTTGCCGTGGCGTTCGCACGGCGGGGTGGAATCGTTTCCTTGATGCGTGGTCTGTCGGGTCTGGTTTTGGCGGTCGTTGCCGCGGGCGTGGTGCCTGCGCACGCGACGTTGCGCATCACGCGCGATCACGGCGGTTACGTCGAGGAATACAAGGCCAAGTACGAGCGTATCCGCGCCAAGGGCGAGCGCGTCGTCATCGACGGCATCTGCAATTCCGCCTGCACGCTGGTGTTCGGCATCGTGCCGAACAGCAAGATCTGCGTGACGCCGCGCGCCAGCATCGGGCTACACGAGGCCTATTACGACAAGTCCTTCACCTTCGGCATCAAGGTCACGAGCGTGGAGGGGACATCGGAATTGATGTCGTACTACCCGCAGCCGGTGAAGGACTGGATTCGCCGCAACGGCGGACTCACCACCACCATGAAGAAGATCAGGAACGGGCCGGATCTGTGGAAGATCGCCGATCCATGCCCTGAGGATTTCTGAACCGTCCTATTTGCCGGCGGGCGTCATCGTGCAACTCATGTCCCTGCCGCCCGGCAATGCAATCTGCGCGGCATTGCCCTTGTTCCACAGCCGGGCCTGGCCTTTCGGATATTGCGCTTCATAACGCGCGCCGGACCCCGACAGCGCCTGCTTCAGGACGATGGCGTCCTTCCGGCCCGCGACATAGGCATAGCTGGGCTTGCTGTTCACGAAGACCACGGTCAGCGATGCGTTGCCGTTGTCGCATTCGGCGTTGAACGGCCCGAGACTGATACCGGCTTTTGCCGCCCGTGCGGTAGGTGAATCGGCGCGCAACGCGCTGATCCGGCCGACATAGGAGTCCGCGAGGCATCGCTCTCTGTCTGTCGAAGACAGGCATTCGTTGCGCTGCTTGAGCCAGTTGTCCTGATCCTTGAGGATGTTCGGCTGCGAGACGCTGGCGTCCTCACGTGTCAGTGTCAGAACGCGGGTGGTTTCGCGGTCGAGCATGGCAAGCGTTGGGTTGCCGCAGACGATCTTCTCGATCCGCGTATTCGCCTTGGCGCAGTCGAATCCGGCGGGGCTGGCTTCGGCGGATTGCGCATGAGCAAGCGTGCCGCCGAGAGCAAAACAAAAAACCGGGACTATCGCGCAGGCGAGGGCAGGTTTCATGCTCATTGTCCTGTAGCTACCGCGGAATTTCATTCGTGTGATAACGCATAACCGGGACGATGGGTCCTAGAACGTCACCACGCCGCGAATCGATTCGCCCCGTTTCATCAGGTCGAACGCCTTGTTGATGTCGGTGAGCGGCATCACGTGGGTGATCATCGGATCGATCTGGATCTTGCCCTGCATGTACCAGTCGACGATCTTCGGCACGTCGGTGCGTCCGCGCGCGCCGCCGAAGGCGGTGCCCTTCCAGACGCGGCCGGTCACGAGCTGGAACGGGCGCGTCGAGATTTCCGCGCCTGCGGGGGCGACGCCGATCACGATCGACTGGCCCCAGCCGCGATGGCAGGATTCCAGCGCCTGCCGCATCACCGTGACATTGCCGGTGCAGTCGAACGTATAATCCGCGCCGCCGATCTGGTCCGCGCCGGATTTCGTCATGTCAACGAGATAGGGCACGAGGTCCTTGCCGATCTCTTTCGGGTTGACGAAATGCGTCATGCCGAAGCGTTCGCCCCACGCCTTGCGGTCGTTGTTGAGATCGACGCCGATGATCATGTCGGCGCCCGCGAGCCGCAGCCCTTGCAGCACGTTGAGCCCGATGCCGCCGAGGCCGAACACGATGGCCTTCGCGCCTTGCTCCACCTTGGCGGTGTTGATGACCGCGCCGATGCCGGTGGTGACGCCGCAGCCGATATAACAGACCTTGTCGAAGGGCGCGTCCTCGCGGATTTTGGCGACCGCGATTTCCGGCAGCACGGTGTAGTTCGCGAATGTCGAGGTGCCCATGTAGTGATGCACCGGCTTGCCTTGAAACGAGAAGCGCGAGGTGCCGTCCGGCATCAGGCCCTGACCCTGTGTCGCGCGGATCGCGGTACAGAGGTTGGTCTTGCGCGACAGACACGAGGGGCACTGGCGGCATTCCGGCGTGTAGAGCGGAATGACGTGGTCGCCCTTCTTCACGCTGGTCACACCCTTGCCGACATCGACGACGATGCCCGCGCCTTCATGGCCGAGGATGGCGGGAAACAGCCCCTCGGGGTCCGCGCCCGACAGCGTGAATTCGTCGGTGTGGCAGATGCCGGTCGCCTTGATCTCGACCATGACCTCGCCCTCGCGCGGGCCTTCGAGCTGCACGGTGACGATATCCAGCGGTTTGCCGGGAGCGGTGGCGAGAGCGGCGCGAACGTCCATGGTGAGTGATCCTTGAAAACAACAGGTGACGCTTTTGTTACGCGGGGACCGTGCGCCCCGCATATTGATTGATTGCGCCCCAGCATAGGTTCGGGCAATCAGAACGGCAAATGAAAGAGAGATGGGACGATCTGGCCGCGCGCGCGGCGCCGGCGGTATTTGTCGTGCTGTGGAGCTCGGGCTTCATCGGCACGAAGTATGCCGTCTCGGGCGCGGAGCCCTTGACCTTCCTCACCATCCGCATGGCCTATGTCGTGGTGCTGCTCGCGATCATCATCGCGATCTGGCGGCCGAAATGGCCGAGCCCGAGGGAAGCCGCGCACAGCGCGGTGGCGGGCCTGCTGATCCACGGGTTCTATCTCGCGGGCGTCTCCTTTGCGATCTACCATCATGTGCCCGCCGGCCTGTCGGCGCTGATTCCGGGATTGCAGCCGATCCTCACCTCGACGCTCGCCAACCGCTGGCTCGGCGAGCGCGTGACGCCGCTGCAATGGGGCGGGCTGCTGCTCGGCCTCGTCGGCGTGCTGCTGGTGCTGAAATCCCGCCCGATGGCGGGCGAGATCGGGTGGGGCTGGTTCGCGACCTGCGTGGCGCTGGTCAGCATCACCATCGGCACGCTGTATCAGAAACGCTTCTGCGGCAATATCGACTGGCGCACCGGCAACACCATCCAGTTCGTTACCAGCGGCATTCTCTATGCCATCGGCGCGTGGCTGTTCGAGACGCGCGTTGTGAACTGGAGCGCGGAATTCATCCTCGGCGTGAGCTGGCTCGTGGTCGCGCTGTCGATCGGCTCGATCAGCGTGCTGTACTGGCTGATCCGGCGCGCGGCGGCGACGCA
Organism: [Pseudomonas] carboxydohydrogena; assembly: GCF_029030725.1. NCBI lineage: Bacteria > Pseudomonadati > Pseudomonadota > Alphaproteobacteria > Hyphomicrobiales > Nitrobacteraceae > Afipia > Afipia carboxydohydrogena. Next base: position 1,397,924 of record NZ_CP113162.1, read on the forward strand.
GGTCGCGAGCCTGTTTTATCTCGTGCCCGCGACCACGGCGCTGATGGCGTTCGTGCTGTTCAACGAGCGGCTGGATGTTCTCGGCATCATCGGCATGGCGATCTGCGCGGCCGGCGTGTTTCTGGTGAACAAGCCTGAACCGAAACCGGAAGTCTCGCCGGGAAGCTAGTCTCGCGTTTTACGATAGGCCGCCAGCGCGCGTTCGCGCGCGGCCTTGTGATCGACGATCGGCGCGGGATACGTCTTGCCGAGCGTGACGCCAGCGGCTGCAAGCTCCATCGGCGTTGCCTCCCAGGGCTTGTGGATCAGCGGAGGCGGCAGCTTCGCAAGCTCCGGCACCCAGTGCGCGACATAGGCGCCGTCCGGATCGAATTTCTCGCCCTGTAAAATCGGATTGAAGATGCGGAAGTAGGGTGCCGCATCCGCGCCGCAGCCCGCGACCCATTGCCAGTTGCCGGGATTACTGCCGGGGTCGGCATCGACCAGCGTATCCCAGAACCATTTTTCGCCGTCGCGCCAGTCGAGCAGGAGATGCTTCACCAGAAACGACGCCGTCACCATGCGGATGCGGTTCTGCATAGCGCCGGTATGCCAAAGCTCGCGCATGCCCGCATCGACGATGGGATAGCCGGTGCGGCCTTGCTGCCATGCGCGCAACGCTTTCGTATCGCGCCGCCACGGAAAATCGTCGAACGCGGATTGCAGATTGCGCCGGTGCAGATCGGGATGATCGAACAGCAGGTGGCGGCAGAATTCCCGCCAGCCGAGTTCGGACAGGAATTTCTCTACGTCGCGGGACAGCGCGGGATGTCGTTCGGCGGCGAAGCGCGCGGCATGGAAAACCTGTCGCGGCGAGATTTCGCCGAACCGCAGATGCGGCGACAGATGCGAGGCGTGATCCTTTTCCGGAAAATCGCGGCCCTCGGCATAGCCCTTGATCGCGCCGTCGAGAAAATCGTGCAGCCGCTCGTGCGCGCCAGTCTCTCCCGGCGTCCATGTTTCCCTGAAGCCGCCCGCCCAGTCGGGGCGCGCGGGTTCGAGTTGCCAGTCTTTCAAACTCTCGTTCTTGAGCGATGTCACAGGCGTCGGCAGTTTCTTGATCGCGGCGAGCGGGCGGGGCGGCTGGCCTTGCGCCCGCACGCGCTTCCAGAACGGCGTGAACACGCGAAGGCCGTTGCCTTCCTTGTTGCGGATGCTTTGCGGAGACGCGAGCAGATCGCTCGCGCTGACATGCGTCTCGACACCGATCTCATTCAGAGTCTTGGCGACGTCGCGGGCGCATGCAGTATCCGCCGGGATCTCGCTGTCGATCCAGAACACCGCCTTTGCACGTGTCTCGCGCGCAAGCTGCGGCAGAATCTCACGCGCATCGCCCTTGCGCAGTACAAGGTGCTGGCCGAGCTCTTTCAGGTCCGCATCCAGCGCGCGCAGCGAATTCGCCAGCCACCATTTCGCGGCTGCGCCGGGCGAGCGGTGACCGTGCTTTCCGGTCTCCGTATCGTCGAGGATATAAAGACAGATCAGCGTCGCCCCCGCATCCCGTGCCGCGATCAGCGCGGCATGATCGGACAGGCGCAGATCGTCGCGAAACCAGACGATGACGGGCGAGGATACATTCATCGAATGTCCGGTCTGGGGCGTGGACAGGAACGGCATCTCGTCTTTTAACGCGCCAGACAAAAAAGGAGCGCCCTGGCGCTCCTTTTTCCCCGTCTATTGAAAGCGACTTACTTCGGCTGTTCGACGATGCGGAAGTAGGGCTTCGGCGACTTCCAGCCTTTCGGAAACTTCTTCTTGGCCTCTTCCTCCGGAACGGCGGCGGAGAAGAACACGTCCTCGCCCTGCTTCCAGTCGGAGGGGGTCGAGACGCCGTGCTTGGCGGTGAGCTGAAGCGAGTCGATGATGCGCAGCACTTCCTGCCAGTTGCGGCCGGTGCTCATCGGGTAGATCAGGACCGTCTTGATGGTCTTGTCCGGTCCGATCACGAAGATGTTGCGAACGGTCTGGTTGTCTGCCGGGGTGCGCTTGCTGACGTCGCCTGAGGTGCTTTCCGGCAGCATGCCGTAGAGCTTGGCGACCTTGAAATCGACGTCCGCGATCAGCGGGTAGTTCGGGGCGACGCCCTGCGTCTCCTCGATGTCCTTGGCCCAGAGGTGATGCTTGTCGGTCGGATCGACGCTGATGCCGATCAGCTTGATGCCGCGCTTGTCGAATTCCGGCTTGAGGCGGGCGACAGCGCCGAGCTCCGTCGTGCAGACCGGCGTGAAATCCTTCGGATGGGAGAAGAACAGGCCCCAGCTATCGCCGAGCCATTTGTGGAAGCTGATGTGTCCTTCGGTGCTGTCAGCTTCGAAATCGGGGGCCTTGGCACCAATCGATAAAGTCATCGTGACGTCCTCATGTCGTGGTTTCTTGAAAAAAGGCCTCTCCGATATAGGCCTCTGGCCAGATAAACGAAATGGTGCGGCGAAAAGGACAATATCCTTCTTCTCTGCGCTTTATCGGAGCAAGGCCATTCTAGTCGTGCGTAACAATTTGAAACAACACGACTGCGTGTTTTTATTCAAATGCCCTGAATTAGCCCCGGCGTTGCCCAACGCGCGCCTATCCGGCTTGCGATATGAACCTTGCAGCCGGTGAGTGTGACTAAAACGCAAGCCCGGCGTGCGATGAGTGGCCGCCCGGCCGTTCATTAACGCAACGTTAAGCCCCGTCAGCAAATGCTACGGAAGTACCCAGCGAGTTTTAGTGTCATGTCTATCCAGGACAGCCCCGCCGATCTCTCCGAACTCATCCGTCAGGTTGAAACGCTGCAAAGCGATGCCGCCCGAGCCTCAGCCGTCAGCGCGCTGGGCATGGTGCGGGACGGGGTGATCACCGGGGAAGGACCGACCACGCTGGGCCGCATTCATTTCTCCCGTTCGCTCGACGCCGATGACGCCGCATGGTGCGCGCGCATCCTGACCGCCGCCGGTGTGCGCGACGTTCCGGTCAGCCGGGCCGAGGTCGAAACGCTTTTCCAGATCGGCGAAGCCGGTGCGGATCGCTCCGACGATGGCCTGTTCGACGACCTTCTGGCCAAGGCGGTGGTCCATCACGCCGCCGCCGCCTCCGGCCTGCCGGTGCCGCCGCGCTCGGTCGCGCTGCAACCGGAGACCGCGATCGAAAGCTGGGCGCCGACCACCGCGGTCGGTGTCAATATCGAAGTGCTGGAATGGATCGCGGCGCAGATGCGCGGCAAGCGCCGCAGCAATCGCGTCCTGAAAACCCTGGTCGCTGCCTGCCTGATCGGCGCCGCGACGTTGCCGCTGGTGGCTTCGCTCCCGGCTGTGATCGACCTCGCGACATAGCACCGCGCCATTTCGAATGACAAAAACGCCGGATCGGTTCAGCCGATCCGGCGTTTTCTTTTTGGAGTGCCAGAGCGCGACGGAAGGTCAGCGCGTCGCGTTCGCGTGCTTCTTGTCCGATTTCCCGGCGGTATCGACCGGGTCAAGCCCGAGCGTGCGGCCGGGGAAACCCGCGACGTCGAAATAACGCTGACCAAGCACGCGCTGATACTGCACCACGGTCCGCAGCCCGTTGTCGCCGGGCTTCGAAATCAACCGGCTGGTGACGGCGGCCTTCGGCGTGATGCCGTTCGGAATCGCCTCCGAGAGCACGCGGCCGATCAATCCGCCATTGGCGGTCGAGCGCAGGCCGAGGATCTGCGCGATCGTCATGCCGACATCGGCATTGCTGGCGGGCAGGGCATCGACATAACCGGTTTTGAAATCGGGACCGATCGCCGCCATGAAATTCATGGTGTCGGCGCGGCTGAAATTGCCGTGCATGCCCTGACCCTGCTGAAGGCGCGTGTCGCAGACGGTGATGCCGCACAGCAGCGGATCGCCGCAATCGGTGGCGTAGGACCGGAAGTTGATGACGATCGCCGGATGCGGCGTGACGCCCGCGCCCTTCAGGTTGATGGCGGACAACGGCAGCGTACCGGGAATGCGGCCAAGCTCGTCATGCACGAACAGGCCGCTGACGTAATCCTGCTTCAGGAGTGCCGAGACGATCTTGCGCGCCAGCGCCTTGTTCGGCTTTTTGCCTTTCTTGCCGGTGCCGGGAATGTAGACGAGGTCCGAGCCGCCATTGGCCGCGACGATAGCGGCGGGATGGGCCGCATCCTTGCCGAGCAGGCCGTTGCCGAGGCGGGGATAGGTGTTCGCCGCGACGGGAGCGTTGCTGCTGTCGGGATCGAGCAGCGGAAGATCGAGCGCTCGGGCGAGATCGAGCGCGACGAAGCCCGGTGGCAACTGGCCCTTGGGCACGTCTTTATATTCGCCCTTGGCGGCGTCGCTGGTCTTGCTGTCCTTCGAGATGGTCGAGAAGCCGTGGTCCGCCGAGACGACGATGTTGGTGGTGGCTTCGAGGCCGAGATCCTTGAGGGCCTGCCGGACCTGCGCGAGGTTGTTGTCGGCGTTCCTGATCGCGGCAAGTGAGGTGGGACCGTTGATGCCCGGCGTCAATTGCCCGAGGCTGTCGCCCTGATTGTGCTGCGTGCCGTCGGGGTCGCGCGACCACAGCACAAGCACGAACGGCTTGTTGCGCGCCTTGAACATCGGCAGCACGGCCTTGGTCACAACGTCGGTGAAATATTGCTGCTGGTCGATATTGGCGACCGTGGTACCGGCCTTCTCGGAATTTCCGGCCTTGCCGTTCTCGCCGCGCGAAGGAGCCTTCACCGGCAGGTTCGCGGACTCCAATGCCTTCTTCACATCGTCGGAGAGCGGAATGCCGAGATCCTTGCCGTCCTTCGCCGCGCCGGTCTGGTCGTCGATGACGATGGTCTTGGCGCCGCTGCGCTCGGTGTGATCGAACATCAGCGTGGGGCCGAGTTTGCCGATCGCGGCGGTGGAGAACCCGGCGCGGCGGGCGGCCGCGAGGATCGTTTCCTCGTTGAGATAATTGCCGCCGAAATGATCGTCGACGTCGCCGAGCACCGGATCGTTTTCCAGAAACGGCGTCATGCTGCCATGCGCGGCGCCGACCGGATAACCGGAGTAGATCGTGTTGCTATAGACGCCGGTGTCGCCGAGATAATGCCCGGTCGCCATCCCTGAGGAGTTCGGCATGGTGAAGGTCGGAAACAGCGAGTGGGGGTTCTTGAAGTTCACGCCGGCGTCGCGCAGTGCCGCCATCGCGGGCGCGGTCTCGGGCGTGACTTTCAGCGCGCGCAGGCCATCCGGCACAAACAGGATCAGGTTGTGCGGCGTCGCGTTGGCGGCATGGCTTGCGGAGGAAACAGCGGAGATGAGAGCGGCAATGGCAAGGCTGAGCGGCAGCGAAACGCGGGCGCGCATGAAATTCTCCTGAGGGGGTGAAAACAAGCGCGTCCGGTGTAATTTCTGTCCATGACAGTCTTGTTACAGACGCTCAGCCTCACAGAAACGGGATCGCGGATGGCAGGGACGATCAGACATCTTCTCGTTCATGGACGGGTGCAGGGGGTCGGCTTCCGGGCCTGGGCGCAGGACACCGCCGAGGGTCTCGGGGTGGAGGGATGGGTGCGCAACCGCCGGGGCGGGGAGGTCGAAATGGTGATCGCCGGATCGCCGCAGGCCGTCGCCGCGATGGCCGAGGCGTGCCGGCATGGACCGTCCTTCGCCCACGTCACCCGGATCGAGGAGTGGGACGCGCGGGAGGATGAACTGCGGATTCGCGGAGCGGAAGGGGGGTTTGCCAGCCTGCCGACGGTTTAAGGGAGTGTGAGGGCTAAAATCGAAGGCCGCTTGTCAGGCCGCCGCGAAACATCTAGCACTGGGACGGTATTCCCTTATTTGTTGGCTGTCGTGGACACTCCTCCGCATCTGGTTCCCCGCTTCCGTGGCGTCCGTGCAGGCATTGCCCGCTGGCTCGATGGCATCGAGACCGGCTGGTCCATTCCTGCGTCGCTTCTTGGTTTCGTCGCGCTCTCGACGCTGATTTTCTGCATCGCCTGCATCCACGGCAATCTGCACATGGACGTGCTGGAGACGTGGTCCGTGGGGCGGTATCTCGCCTGGGGCTTCTGGAAGCATCCGCCGCTGATGGGGTGGGTGGCTCACGGCTGGATGGATGTGTTTCCGCTGACGGACTGGTCGTTTCGTCTGCTGGCGCTGGCCAACGCCGGCCTGGCGCTGTTCGCGGTGGATCTGATCGCGCGCCGCTTTGTGCGCGGCGACAAGCGGGCCGTGATCCTGTTCCTGCTGCTGCTGACGCCGGTCTATCAATTCCATGCCGAGAAGTTCAACGCCAACAGCGTGCTGCTCGCGGTGTGGCCGCTGGCGACCTATTGCTTCCTGCGTTCGTTCGAGGAGCGCACGGCGGGCTGGGCGGCGGCGGCGGGCTTTTTGTGCGCCCTCGCGATGCTCGGCAAATATTATTCGATCTTCCTCCTCGCGGGGTTTGTGGTCGCCGGCATTCTTCATCCCGACCGCGCACGGTATCTGCGCTCGAAAGCACCGTGGATTTCCCTGCTGTGCGGACTGGCCGGGATCGCGCCGCATATCTACTGGTTGTGGCAGAATGATTTCGGGCCCTTTCGCTACGCCATGGAGATGCATATCGACCGGAAGGGCGTGCACGCGATCAAGGGCGCCGCGGTTTTTGCTCTCACCAATGCAGCCTATCTGCTCCTGCCGGCCATCAGCCTTGCGGTGATGCTGCGTTCGCAATGGCGGGAGTGGGGGCGCAACCTGAGAGATCTTTCACCCGGCTTGCTGCTGTTGCTGCTGATTTTCGCCACGAGCTTCATCCTGCCGATGCTGCTCGTCGTAATGCTGGACAGCGATCTGCCGGCGACGTGGCATTTCCAGGGCCTGTTCTTCGTGCTGGTGATTGCGGTCTGTGCGCTGCGTTTCGAGATTCCCCGCGTCGAGACGGTCAACCTTGCGAGCATGGTGGGCGGCCTGTTTCTGTGCGCGTTGCTCGCATCGCCGTTGTATGCGCTCTATCGGAACGCCAACCCCAATCCGGGTGGCCGGGATTTTTATCGCGAGGCTTCCAACGTGCTGACGGCTGCATGGCATGAGGCTTCCGAAACGCCGCTTGAACGTGTCAGCGGCGATGACGGGTTGGCTTTCGCCACGGCGTTCTACAGTCCGGATCATCCCGTCTACAGCCGTCCATTCGCCTATCAGCATATCTGGGGCATGCCGCGCGCCAGCACCTTCGCAAAAGGCTGGAGCGCGCTCTGTTTTACGAGCGATGCCGCCTGCGATCAGTGGATGACGACGATCGTGCAGAAAGTTCCGCGCGCCCATCGTTGGACCTTTCCCGTACAGCTCTCCTTGTGGGGAATGAAAGGTGCGAGCCGTGAAGTGACTGCGATCATCGTCACGCCTCTCGCGAAGCCCGGAGATGAGGAAACTCCGGAGGAGCGGCTCGATGATGTCGGAGCCCGCAGGCGATCCGACTGATTGGCTTACGCCGCGAGAACGATCTTGCGGAAAGCGGCGGAGATGGTGCGCAGCGCCGCAAGCTGCGCGGCGTCGCTCACTCTTGAATAGAGCATCACTTTCGACCTGCCGAGCTTCGGCAGTTTGTAGGCCGCGCCGATATCGATCAGTCCGGGCGGCGCGATGCGGCGGGCGAGCGGTGCCGCGCCGAGTCCGGCTTCGGCGGCCGCGACGACCGCCGTGACGCCGCCGCCGATGAAGGTCTCCGTCCACGGCAGTTTCGCCTTGTCGAGCGCGCGCACCGCAATGGCGCGGACGCCGCAGGAGGGCGCGAGCGTGGCGATGGGCAGCCGCTCGCCCGCGGCCCAGTTGAACGATGGTGCCGCGAACCAGCCGAATTCATCCTCGGTCAATTTTTCGCCGCCGCGATGGCTGCCTTCCGGACGCACGATCACGGCATCGAGTGTGCCCGCATCGAACGCATCGAGCAGGTCGTGTGAAAACCCGATCTGCACGGTGATGGTGAGCGAGGAGGAGAGCGACCGCAGCCGCTCCATGATCGGTACAAGTTCGGGACCGGCGGCATGATCGCTGAATCCCAGCGCGAGCTGCTTGCGCGCGGCCCGCGAGCCATTCAGTGCGCGGTCGTGCGCATCGATCAGGGCTTTCGCGTCCTTCTGGAAGGCCATGCCTTCGGCGGTCAGCCGGACAGCACGCGGCGAGCGCTCGACGAGACGCTTGTTCAGCGTCGCCTCCAGCCGCTGCAATTTCATGGAGACCGCGGCCTGCGTGGTGCCGAGCACCTCGGCGGCGCGGGTGAAGTTCTGCAATTCCGCCACCAGCAGAAATGCCTGAACGGTTTCGATGTCGAGCGTGCTCATGTCATCATCAATATACATTATCATTGATATCAGTATAGATAAGATACCAAAATCATGCGGGCGGGTCTAGCTTCCTGTTGTCAACGAGGCAGCCATTCAAGGAGACAAGATCATGCCCCTCATCACCGTTCAGTATTCATCGACCAGGGATGTTCCTCCCGCGAAAGCGGAGATCGCCGCCGCCGTCAGCGAATTGTCGTCCGGCATCCTGCACAAGGACCCGAAGGTCACGGCCATCATCGTGCAGACGGTCGAGGCGTCCGACTGGTTCGCGGGCGGCCGCTCGCTGGCCGAGCAGAAGCTCGCCAGCGTCTGGCTCGACATCCACATCACCGACGGCACCAACACCAAGGACGAGAAGGCCGAGTTCATCGCCGCGACGTTCAAGCGGTTCGGCGAACTGCTGGGCCCGCTGCACACCGAGAGCTATGTCCACGTCCATGAAGTGCGCGCGGATGCCTACGGCTTCGGCGGGCTGACGCAGGAGCGGCGCTACATCGCGAAGAAGCTCTGGATTCCGCCATATCAGCTGGCGGTGTGAAGCTGCCTTGGCGCAGTCCGGTTCGGGAAGGCGAGAGCTTTCCCGAACGGCTGCGTCAATTTGTATCCCGGCCCAGTTAGGCGGCGAACATGGCTTCCGGAAAAGTCTCGTCTCACGACCCTTGCATCAATATGTGCATTTCCGGTAGATCATTTCATCCATTCATTATCGAGGGTTTTGTCATGTTCACCCATGTCATGGTCGGTTCGAATAACATCGAAGCGTCCAGGAAATTCTATGACGCCATCTTCACCGCGGTCGGCTGGGCGGCTGGCACGGTCGATCCGAAGGGCCGCGTTGCTTATACCGACGGCACCGCGCGCTTCCTGGTTACCAAGCCGATCAACGGCCAGCCGGCCTCGTCGGCCAATGGCGGCACGATCGGGCTCAACATCAAGAATCCCGGGCTGGTCGATGCATGGCATGCGGCTGGCGTCGCGAATGGCGGCACCACCGTGGAAGATCCTCCGGGCGTGCGCGAGTCGGGCGGCAAGAAGGTCTATCTCGCTTATCTGCGCGATCCCGACGGCAACAAGTTGTGCGCGCGGTCGTCTTATCCCGGTTAAAGACCGCGACGATCAATCCGCAACTTCAGGCTGCGCCGGTTCGAGGGCGCCGAAGACGTCCTCGAACGCGTGCCGGAGTGCGATATCGACATCGTGCATCGTCACCGGCAGGCCGAGATCGGCGAGGCTGGTGACGCCGTAACGCGGATCTGCGATCCCGCACGGCACGATGCCGGTGAAATGCGACAGCTCCGGCTCGACGTTGATCGCGATGCCGTGCAGCGACACCCAGCGCTTCAGCCGCACGCCGATCGCCGCGATCTTGTCCTCGTAACCGTCACCTTTCTCGGGCCGCTTCACCCAGACGCCGACGCGGTCCTCCCGCCGTTCGCCGCGCACGTTGAAGGTGGCCAGCGTGGCGATGATAAGCTGTTCGAGGCTGGCGACGTAGGCGCGCACGTCCGGCCGCCGCCGCTTCAGATCCAGCATCAGGTAGACGACGCGCTGACCGGGGCCGTGATAGGTGAATTGCCCGCCGCGCCCGGTGGCGAACACCGGAAAGCGGGCATCGACGAGATCGCCGGGCCGGGCGCTGGTGCCGGACGTATAAAGAGGGGGATGCTCCAGCAGCCAGACCAGTTCGGGCGCGGTACCGTTGGCGATGGCCGCCGCGCGCGCCTCCATGGTGGCCAGCGCGTCCTCATATTCGACCGGCGAATCCGTCACCCGCCACTCGACGCCGGCTCCCGGCGCGGCGGAAAATGGCGATGAGGCAAGGGTATCGCGGACGTTAACCATTGGTTCACCATAGCGTGGTGATCTGGAAAAAGCAGTCTTTCCGGGTCGGGTACAGTGGCGACAATCGATAACGTTTCCGTCGATCTCATGGTGGTTCTGGGCACCACCAAGATGCCGATTCACCAGGTCATGCGGCTGAGCCGCGGGGCCATCATCGAACTTGATGCCACCGAGCAGGACGAGGTCAAGGTGCTGGCCAACAACCTGCCGGTCGCCTCCGGGGCGGTGGTTGTGAATCGCAACCGCATCGCCGTCGAGGTGAAGCGAATGCTGCCGAAAACGGCGGACCAGCGCTAAAGCGGGACGCCCCTCTCAGCCGCTTTCGGGGCTGAAAACCCCGGTTTTGAAGGCTTCCTTGCAGGAATTCGAGATTGTGGGCCGGACTGGCGCAAGCCCTTGTCCCGGCATGATCCATTTGTTACATGGGCGGCCGTGACGGGGCCGCTTCGGCCCGGCCGGACCCTGTTCCGGGATCAGTCGCAAAGCGCTCGTGGCGGAATTGGTAGACGCGCTGCCTTGAGGTGGCAGTGAGTAAAATCGTGGGGGTTCGAGTCCCTCCGAGCGCACCAGCCCAAAATTCCTATTGATTCGACTGGTATTTTTCGGCTCTCGCCTGCACCTGCATGTGTAGCGAACGGGCGTGTTCCTATTCGCGCCGCGAAATGGCAAGAAACACGCATGGCCGGTTTTGATATTCTCGAACTGCGCATCGGCCGCTCCAAACCGCTGGGTGCGGCAGGGGCGCTCAGCGCCATCGACAAGCACAAGGTCGGTGGTGCGCTCGCGGCTGGTCCTCTCGGTCTCGATGGCGACGAGCAGGCGGACAGGAAGTATCACGGCGGACCGGACAAGGCGATCCACGCCTACGCGGTGACGCATCTGCCCGGTTGGGCGGATGAACTGCCCGCGCAGGCGCAGCGCTTTCGTCCCGGCGCGTTCGGGGAAAATCTCGTCATCGGCGGCGCGAGCGAAGCCGACATCTGTCTTGGTGATCGGTGGCGCATCGGCTCGGCTCTGGTCGAGGTCAGTCAGGGCCGCCAGCCATGCTGGAAACTCAACCTGCGTTTCGACGTCACTGACATGGCGCGGCGCGTGCAGGAGAGCGGGCGCACCGGCTGGTACTTTCGCGTGATCGAGCCGGGGCTGATCGCGGCGGGTGATCGCGGCGTGCTGGTGGCGCGGCCGCATCCGGCGTGGACGCTCAACCGCACCTCGCATCTGCTTTACCACGACCGGATGAATCGTATGGCGTTGGCCGAGCTTGCGCGGTTGCCCGGCCTGCCGGACAACTGGCGGCGGCTTGCGGAAGCGCGGTTATCTTCGGGCAGGACTGAAGACTGGTCGCGCCGCCTCGGAGTATCTTAATCGAGAGCAGTCGATGCGCCGGTCAGTTGCCGCGCCGCCAGCGCTGCACGGTGTTGCGCATGTTGCGCGCAACGAACAGCATCGTCACCACGCCGCGCGCCACCATGTCCGGACAATAATGGAATTCCTGGATCGGCAGCAGCATGCCGCGCTTGCCCGCGAAGCCTTTCTTGAACTGCTTGATGCCGGGATCGCCGGGGCCGCCCAGTTCGTACCATTTGACGTTCGAGTTCTCGCGCAGCCAGTTCAGCACGCTCCACTGCAAGGCGTATCCCGCCTTCAGTTCGGTGGCGGTGTCGTTGCTCGCGCCGAACACGTAATAGCCGACATCGCCGTTCACCGCGAAGGCGAGGCCCGCGACAGGTTTGCCTTCGTGATAGGCGAGCGCCACGCGCATCCGCATCGCGTCGGGCAGGTTTGTCAGTTGGGGCATCAGATCGACAAGATTGATGCCGGGATAGACGAGATGCTTGCGATCGACCATCTCCGCATAGACCGACTGGAATCTGGCGACATCGTCTTCGCTTCGGCCGATCCGGATTTCGAGATTGTTGGCGAGCGCGGCTTTCAGATTGCGGCGCCACTGCTGGCCGAGACTCTTGCGCTGCTCGTCTTCGCCGAGCGAGGAATCGACGACATAACGGGCAAGCTCGGTGGTCTCTCCGGGGTAGAGTCCGATCTCGGTGAGGACCTCCGCCTCGATGGGGTAGACGTCGGGATGCGCGCGCGGACGCACGATCAGATAGAGTTTCCGGCGCGTGCAGTATTCGTCGATCAGCGCCTGGATGGCCGCCTTGTAGCGTTCGCGGTCGATCGGTTCGCCGGCACGGCGCCAGAACGGCCCGAAGCGCACCAGCGCGAGACCGCGATTGAGCACCGGCACCGAGTAAATCCCGACGCGCGCGCCGAACACCGGCTCTCCGTTTTCGGTCGCGAGCAGATGGCTCGATGTCTCGCCACGCTGTCCGGCCCCGAACAAGGCGCTCTGCTCGTAATGGATGTCGGAAAATTTCGCGAGGGCCGCGTGCCAGTCGGCGTCGGACAGGCAATCGACCTGCAAATGCAGATCATCCACCGCGTTATGACTTGAAGAAGGTTGTTCGATCGCAGCCGCGCGCATGGATGTTGTTATCGATGTTGGAGCAAGGATGCGCGGGACACTAGCAACCTTCGCGTTATCGTTCGGTGAAGCCTGCCATTATCCTTAAAGGCTGCGTGTGAACGCATGGCGGGAAACCCCTGACAGGGGAACGGATTCCTCGAATGCGGCGGATCGGGTTAGTGCTTTGTTAACCATCGCCACGCAGCATTGCTCCCAGATTGCGGTGGAATCGGAACGTGAGCCGACAGCCGCATGAGAGAGCCGCACGGCGTAACGCCCGGGCGGCTCTGTCATTTTTTCCAAGACAGGCAGTCCGCCTGCGCAGGACGGAAACGGCTGTTCGCCATCCCTGCGGCATCGTCGCCGCCGGGGCCTCAGCCCGATCGGAAAAGGAACCTTTTCAATCCCGAGCCGGTTAGCCCGTTTTCGACGGTGCAACAGGAGCTGCGGATGTCGGTCGCCAAGGTCATCGAAATCACGTCGTTGTCGAAGAAAAGTTTTGAGGACGCAATTACCGAGGGCATCAAGCGCGCGGGAAAGACGGTCAGCAATATCGAGGGCGCCTGGATCAAGGAACAAAAGGTTCAGGTCAAGGATGGCAAGATCATCGGCTTCCGCGTGAACATGAATCTGACGTTCATCCTCGACGATTAGGTTTTGCGGAATTCGCCTCTCTCTCGGCGTATCTGGTCCTGCTCGCGAGAACCGCGCAACGCGGTCCCTGCGCGTCGCGCGACGAAGATACTTCAGGAGACGAGCGTCGGTTTTTGACGCGTCCGTTTCAGAACATGAGTCGGATTGCTGGCGCCGTGATTCTGCCCGGCGATACGATGCATGATGCTGAGAGCGTCGTTGATGACGTGCTCATCGTGTTCGACTGCGAAGGCGACATAAGCCGGCATGAAAAATTCCGGCGCATTCTCGACGATGTGGAGTTTGCCTTCCTTCACATAAGGCCAGACCATCCGGGCAGGGAAGTAGCCCGCGCCGCCGCCTTTCAAAATGTTCTGCAACCCGAGCCAGCCGATATTCGCGACAAGGGGCGCGCCGGTGAAATCCGGAAAGCATGTGTTGTGACGTGTGTAGAATTCCGGACCCCAATCGACATACACGTAATCGGACTGCGGAACGGGTGGGCGGCCGGGCGTGCTTCCGACCATCACCAGCCGCTCTTCGAATAATTGCTGGATCTTCAGTCCCGGACGGCTTTGCGGCGTGTACATCACCCCGATGTCGAGACGGCCCTCGATCAGTCCCTGCATGATGTCGGGCTCGACTCCGCTCTCCGCCCGAATCGAAATCGTCGGTCTGCAACGCTGCATCTCGGGCAGCCATTCCAGCAAAAATTCTTCCCACAGCCCGATGCGCCCGCCGATCGCGAGCGTTCCGCTGAATCCCGGCGGCAGTCCTACATCATGCCGTGCAAGCTCGACGGTGCGGACGAGCGTTGCCGCGTGGCGCTGGAATTGCCGGCCGGCCGCAGTCAGGGTGGTGCCTGCTTTATTGCGGACGAAGAGAGCGCACCCGAGATGTTCCTCGAGTGCATGAATGCGCGTGCTGACCGTGGATTGGCTCACGTGGAGCTGTTCCGCCGCATTAACGAAGCTTCCTGACGTCACGACGGTGAGAAAGGTCCGTGCCAGTTCGGTATCCATTGTCCGCTCGTTTGTTTCGCGATCCGGCCATTCACGGACAACCGGAACGCTTTGTCAAAGCGATTTCCTGATCGATTGACATATCAGCGTTCTTTCGCCGCACCGGCGCAATCGGGGCGAGGGGATTCGCCTTATTGATGAGAGGTTCGGGAACGCTGTCCGAGGATGCGCCGGCACCTCGATAAAGCCCACGTTTTACAGGGCGTTTTAGTCTGTCCGAATTTTATATCGGAAATGCCGATGATTGCCGTCGAGATTATTCGTTTGTCAAAGGCTGTATTCAGAACGGAAATATTCTGTGATTTGCAATCGAACAATTGAATGCGATCGGGCAACGTCCCATGGGAGGGGAAAATATATGGCTGAAGTTATGCATACGCCGGAGACTTATTCGAAGGCGTGGATTCCATTTCTGGATCGATCAAGGACAGTCGCAAAGCCGGGTTATAGCCGCTGGATGATTCCGCCGGCGGCGCTTTGCGTGCATCTGTGCATCGGTCAGGCTTACGCTTTCAGCGTGTTCAACCTGCCGATGACCAAGCTTCTCGGCGTCACCCAGTCGGGGCCGGGTGACTGGAAACTCACCGAACTCGGCTGGATCTTCTCCATCGCCATGCTGTTCCTCGGCATTTCCTCGGCGGTGTTCGGACGCTGGGTCGAGGAAGGCGGCCCGCGCAAGGCCATGTTCACGGCGGCACTTTGCTGGGCGAGCGGCTTTCTGATTTCCGCGCTCGGCGTCCATCTGCACACGCTCTGGCTGATCTATCTCGGCTACGGCGTGATCGGCGGCTGTGCGCTCGGCATCGGCTATATCTCGCCGGTCTCGACGCTGATGAAGTGGTTTCCGGACCGTCCCGGCATGGCGACGGGCATGGCGATCATGGGCTTCGGCGGCGGCGCGATGATCGCTTCGCCTTTGTCGGTCTGGCTGATGGGCAAGTTTCACACCGCGACCGATGTCGGTGTGTTCAACACCTTCGTCGTGCTCGGCTGCGTCTACCTGTTTTTCATGATGATGGGTGCGCTGATCGTCCGCGTGCCGGCTGAAGGCTGGAAGCCGGAAGGCTACGTGCCCTCGGCGGTCGCCAGCAAGAAGCTGGTCACGACGAACCATGTGTTCGTGTACGACGCGATCAAGACGCCGCAGTTCTGGTTCGTCTGGGTTGTGTTGTTCCTCAACACCACGGCAGGCATCGGTGTGCTCGGTCAGGCATCGGCGATGAGCCAGGAAATGTTCCCGGGCCATATCACTCCGATTGCTGCGGCCGGCCTTGTCGGTCTGATGAGTCTGTTCAACATGGGCGGCCGTTTCTCATGGGCGTCGCTGTCGGACTACATCGGCCGCCGGAACACTTACTTCGTGTTCATGTGCCTCGGCTTCGTGCTGTACATCACCGTGCCTTACGCGGGTGGCAGCGGCAACGTCGTCCTGTTCGTCTGCTGCTTCCTCGTCATCGTGTCGATGTACGGCGGCGGCTTCTCGACTGTCCCGGCCTATCTGCGTGACCTGTTCGGTACGCGGTATGTCGGCGCCATCCACGGCATCCTGCTCACCGCCTGGTCGGCGGCAGGTGTCGCTGGTCCGGTGATCGTCAACTATCTTCGTGAGTACAACATCACGCACGGTGTTCCGAAGGCGCAGGCCTACAACAACACCATGTACATCATGGCCGGGTTGCTGGTGATCGGCTTCATCGCCAACGCCTGCGTCAAGGCCGTGGACAAGAAGTACCACATGAAGAACACGGCGACTGCCGGCGAGGCCGCACCCGACGGCGTGCCGGCCAGGGGCTAAACGTCCATCAAGGGAAGCGAGCGGTTCAAACCGGATCGCTCGCTTCCTGTCAGTCGCGCACTCAACATGATGAATTCAAAGGGACCTTGGATATGGAACAAGCTGAAACCAAAACCAGCCCGCTCCTGCTGTTACTGGCATGGGGCTTCGTGGGCATTCCTCTGCTTGCAGGCGTCAGCCAGACGCTGATCAATGCAATGAAGCTCTTTAACTGAGAGGCGTGTCGGAGTCGCGGGCTTGCCCGCGTCTCCATTCTATCTGACCGAGTATTTCTACCCCACCTGACCAACCCCAAGGGGTTGGTCATTTTTATGTGGAAGCCGACCTGCTTTCGAGGGCTGCTTTCAAAAGCGGGGTCAGTAAACGCCGCGGCCGTTCCGGAGGTCAGATCTGTCAGTCCGGGAAAATGCGGTTAGTGAGGCTGCCCCTGCAAGGCGATCTCGGCGCCTTGCGCGCGCGCCATCGTGGCGAGCATGCAGCCCTCGCAATAGCGGCGATCCTTATAGTCCACCCAGTTGTGCGCGAAGATGCGCTCGGTCGGAATGCCGTAGCGCGCCTGCAAGACGCGGACGAGAATCCGCCATGCCTCGATCTGCGCTTCCGTCACCGGCTTGCGGACATTGGGATAGTTGCCGGCGAATTCGATGCCGATCGAATTGTCGTTGGGCGTCAGGCGGAAGGTGTCGCGGTTGTCGATGAACTTGTTGTCGTTGCGGTTGCCGCCGAGCCGCACATGCTTGGGCGTCGCCCATTCGCCGACGGCCCAGTAGACCGTGCCGTCCGTCTCCACCCAGATCGTCGTGCCCTGACGTTCGGGGTGTCGCGCCTGCTGCAACGCGCCGCGATAGGCCGAGCCAGCCGGGCCTTCTGTCTGATGCACCACGATGTTGTGCCAGATGTTGGCATCGGCACGATCGCCCCACGGCACCAGCCAGACCATATTGAGGCCGGGAATATCGGGCGTGCCGCTCATGCGGGCCAGTGTTTCAAGAGACGGCGCCGGTCCGGAGGGCGAAACGGTTTGCGCCGCGAGCGGCAGGCTCCCGGCCAAGAGACAGACAAGCATCGGCAAGAGGCGAGTCACCAGAGTCCATCCCGCAAGTCCAACCTGACGAGAAATCTAGTGACGGCGGGGGTTTGACGATAGATGCGCGCGGGACACAGCGAATGGAAAAAACCGCCGGGACAACGGCGGGCTCGGGACCTCGCTTATTCCGTCGGTAGGGCCGAGGCAGCCCTGGAATGCGGCAGCTTCGACATATCCTTGCCGAACTGGAACGCGGCGGAGGACGACGACAAGAGTGCCGCGGTCGCGTCCTGTGCGCCGGCATACACGTTCCACCACAACGCGCTGATGTCGCCCTTGCGCGAGGTCTGCACCACTGCCGGCACCGCAGCCATTGCTGCGGTCTTGTCGGCGGCGCGGCGCGGCTGGGGCGCAAAGCGGAAACGCATGCCGTCGGCGGCAGACAGCACAGGCTCGACCGGATGCAGGCGCCATTGCCAGGGCGCGGTCGGCGTCTTCGGCAGGTCCTTGGTGGCGGGCACGACATGGACGATGCGATAGCCGCGCGCCTTCAGCTCGCGCAGGATGCCCGGCAGCGCCTTTTCGGTGCGCGCCTGAATGTCGTGCAGCAGCAGGACGCCGCGCCCCTTGGCCTCGAGGCGGCTGATCGCAAGTTGCGTGACGCGCGCGGGCGAGATGCGGTGCCAGTCGTCGGCGGGGAAGTCCGCGCTCCAGGTCTGGATGCCTTTGGAGGTCAGATAATCCTCGACTTCGGTGGAGCGCAACAGGCCGGGGATGCGCAGGAACGGCGCAACCTGCGCCGGGTCGCCGAGGGCGGCGGCAGCCGAGGCGATGCCCTCGTCAATTTCGGCCTTGTTCTCCTCGATCGACATCCGGTTCATCCGCAAGGGATGGTGCTGGGTGTGGGTGCCGATGGTGTGGCCGGCGTCGCGGACGGCGCGCAATTCCTGCGGGTAGGCATTCACCATCTGCCCGACGACGAAGAATGTCGCCTTGACGCACTGGGCGGCGAGGATGTCGAGGATCGGCTTGGTGTGCCTGGGCAGGGGGCCGTCGTCGAAGGTCAGCACCACCTCATGGTCGGCGAGCGGCAGCGTCTCCGGGTACTGCATCGTGCCGATGCGCGGATGCTCGGTGGGATCGACGACGAGCGTGCGCGAGGTACCGAGCGCATCGGGATGGCCGGGGCATTCGGCGGCGCGCGCGAACGGCGTGGCGGATAGCACGAGCAGGGTGGCGGCGGAGCGGAGGACGAGAGAGCGCATGAAACTGCCGTAGCGGATTTGCGGGATCAGGGACAGGGTGGATGGCCTCTATGAAAGGCAGGTTAATCGGCGGCGCGTCCGTTTGACGGCGTGGAAGAAGTGTCGCCCGCGGGCACCACATGCACAACCTTGTAGCCGTTCTGCTTGAGATAGCGCAGGAAGGCCGGGAGCATCGCGGCGGTCTGATATTTGGTGTCGTGCAGCAGGATGATGCCTTTGCGGGCATGGGCGAGCCGCGCCGTCAGCAAATCCAGCTCCTGTTGCGGGGTCATCTTCAGCCAGTCGCTCGCCCACAGGTCCGCGCCGAACACCACCGCGCCGCGGCTTTCCATGTCGTCCAGGAGCGCGGGCGTCGAAGCGAAGAAGGGAAACCGGAACAGCCGGGCGGCGCCGGGCCTGACCGGGCCAAGCACGGCATCGTCGGCGGCGAAACCCTTGTCGATGTCGGCAAGCGCCTTGGCGTGGCCGATCTGGTTCAGCATCGGATGCGACCATGTGTGGTTGCCGACGCTGTGGCCCTGCCGGACCATGGCCTTAAGCATCTGGGGCGAGGCCTGGGCGTTGCGGCCGACCACGAAGAATGTCGCCTGCACGCATTCGGCTGACAACGCCGCAAGCACCTTGCCGGTGGTGGCGGGCAAGGGGCCATCGTCGAAGGTCAGCACCACTTCCTTGTCGTTGAGCGGCAGGGTCTGCGGAAAACTCTTCAGCCCGACGCGCGGCGTGGTTTTGGCATCGACCACCAGCGTGCGCGCGGTGCCGAGTGCGTCCGGCCTCGGGCAGGGCGCGGCGTGGACATCGCCGCAGGTCATCACCAGTCCGACGATCAAACAGGCATTAAGGGCGGTCTTCATCTGAATGCACCGGACATGCGGTTCGGCTGCCGGCATGCGGGTGCGCTGCCTCTGGCCGTGGCAATGGCCTATTGCGGCGCAACTGCGGACGCAATGCCGATTTTCGCAGTGCATGGCGGGGATGTTCCGGGCGGCGGCGGGGCCTCACTTATGAGGTAATTTAACCCCGCCTTAACCATAAAGGGCCGACCATAAGCGCATCTCAATGGTGGGACGGCAGATGAAGCGGTTGCGGCTGAAAGCGGATGGACGGATCGTCGAAGTGGTCGACGGCCGGGAAGCCCCGTTTGTCGCGGGAGCCGTGTCCGCGATCGATTCCGAGGCGGGCGCGACGCCGCATGTGCGCGAGCTGCGGATGCGGGCCAAGCTGACGCAGGCCGAATTCGCCACAAAATTATGCGTGCCGATCGAGACCATTCGCAACTGGGAGCAGGGCAAACGCTCGCCGCGCGGACCGGCGCGGGCGCTTCTGGCCGTGATCGCCCATGCGCCGGACATGGTGTTCGCAGCCCTTGCGGCCAACGGTCCGCGTAGCTGATCGCGAATTGCGTTCGGACAGGAACGCCCCCACATTTCTATCGTATGCTGCGAAGTTGCAGGAGCCGTCATGCAATTCGTCGAGGCAGGTGGAGCGCGGATACCGATCCTGGGACTGGGCACCTGGGAAATGGAAGGGCGCGATTGCTCGCGGGCGGTGGAGCAAGCGCTGCGGCTCGGCTATCGCCTTGTCGATACCGCGCAGGTTTATGAAAACGAGCGCGAGGTCGGCGACGGCATCCGCCTGTCAGGCGTGCCGCGCAATGAAGTGTTCCTGATTACGAAAGTCTGGACCACGCATTTCGCCCCGAACGAACTCGTTCGCTCGGTCAAGGACAGCGTGTCGCGGTTGCGCTCGGAAATCGATCTGCTGCTGCTGCACTGGCCGAACCCGCAGGTGCCGCTGGCGGAGACGCTCGGCGCGATGGCGCGGGTCAGGGAGCTTGGCCTCACGCGCCATATCGGCCTGTCCAATTTCACCGTGGCATTGATGGAGCAGGCGCTGGCGCTCAGCGCCGAACCGCTGGTGTGCGATCAGGTCGAGTATCATCCCTATCTCGATCAGACCAAGGTGATCGAGGCGTGCCGTGCCCATGGCCTTGCGATGATCGCCTATAGCCCGATCGCGAAGGGCCGCATCAAGAACGACGCCACGCTCGCGGAGATCGGACGGCGTTACGGCAAGACCCCCGCGCAGGTGTGCCTGCGCTGGCTGATCCAGCAGAATGTCGTCGCGATTCCGCGCACCTCGAAGATCGAGCGATTGTCGGAAAATCTCGACGTGTTCGATTTCACCCTCGACGATGACGACATGGCGGCGCTGTTCGCGATGGGCTCAAGGGAAGGGCGCATCACCGATTTCGGCTTCGCGCCCCAGTGGGATTAAAAAATCTGTCACGATAAAAAGACTTCAGGCCGCCGCATCCGAATGGCTATAAGCGGGCGATGACCTATCTCGCCTCTAAAATCTTCGGATTCCTCGTCACGCCCTCCAATCTTGTCGCGACGATCTGCCTGATCGGCGTGGTGCTGTCGCTGACGCGATGGCGGCGCGCGGGTGTCCGTGTCGGCGCGGCGGGAATCCTGCTGCTGCTGGTGTGCGGATATTCGCCGCTCGGGAATGTGCTGCTGCTGACATTGTCGGAACGGTTTCCCGCCTGGCAGGAGAACGGGCGCGCGCCCGACGGCATCATCGTGCTTGGCGGCGCGATCAACCCGGATCTGACGGCGGTGCGCGGCGCGCCGGAAATGAATTCGTCGGCGGAGCGGATGACGGCGGCCGCCGTGCTCGCGCGGCGCTTTCCGAATGCGAGGATCGTGCTGAGCGGCGGCAATGCCAACCCGTTTCATCCGCTCTCGACGGAAGCGGAGGTGGGCCGCAAGTTTCTCGAAGACCTTGGTGTCGCGGACGACCGGATCGTGATGGAAGGGCGCTCGCGCACCACTTACGAGAACGCGGAGTTCACGCGCCCGCTCATTCATCCTGCGGCAGGCGAACGATGGCTGCTGGTGACGTCCGCCTATCACATGCCGCGTGCGATGGGTGTTTTCCGCGCGCAAGGATTCAACGTGGAAGCCTATCCGGTGGATTGGCGCACGCGCGGCTGGATCGATGCGAAGCGGCCGTTTTTGACATTGAGCGGCGGTCTTGGCCGGCTCGACACCGCGGTGCACGAATGGGTCGGGCTTGTCGGTTACCGGCTCGCGGGACGAACCTCCGAATGGTTTCCCGCGCCGTAGCAGACTCAATCCTGACGCGGCAACCCCAGGCGATAGACGCCGCGAAAGTCGTTCGGATCGACCGGCTTGCCGTGGCGATAAATGATTAGCCGTCCGGATTGCGCGAGTGCGACCGCCGCGCGGCGGATCGGCGTCAGCAGCGCGTGCCAGTCGCCGCCATCCGCAATCGCGTGGGCGATTTCCGGTGCGCCGAGCGTCTTACGCCCAGCGCGCGCGAGGGTGGCGAGGATGGCGTCTTCGAGCGGAAGGGCGGATGCGGAAGAAGCGGCTGCGGCCGAATCGGACTTGGACATGACCTTGCCTTGCCGCATCGGGCCGTTGCGGGCAAGAGGCGCGGACGTTGACGGATTGGATGTTGGAGCGAGAGAGGCGGCGTGGCACAGTCGGCGGCGCAGGAGCAGCACATGAATCTGACGCTTTACATCGGCAACAAGAATTACTCGTCGTGGTCGTTCCGCCCGTGGCTCGCGATGAAGGCCGCGAACATCGCCTTCAGGGAAGTGCTGATCCCGATTTACGCCGGCGCGGACGACAAGCAGCGCATTCTCGATGTATCGCCCGCCGGAAAGGTGCCGGTGCTGACCGATGGCGACGTGACGGTGTGGGATTCGATCGCGATCATCGAATATCTGGCCGAGAAATTTCCCGGCGCCGGTCTTTGGCCCAAAGACACCGCCGCGCGTGCCCACGCCCGCGCCATCAGCGCGGAGATGCATGGCGGCTTCGGCGCGCTGCGCCGGGAATGCGGCATGAACATCCATCGTCCGATCCGCCCCAAGGCATTGTCGGACGAGGCGAGGGAGAACATCGCCCGCGTCCAGGAGATCTGGACCGGTTGCCGCGCGCGTTACGGGCAGGCGGGGCCGTTCCTGTTTGGAGCTTTCACGGCGGCGGATGCGATGTATGCCCCGGTGGTCCACCGCTTCCGCACCTATGCCATCGAGGTCTCGCAACCTGTGCGTGCTTACATGGAGGCCATGCTCGCTCACCCGGCTTTCGCGGAATGGACCGAGCAGGCGCTGGCGGAAACCCTTGTGATCGAGCGTTTCGAGGCCGACTAGCGGCAGGAACCGGGTGCGAGGTTATCCGGAATCACCCAAGGTATTGAAGTAACAATGGAATAACAGACGGCATTTTAATACCTTGATCCTTCGCGATCTGCTTTCGTTTACTTATCTTACTGAAAAGATTGCAATATTGGCGTACTTGCCATGCGTCCTTTGGCTGGCAAAAGATGCACCCGCATGCTATACAGCCTCCAATCATCAGAACCTGCCGCCGGTCTTTTGTAGGGCGGCAGTTTGCGTTTCGAGTGATGGAGCAGAGCGTTGAAGCACAAGTTCGGCATTGGAGAGACGGTCTATTTCACGGCCAGCAACGTGTCGCGTCCCGCAGCGAGCGGCACCTACGAAGTGATCCGGTTGCTGCCGACCGATGGCGACGACTATCAGTATCGCATCAAAAGCTCGACCGAGGCGTTCGAGCGCGTGGCGCGCGAAAGCCAGCTCGCCGGCGCCTGATATCTGCTTCCGGGGCCGCGATCTGCGGCCCCGTTTTCGTGCCCGGCGCGTTTCCCGCACAGCGGGACAGTAGAGGTAACCGCGGATGAACCGGGCTTTCGCCGCCAGCCTTTCCGATCTTTCGTCGAATCTCCCGATGATGCTCATCGTCGCCGCGGTGGTGCTGTTCGCGGTGGCGTTCATCGTCGCCTTGTTCAGGTCCCGGCGGCCGCTCGCGGTTGGCGCGGTCGTGGTGATTGTGCTGCTGGTTGTGGGCCTCGCCGCAACGTCCCTGACGCATGATTCCTCCGCCCGGCAACAGTCTGCCTCCGTCGCGGCTCCGACGGATTTCGCGGCCTTGCCCGCACTGGCGTGTCTCGATGAACTGGCGGGCGAAGCCGTCGAGGCGGGTTGCGAGCGCGCCGTGTTCGCGTCGGCCGAAGCGACCGCAGCCGCCGTCTCCTATACGGCGGCGCAGATTTCCCGCCTCGAATCCCATGGCGATGTGGCTTCCGCCAACAAGGTGATGACACCGGCCCTGCGTGCGCTGCGCCGGGCCGTGGAACGCGACCGCTTCGGCATCGTGGCCCATGTGCTTGCGACGCGGGACGAGTGCACGCTGTCGAAATGCGCGTTCTTTGCCTCCCTCACCAACACCGCGCAGATCGCCAACAACATGAACGAGCGCGTCTATGATGCGCTGGTGACGAAGCACGCTTCCGTGTGGGGGCAGCCAGTGCCGTCCCTGCCGCCGGTCGCCGGCGTCGTGCCGCCGACTGAGCCGGAACGGCCGACCGGCAAGCCGGTGTCGGGCGATTTCCCGAGTTCGGCCTCGATCCCGCCGATCAGCATCATGGCGCCGGAGCCCGCGACGGCCTCGGTTCCGGCGAAGCCTGCCGAGCCCGCGCACGCAACGCCCAAGGCGGCGGCCCCCAAGGCGGCGGCGAAGAAACCGGCTCCCTCGCATCCGCGCCCGCTGACGCCGCCGGCGGCGGACTCACCGGCAGCTGCGCCAGCGCCTGAGAATAATCGGTAAAACTCGCGCGCGGACGTTGCGGGAGTGGGGCCATCGGGCCTATCTCCGAAAGGGGCCCGTTTTCGAAGATCATGCCGTTACATCTGGTCAAACTCTCTGTCGGCGCGACATCGTTTCGCGATTTGAAGGATTGGATCGACGAGCGCGCGAAGGCCAATCGCACCAAGGGCAAGCCTGTCCGCCATGTCCATGTGACGCGGATGACGCCCAAGCGCGATGCCGAACTGCTCGATGGCGGTTCGATCTACTGGGTCATCAAGGGTGAGATCGCCGCGCGGCAGAAACTGGTCGCGATCGAGCCGTTCCGCGACAAGGACGGCATCGGGCGTTGCCGGCTGGTGATGGAAACCAGACTTGTGCCGGTGTCGCCGCGCCCGATGCGCGCGTTTCAGGGCTGGCGCTATCTCGACGCCAAAAGTGTGCCGCCCGATCTGCGCGGCTCGCCGCAGGGCCTCATCGACATGCCGGAGCCGATGCGCAAGGAATTGCGCGAGTTGGGGTTGCTCTGAGCGGTCGCGCGTTTCAGATTTTCATATTGTCGATCAGCCGCGTGGTGCCGATGGTCGTCGCCGCCAGAAGGCGCGCCGGTGCGCTGCCGATTTGTGTGAGCGGCGCGAGCGTTTCGGCGTGCCGCGCCTCGAGATAGTCGAGCTTGAATCCGGCATCCCCGATCAGCTTCGCTCCGGCAGCGAGCGTGGAGGCGAAATCCTCGCCCTTCCGCAGCCGCCGCACCACGTCCTTCATCGAACGGTGCAGCGCGGGCGCGGCCTTGCGCTGGTCCGGCGTGAGGTAAAGGTTGCGCGACGACATCGCGAGTCCGTCGCGCTCGCGCATGATGGGCGCGCCGACGATGCGCGCGCCGAGATCGAGATCGCGCGCCATCTGCGTCACCACCTTCAACTGCTGATAGTCCTTCTCGCCGAAGATCGCGACGTCGGGGCGGACCTGCGCGAGCAGCTTGGCGACCACGGTGGCGACGCCGCCGAAGAAATGCGGGCGGAAGCGATCCTCAAGCCCGGCGGTGGCCGGACCTTCGACCTGCACGCGGGTGGCGAAACCTTCCGGGTACATCAGCCTGGCGTCCGGATTCCAGATCAGGTCGACGCCTTCCGAGGCGAGTTTTGTGGCGTCGGCTTTCCACGTGCGCGGGTAGGAGCCGTAATCCTCATGCGGCGCGAACTGCGTCGGGTTGACGAAGATCGACACCACGACCTTGTCGGCGCGCCGCTTCGCCAGCCGGACCAGTGAAATATGACCGTCATGAAGCGCGCCCATGGTGGGCACGAGCGCGACGGTGCTTTTGCGCTTGCGCAGATTGTCGAGGACTCGCCGCAAGACGGGCAGGGTGCGGGCAACGGCAGGCGTGTGAGGCATTGTCATCAACACTGGCAGGAGCGGGGCAATGCGGCCGGAAAGGTATCCGGTCGCTGTGCGGCTTACAGGTTTCGTGGGCCGCAGGCGGGCTCCGATTTGTAGATATTCACGAAGGGAACGCAATGCTTTTGCTGGAGAATCCGGGTCAGATAGCCGTGCACCGCATTCGCCCTCGAAAACTCATGGCCACCTCTCACCCCCCAGAAGTAGCTTTGCGGCTCGCCTGAACGTGATTACCTTATTTCCATGACAACCGAAGTCGTTACACCCCGGGCAAAACAGGGCTTTCGGTTCCATCCGAAGTACCATCCCGTTGCGCGGGGCATCCTGATTGCGACGGCCATTCTGGCCGTGCTGGCGATGGCCGCTTACTTCGCGGCGGTGACGTGGGGCATCCGTCATCAGACGTTATCGCTCTACGACAGCGCCCGGCAGCGCCCCGTCGAGGTGGACATCGCGGTGCGGCGCGATGTCGAGATGCGGGCCAATGCCGGGATGATCACGATGCCGGTCGTCATCATCAATCACGGCAACACCGTGCGCTTCACGGAATATTCCTTCCTGACGAATTTTTTCGCCGGGCGCGGCTATCTCGCGATCTCGATCCAGCATGATCTTGCGAGCGATGCGCCGCTCGTCACCAGAAAGGGCGAACCGTATGTCGGCCGCGAGCCGGTCTATGCGCGCGGCATGGCCAACATCCTGTTTGCGATTCACGAGGTCGCCAAGCATGAGCCGCATGCCAACTACAAGCGCCTGACTCTGGTTGGCCATTCCAATGGCGGCGACATCGCGATGTACTTCGCCGAAAAGCATCCCGATATAGTCGCTGACGTCATCACGCTCGACAACCTGCGCGTACCGCTACAGGGCGCGTTCAGAATCCTGACGTTCCGCTCGAAAGACCCCGAATTCGTTCCCGACGCCGGCGTCGTGCCGCAAGGCGGCAAGGATGTGACGGTCGTCAACACCAAGTATCGCCACACCGACATGTCGGATCGTGGCCCCGACGGCATGAAACTCAGCATCGAGGACACGCTGTCGAAGTTCCTGAGCAAGGATAAGGACAGCGAGCTAGCGCCGGTCGATACCGACAAGATCGATGTGCCGCCGCCTCCCGGCGCGCAGGCGACGAAATCGGCGCAGTAATGATATAAAATGCCTCGCGTCCTTTTGCGCCGCTCGCGCGCCTGAAATTCAGCCGGATATTTGATGGTCAGCCTTATTGCCGGAATCGTCGTGCTCGCCCTGATCTATATGGGGCTCAACGTGATCCGTTCCGCCGATCCGAAACTGCTGGCGCGGCTGGTGCGGCGCATCGGCGGCGTGCTGGCGCTGGCGTTCGCCGCATGGATCGGCGCGCGGGGCGAACTGGTCGTCGCGATTCCGCTCGGCCTGTTCGGGCTGGGGTTGCTGGGCTACGCGCCGCTCGGCGCGGAGCTTGCCTCGAAGTTCGGCTGGGGCGGTCCGGCGGTCCGCTCAGACGGGCAGCAGTCCCAGATACGATCCCAGTTTATAGAGCTGACGCTCGACCGCCGTACCGGTGCGCTTGACGGGCGCGTGATTGCCGGCGCCGAAGCGGGGCGTATGCTCGGCGAATTCGCGCTCGCGGACCTGCTGCGGCTGGCGCGCGGGTTCGACGAACAGAGCCGGGCCCTTCTGGAAAGTTATCTTGACCGCCGGTTTGCCGGATGGCGTGAAGACGCGCATGACGCAGCGGCAGGAGGGGGTGCTCGCCAGCATCGCGGCATGGCGGCGAGCGGCAAAATGACGGCGGAGGAGGCCTATCAGATCCTTGGCCTGCAACGCGGGGCGGGGCGCGATGAAATCAGCCGCGCTCACCGAGGGCTGATGAAGAAACTGCATCCCGACCAGGGGGGGTCGACGTACCTCGCGGCCCGTGTCAACGAGGCCAAGGACACTCTTCTTCGCACGCATCAACGCTAACTCCACGCAACAAGACTCAAATCCTGTCGAGCGGCGCTGGTCGCGTCTCTGATGATGCCCCGCAAATGCCCGCCGTTGTCCGGCGCGGTCGTTATGCGGTTAAGGTTTTAGAGACCAAACCTTGAAAAAGGGTTGTCAGCCGGAAAATTAAGCGCGGCATTCGCGCGCACAAAAAAACGCCCGCGAAAACCGCGGGCGTTTTCCCTGAACGGGTCGAAACAATCAGTTGCGAATGGTCATGCAACTGATGTCGGAACGCTTGAGCACCTTGCAGGCGGCTTCGGCGGAATCCTGACTGAGACCGGCGAAGCGGGCACGGTAATAGGTCTTGCGTCCCTTCGAGAACACTTCGGTGAAGGGATCGGCGCGGCCGAGATAGCGGCCTGCGTTTTCACGCGCGGCATTGAGGCGCTGGCGGGCTTCCGACTCGGATTCAAGCGCGCCGACCTGAATGATCCATCCGCTGTGGGCCACGGGCTTGGTGCCGGTCGAAGGCGCGATGTCCTGCGACGGGGCGGCGGATGCGACGACTTGCGGGGCAGGTGCGCTGGCTTCCATCGCGCGGGCCTGCGCGCCGAGCGTCATCGGGGGCGGGCCGCGATTGGGATCGGCATAGGCCATGGTGGAGGAGGGCGAGGGCGCGGGCGTGCCGATCGAGGCTTCACCGAGGCCGGGGGTGTTGCGGGTAATCACGATCGGCAGCGGTGCTGGGAAAGCGGGATGGCCTGCGGATGCCGCGACAGATGCGGCGGGCGCGGCTTCAGGCGCTGCCTCGGCGACCGGCGCCGCATTCGCGGTTCTCGGCATCGCAGCCTTGATGGCGTTTTGGGCAATCGTCTTGGCCTGCGCCATGCGGACCTGAACCGTCTTGACGCGCACTGGTTTCATCGGCTCCGCCGAACCGGGAATGGCGGCGAGCTTTGAGGCGATCACGCCGCTGGTGAGAGGTGCGGGCTCAGGCTTCGCGGCCGGCTCCGGCGCACGCGGCGCGGGCGTGGGAATAGACTCCGGTGCGGCGGAAGCAACCTCGACGGGCGCGGGCGCCGGGCGGGACGGAGTCTTCGCGGCGGGCTCCTCGTCGCTGGCCGTGCGCGAGGGGTTGCGTTCGGTGATCG
The DNA here is from genome assembly GCF_029030725.1 of [Pseudomonas] carboxydohydrogena. Classification (NCBI taxonomy): domain Bacteria; kingdom Pseudomonadati; phylum Pseudomonadota; class Alphaproteobacteria; order Hyphomicrobiales; family Nitrobacteraceae; genus Afipia; species Afipia carboxydohydrogena. The sequence goes on from NZ_CP113162.1 coordinate 1,426,385, forward strand.
CGGCGACGGTGCGGCGCGTCGCGCCTTCGTCGAGATGCTCCGCGAGCAGCCTGCGCATGGTCGCATCGCGCGAGCCGCCGCTGCGGCCGCCGAGCACCACGCCGACGAGGTGGCGGTTGCCGCGACGGATGTTGGTGACGAGATTGAAGCCCGACGCGCGGACGTAGCCGGTCTTGATGCCGTCGACGCCATCCATCTGGCCGAGCAGGTGGTTATGGTTGCGGATCGGGCTGCCGCGCCAGGTGAAGACCGAAGTGGAGAAATAACGGTAGTAGGTCGGGAAGCGGTCCTGGATCGCGCGGCCGAGGGTGGCCTGATCGCGCGCGGTGGTGATCTGATCGTCGTCCGGCAGGCCCGATGCGTTGACGTAGGTGGTCTTGCTCATGCCGAGCGCGCGGGCCTTGCGCGTCATCATCTTGCAGAAATTTTCCTCGCTGCCGCCGATCGCCTCGGCCACCACCACGGCGGCGTCATTGGCCGAACGGGTGACGATGCCCTTGATGGCGTCCTCGACGCGAATGGTCTGGCCGGGGCGAAGGCCGAGCTTGGTCGGGGCCTGCACGGAGGCGTGGCGCGACACTTCAAGCTGGGAATCCAGCCGCAGCTTTCCGCTCTCGAGCTGTTCGAACAGCATGTAGAGCGTCATGATCTTGGTCAGCGACGCGGGATGGCGCAGCGCGTCGGCATTGGTGGATTGTAGCGTTCCGCCGGAATTGGCATCGACGACGATGGAAGCGAAAGGCGGGTTGTAGCTGGAATGCTTCACATGGACGCGATGGTGCCGGTGATGGCGCCGGCGCGCGTCGGCGTGATCCGTGAACATCAGCGTGAGGGAGACGGTGGCAAGGGCAAGCATGAGGTAGCGTGCTGTCCTGCCGGACGCGAAACTGACACCGAGCATGAACTTCCCCGTCCCGATTCCAGAGATCTCTTGACCTCGTTCTGAGGCCAAATTGCGCCGGCCGGGCTCTTGTCCGCCCTAGCCGGTAGTGGAACACCCTTTCTTTCCCAATGGAGCCGGACGTCGATTGCCCGGTTCCATAAGTAATTGAAGGGATGTTTATTTTCGGCTTCCCGGTTTTCCGCGAAACACAGGTAGATCAAAATACGGGTCGGCAGTTGCCAAAGGCTTAACGAAGCGTTTCCTCAATGAGCGGGATTTGAGGCGATTTTTGTTGTGCGTCGCACAAAATTATTGACATGCTTTGTGCAATGCGATATGCCGGTTTCGTGATCGGGACACCCGGCACCCATTATCATCCGTTCCGTCTTTTGAAAGGACGAACCATGTTCAAAGTGGAAGATTTCCAGCAGCAAAGCAAAGAGCAGCTCGACGCCGCGGTGGCCTCTGCTCGCAATGTTGCCAACGGCTTTCAGGCGATCGCCGTCGCGTTCGGCGACTACTCGAAGAAGTCGTATGAAGACACCAAGGGTTATGTCGAGAAGCTCTCGGGCGTGAAGTCGCTCGACAAGGCGCTCGAAGTTCAGAGTGAATACGCCAAGACCGCCTACGAGACGTTCGTGGCCGAAGCGCAGAAGATCGGCCAGCTCTATTCCGACCTCGCCAAGGAAACCTACAAGCCGTTCGAAGGTCTGGTTTCCAAGTACACGCAGCACTAAGCGCGACGCTCTATTGAATGAGAAAAGCCCGGCTGAAAAGCCGGGCTTTTTGTTTGCCGGGTGCCGCGATCGGCGTCCGCATTTGGCCCGCGCGGGCTTATTGCGAGATGCGCAGCTTGGCGATCGTTGCCAGAATGTTGTTGAAGGCATCCGCCGTCTGGGTCGACTGGGTGATCATCTGGAAGTATCCGGCGCCCGGGGTGGCGCAATCCTGGAGCACCTGCGAGGTCGGGTCCCTGCTGTTGATGTTGACCTGGATGGAGAAGACGGTGATCTGGTTGCCGCCGTTCTGGGCCGGGTCCTTGATGTTCTTGCACAGGGTCTCCTGCCGGGAATCGATGTCGGAGACCGTCTGGGTCCAGCGGTTCTGGGTGTTCAGACCGTCGGACAGCAGCACGATATAATCCTTGTAGACCCAGTTGGGGTCTTTTGCCGGCGCCTTGAATGGATCGTTTGCGGTATTCAGCGTTTGCCAGCCCCAGAACAGGCCGACGGCCTGGTCGGTGTTGCCGCTCGGAGTCATCGCGTTGATCTGAGACTTCAGATTGCTCCACTGATTGCTCATCGGCGTGATGGTGGCAGGCAGGCAGTCAGCCCACTGTTCGGGATAAGGCAATTTCGAAGGAGTGCCCGAACCTGACATCGCGTCATTGGTGGTGTCGAAATTCTGGTCGCGGTCGTTGACGCAGCCCTCCCAGCCGCCGTTCGATGCGGAATCGGAGGGATTTGTCGCCGCGTATTTCGTCAGGGACGAATCCGCGGCGGGAATGGCGTTCGGATCGGCGGGCACGTTGCGCCAGTCATGCCGGTATGCGGCCAGGGTGCAAACCTTGCTCGAGCCTGAACCCGTGCAGCTGCAACCGCTGGGCTTTCCGGTGCAAGTCGCGGATGATCCGGTCCACTTGAGCGTGACCGGCACGCTCGTGTAACAGCCATTGTAGTAGATGCGGTATTTGCCTGACAGCCTGTTGCCGCTGTCCATGCCAGGACAGATCATGCCGTTGTAATTGCCGGTCGACGGGATCTTGCTCGCGCTGTTGGCGCTGGACAGCGTCGCCGGCCTGTCGGTGCATGTGAAGCCGTGGGAACTGTTGGTAAAGGGGCAACTCGACTTGGGACCGGTCATGTCGATCCAGACGCCGGGCGTGGTAATGCCTGCCGAACTGGCGAGATTGTTGGGATAACCGTTCTGCCGCAGATAGGGCGGCTCAGCCATCCATTCGGTCCAGTTCAGCCAGGTCTGGCTCACGTTCGAGATGCCGACGTTCACGTCCTTGGCGAAGGGAACGATGGAAATATAGACGTCGCCCGTGTTGACGTTGAAGGCCGACAGTTTCGTGATCATGTCGGTGGCGGCGCTTTGCAGCGCAGACATCTTGCCGTTCTGGGCCATCGAGCCGGTGTTGTCGAGCACCAGCGCCACGCGCATCCGGGTGCTGCCCCATTTCGTGGTCGAGGATGTGGCGACCGGGAGCGTGCTGAAGTTGTTGCCGAGCACTCTCATGAAATAGGTCGGCATGGTGCCGTTGGCCGACAGCAGGATGGAGGCGCCGCTGCCGCTGTTTGGCGTGTAGGTCGCTGTGAAATTCTGGATCGGGGCCTCGGTGGCGGTGTAAAGCGCATCGACATATTGTCGCGCGCGGGTGGTGATCTGGCTCGCCGTCATTGTCGCGGCGTCCTTGGAGATCATCAGCGCGGCGCTGTCGAGCGCGCTCTGAAGCGCGGTGCGGTCGGAGACCGCGCGCGTGTAGTCCACCGCGGCGCCGACGAGCGCCACCAGCGGGATCGACACGATGGCGAAAATGATCGCGACGTTGCCGCGGGTGTCCGTCTGGAATCGCCGTACGAGGCGGGTGAGATGCGTAATCGACGGGAAGCTCATTGCTGCCACCAGACTGGTTGTATCTGGAACTTTGCTTAGAGCCGCCGGGTGAAGAGGTAGTAAAATGATGCGAGTAAACCCGAGGACATTCCTAAAATGCCGCCTTTTTGGTCCTCCGCGCGCCCTTATCCTCAATACAAGGTTGCCGCCGGGAGCCCGTTTTCGCGCAAGCCGTTAACGAAGTGGCAGGAGACGGAGCGGAGATCCCACCCGGCAGTACCTGGACCGCGCGAATTTCTCCAGCGTTCCGAGGGGTGTAGGGTTTTCCGGTCGGCTTGCGGTGCAGCCGGACCGGGGCCATATTGGAGGAACGCCAGCGCGCACCGGTCCGTGTCGCCGCAGGCCGGGGATGATCGAACGCAAAGCCATGTTGCAGAAGTTTTTGACCGCTACGACCCAAGAGACCGGGCATCGCTCGATCGCCGCCGTCATGTCCAAGGATGACGGCCGCCCCGAGGGGGGCGGACCAGGCACGTCCGTCATTACCAAGACCAAGCCGCGCACGAAGCGTCCGAGCCTTTATCGCGTCCTGATCCTGAACGACGACTACACCCCCATGGAGTTCGTCGTTCATGTTCTAGAGAGGTTCTTCCAGAAGGATGTTGAAGCCGCGACCAAGATCATGTTGCATGTTCATCATCACGGGATCGGCGAATGCGGAATTTTCACTTACGAAATCGCCGAAACCAAGGTGACGCAGGTGATGGATTTTGCGCGCAAGCACCAACATCCTTTGCAATGCGTGATGGAAAAGAAGTAGCCTGTCGGCGGGAGTCGATTTGCAAGATCTGATCGGCGGAATGTTTTATTGGGGAACTTGACTTCAAAGAGTAGCGTTCACTTGCGGATGCACTAGATTCACGATCGACAAGACGACCGGTCAAGAGAATGACGAACGACAGTCAAAGAAATAGCGACAGTCAAAGAAACGATGGCGGAAACGGCTGAGAGGAATATCCGAACGGCCAGAATGGCGGGGGCCACAAAGGAAGCGAATGCCGACTTTTTCTCAGAGCCTTGAACAATCCCTGCATCGCGCGCTCGCGATCGCAAACGAACGCCACCATCAATACGCGACGCTTGAACATCTTTTGCTATCGCTGATTGACGACACCGATGCGGCCGCCGTGATGCGCGCCTGTAGCGTCGATCTCGACAAGCTGCGCGGCAGCCTCGTCGGCTACCTCGAAACCGAATTCGAGAATCTGATCGGCGACGGCGCAGAGGATGCCAAGCCAACCGCCGGATTCCAGCGCGTCGTGCAGCGCGCGGTGATCCATGTCCAGTCGTCCGGCCGCGAGGAAGTGACCGGGGCCAACGTGCTGATCGCGATCTTCGCGGAGCGCGAAAGCCATGCCGCGTATTTCCTGCAAGAGCAGGACATGACGCGCTACGATGCGGTGAACTATATCAGCCATGGTATCGCCAAGCGCCCCGGCGTCTCGGAGGCGCGGCCCGTGCGCGGTGTCGATGACGACACCGACACCAAGGGCGGCGAGGATACCAAGAAGAAGGGCGAGGCGCTCGAGACCTATTGCGTCAACCTCAACAAGAAGGCCCGTGACGGCAAGATCGATCCGGTGATCGGCCGCAATGCCGAGATCAACCGCGCGATCCAGGTGTTGTGCCGCCGCCAGAAGAACAATCCGCTGTTCGTCGGTGAAGCCGGTGTCGGCAAGACCGCGATCGCGGAAGGTCTCGCCAAGCGCATCGTCGACAGCGATGTGCCGGAAGTGCTGTCGGCCGCCACCGTGTTCTCGCTCGACATGGGCACGCTGCTCGCGGGCACGCGCTATCGCGGCGACTTCGAGGAGCGGCTGAAGCAGGTCATCAAGGAACTGGAAGCGCATCCCAACGCGATCCTGTTCATCGACGAGATCCACACCGTGATCGGTGCCGGCGCGACATCGGGCGGGGCGATGGATGCCTCCAACCTCTTGAAGCCTGCTTTGGCCTCGGGCGGTATCCGCTGCATGGGCTCGACGACATATAAAGAGTATCGCCAGCACTTCGAGAAGGACCGCGCGCTGGTACGGCGCTTCCAGAAGATCGACGTCAACGAGCCGTCGGTGGACGATGCGATCAGCATCCTGAAGGGGCTGAAGCCTTACTTCGAGGACTACCACAAGCTGAAATACACCAACGACGCGATCGAGGCGGCGGTGAACCTCTCCGCGCGCTACATCCACGACCGTAAATTGCCCGACAAGGCAATCGACGTGATCGACGAATCCGGCGCGGCGCAGATGCTGGTGCCGGAAGGCAAGCGCAAGAAGACTATCGGCATCAAGGAAATCGAGACGACCATCGCGACGATGGCGCGGATTCCGCCGAAGAGCGTGTCGAAGGACGACGCCGAGGTGCTGAGGCATCTGGAGACGACGCTCAAGCGCACGGTGTTCGGACAGGACAAGGCGATCGAGGCTCTGGCCGCGTCGATCAAGCTCGCGCGCGCGGGCTTGCGCGAACCGGAGAAGCCGATCGGCTGCTACCTGTTCTCCGGCCCGACCGGTGTCGGCAAGACCGAGGTCGCCAAGCAACTGGCATCCTCGCTCGGCGTCGAACTGTTGCGCTTCGACATGTCGGAGTACATGGAGCGGCACACGGTGTCGCGCCTGATCGGCGCGCCTCCGGGCTATGTCGGCTTCGATCAGGGTGGCTTGCTCACCGATGGCGTCGATCAGCATCCGCATTGCGTGGTGCTGCTGGACGAGATCGAGAAGGCGCATCCCGACCTCTACAACGTGCTGTTGCAGATCATGGATCACGGCAAGCTCACCGACCATAACGGTAAATCGGTCAACTTCCGCAACATCATCCTGATCATGACGACCAACGCGGGCGCGGCCGACATGGCCAGGGCAGCGTTCGGCTTCACGCGCAGCAAGCGCGAGGGCGAGGACCACGAGGCGATCAACCGGCAGTTCGCGCCGGAATTCCGCAATCGTCTCGATGCCATCGTCTCCTTCGCGCACCTCGACGCCGATGTGATCGGCATGGTGGTCGAGAAGTTCGTGATGCAGCTCGAGGCGCAGCTCGGCGACCGCAACGTCACCATCGAGCTATCCGATCCGGCCAAGGCATGGCTGGTGAAGGAAGGCTACGACGAGCAGATGGGCGCGCGGCCGATGGCCCGCGTGATCCAGGAGTACATCAAGAAGCCGCTGGCGGACGAGGTTCTGTTCGGCAAGCTCAAGGGCGGCGGCCATGTCCGCGTCGTGCTGGTGCCGGGCGAGGCCGGAGCCGAGAAGATCGGTTTCGAGTTCGTCGAAGGCCCGGTCACGCCGAAGCCCGAAAAGCTGCCGGGCGCGCGCAAGCGCAAACCCAAGGCCACCAAGGAACCGGCCAAGGCGTAAGCGCCTCTCACAAGGATTGAAAAAGCCCGGCGCAAGATCGCCGGGCTTTTTTGTTGTTCAGAAATGCCGGAGCGCCCGCGCGATGGCGTCGAATTTTTCGACCAGCAAGCCGGAGACGGTTTTGGACAGGAAGATGGCTCCGGCCGCGACCATCACCGTGACGATGACATATTGCGAGAACGCGAAAGCAAGCAGCATGCGTACCGCGCCGCGCACCATGCTGGCGCGGCGGGAAGGGGCGGGCGGGCTGGCCGGAAAGGCAGGATCGTCGGCGGGAAGGGCAGGCGTGGTTTCCGTCTCGCCGGGTTGCTCGATGGCGGGAGCGGTCTCATCTTCCAGCAGAAGCTCGTCGTGCGGCTGGCCTTGTTCCATGGGTCTGCTTTAGGCGCGGGAGCGACGCGAGGCCATGCAGGATCGGGGTTAAGGTAAATGCGCCGGATCGCGAGACGAGGACTGGTCTGCTGGTTGTCCGGTGTCGTGTTCGCATCGCTGGCGGGTGTCGCGTTCGCCCAGCAGGAACGGGAGGCTCCCAACGCCACGCCAGCGAGCGAGGTGGCTGCATCGCCCGCAAAAATCACCGACACCGGCGAATCCATGTGCCTGATGATCGAATCCGCGGCGAAGGCGAACAACCTGCCGCTGGAATTTTTTGCCCGCGTGATATGGAAAGAGAGCCGCTTTCAACCGGACGCGGTCGGGCCGGTGACGCGCAACGGCCAGCGTGCGCAGGGCGTGGCGCAGTTCATGCCGGGCACCGCGAACGATCGGCGGCTGCTCGATCCGTTCGATCCGGTGCAGGCGCTCCCTAAAGCGGCGGAATTCCTGAGCGAGCTGCGTGGGCAGTTCGGCAATCTCGGGCTTGCCGCCGCTGCCTACAATGCCGGGCCGCGCCGCGTGCGGGAATGGCAGGCGGGCACGGGACCGATGCCCGAGGAAACCCGCAACTATGTCTATGCCATCACGGGCGCGAATGTGGAGGACTGGAACAAGGCGGAAGCGGGCAAGGATATTGCCGATCGCAACAAGCCGGAAGGTTGCCGCGAACTGATGGCGCTGCTGCGCCATGCACCGAATCCGTTCGTCTCGCATCTGGAGGAGCGCGTCCGCATCGGCGCGGCAAGTCCGTGGGGCGTGCAACTGGCCGCCGGGTTCTCGCGCGACAAGGCGCTGGCGATGTACGCACGCGCCATGGCGCGGGTGAGCGGGGTGATCGGCGATCATGATCCGAACCTGCTGCGCACCACGCTGCGCAGCCGTGGCACGCGCGCGTTCTATCAGGTGCGGATCGGCGCGGATACGCGGCAGGCGGCTGACGAGCTTTGCGCGAAAATCCACAGAGCGGGGCAGGCGTGTATGGTGTTGCGCAATTCCGGGAGAAGCTGAAGGCTTACGTTGTCTTGCGGAAGGGGCCTGCTTCCGTCAGTTCGCGGCTGGCGTGCTCGACATAATCGCGCTCATGCACGAGATAATCGCGCACCGCGCGGCGCAGGCTCGGGTCCGCGATGTAATGCGCCGAGCGAGTCAATTGAGGCAGGTAGCCGCGCGCGATCTTGTGTTCGCCCTGCGCGCCGGCCTCGACGGAGGTCAGCCCGTGGCGGATCGCATAGTCGATGGCCTGATAATAGCAGACCTCGAAATGCAGGAACGGGTGGTGTTCGATCGCGCCCCAGTGGCGGCCGTAGAGTGTATCGGAGCCCTTGAAATTGATCGCGCCCGCGATCCAGCGCCCCTCGCGCTTCGCCATGATGAGCACGATGTCGTCGGCCATCGTTTCCGCGATCTGCGTATAGAAGGCGCGGTTGAGATAAGGCCGTCCCCATTTGCGCGATCCCGTTTCCATGTAGAAGGCATAGAACGCATCCCATGCGTCTTCGGTGATCTCGGAGCCGGTAAGAACATGGATGCCGATGCCGTTGGCCAGCGCATCGCGCCGCTCGCGCCTGATCGCCTTGCGGTGGCGCGAGGCGAGCGTCGCGAGAAAATCGTCGAAGCTCGCGTAGTTCTCGTTTCTCCAGTGATATTGCTGGTCGGTGCGTTGCAGGAAGCCGTGCTGCGCAAGGAGCTTCCATTCATCCTCGGGAGCGAAGGTGACATGCACCGATGAGACGCCCAACTGGCCGCACAGCCCGATCATCCCGGCGATCAGCGCCTCGCGTGTGCCTTCCTGATCGGCGTCGGCACGGACCAGCAGGCGAGGGCCGGTGACCGGCGTGAACGGCACCGAGACTTGCAGTTTCGGGTAATAGGCGCCGCCCGCGCGCATGAAAGCGTCCGCCCAGTTATGGTCGAACACGTATTCGCCTTGCGAGTGGTTCTTCAGATAGCAGGGTACGATGCCGAGGATGCGCTCATGGCTGCGCGCGATCAGATGCCGCGCGAGCCAGCCGGTGCGCGCGGTCGCGGAGCCGGACTCTTCCAGAGCCGCGAAGAATGCATAGGAGAGAAACGGGTTAGTGGCGCTGCCTTCGGGGTGGGCGCAGGCATCCCAGTCCTGCGCCGCGATCTGGCGCACGGACGAGACGGCTTCGAGCGTGATGTCGGTGGGTGTCGTCAAATGCAGGCAATCCCGCCAGCGTGCGGTTATCTCACGCCATAGATCGTGATTTTCCGAACCATCTTCAAGGGTGTTTTGGCTGGGGCACGAAACCCTCGAAAATCATCTGATCGGCATAACGCGCGGCGCGGGCGCGCTGCTCCGGCGTGCGTACCGTCCATGTCAGCAGCGCGCAGCCGAAGATATGCTGAGCGATCCACGGCGCGGGCGCGGGCAGTTCGTTGATCCAGTAGGCGATGAAATGCGGGCGGGTGCGGAAGGCGTGGCGCAGGTGAAGCATGCCGCGCACCTGTTCCGGCGGCAGCGCCTGCCATTCGTCCTCGCGGTAGTATCGCTCGGCAACAACGCCGCGCGGCACATCGGGGACATGATCGCGGATCGCCAGCACCTGATCGGGGTCGAACGACATCAGCGCCAGCGGGCCTTTATAGGCGCGCACGACTTCCGCGATGCGCCGGATCAGGCGGCGGTCGCCATCGAACCGGCTCTTGATCTCGACCACCAGCGGCACGCGGCCGTTCGTCATGTCGCACAAGTCGCCGAGCGTCAGCATGCGGTCGGAGGTCGCCTTGTAGCGCACGGTTTTCAGCTCAGTGGCGTTCAAGGTACGGATGTCGTCGCCGCGCTCGGTGAGGCGCGCCAGCGTGTCGTCGTGAAACACCATCGCCTCATTGTCGGCCGACAATTGCAGGTCGGTTTCGATGGCGAAGCCGCCCGCGATGGCGGCGGCGAAAGCGGAAGGCGTGCTTTCGACGATGCCATGGGCAGCGTCGTGCAGCCCGCGATGCGCGACCGGCGCGGCCGTCAGCCAGTCCGGCGCGCGGGAGGGCATTACATCACCTCGAACTGGCCTTCGACCTCGACGGCGGCATCCGCGGGCAGGGCGGCGACGCCGACGGTCGAGCGGGCGTGACGGCCCTTGTCGCCGAATACCTCCACCATCAGGTCGGAGGCGCCGTTCATCACTTTCGGGCCGTCGAGGAAATCGGGCGCGGAATTGATGAAGCCGCCGAGCCGGATCACCCGTACCACGCGGTCGAGGTCGCCGAGGGCGGCTTTCACCTGAATGAGCAGGTTGACGGCGCAGCCGCGCGCGGCCGCCTGGCCTTGCTCGATGCTGACGCCTGCGCCGAGTTTGCCCTTGGCGATCAACTGCCGGTCGGCATTGTTGCAGACCTGACCGGAGACGGTGAGGATATTGCCGGTGCGCACGAACGGCACGTAATTGGCGATGGGTGACAGGGGCTCATGCAGCGTGATCCCAAGCTCCGCCAGCCGCCGTTCGATATCGCCTGCCATTCCAGTCTCCCTGCCTTGGCTATTCTGATGCGAGTTATGCCCAAGTTGCGGCATAATCCCAGCGCCAATATGCTCCGATTCCCAGTGTTCGGGACACCAGATTGGCAAGGAGAGAACATGGTCTCGATGCGGGCGTTTTTGCGGATTTTCGGCGTGCTCGGCACCGTCGCGGCGTCAGGTGCGCTCGCGCAGGCGCAGCCCTCCGCCGGGGTGCCGTTCATGGCGCATGAGGCGGTCTACGACCTGAGCCTCGCCAAGGCGCGGGGCAATGCGGCTGTCAATTCCGCGAACGGGCGCATCGTCTACAAGTTTGGCGGCAATGCCTGCGAAGGCTATTCGACCGATTTCCGGCAGGTGTCGCGGATCGACTCCGGCGAGGACAAGACCACGACCAGCGATCTGCGTTCGACCAACTGGGAGGACGCCAAGGGTACGAGCTATCGCTTCAAGGTCGCGAGCCAGACCAACGACGCCGATCCCTCCTATGTGGACGGCACGGCGGAGCGCGGGCCGGACGGCACCATCACCGTGAAGCTGAAACAGCCGCAAGCCAAAACCTTCACGCTCGACAAGGAGATCGTGTTTCCGACCGAACAGACCCGACGCATTATCGAGGCGGCGAAGGAGGGCAAGCGCCTTCTTGAGCTTGGCGTCTATGACGGCTCGGACAACGGCGAGAAGGTCTACAATACGTTCGTGGTGATCGGGCAGCCGATCGCGGGCGGCCGTGCTCCCGCGTCTCCCGACGTCGCAAGCCAGAGCGATCAGTTGAAGGCGCAGACCCGCTGGCCCGTGACGGTGAGCTATTACGACCGCGGCGCGCAGCCGGACAAGGGCGAGCAGACGCCGCTCTATACGATGTCGTTCGAATTGTACGAGGACGGCGTCTCGCGCGCACTGGTGCTCGATTACAACGACTTCGTCATCAACGGCACGATGGACAGGTTCCAGGTCGGCGACAACAAGCCGTGCAAGTAACGCGCAGTCAGGTGTCCTTCCGCCGCAACGAAGCAGGGCTCGCGGGTTTGGCCGTGTAGGCGATGCCGCGCACCACGGCATTGTCGCCGAAACGCTTGCGGACCTCGTCCATGGCGCGTTCGGCGTGCGCCGCGCGGCGGTTGAGCATGTCCTCGTCGTCGCTGCCGTTCGAAGGCTGTAGCGCGCTGACGCCGACTCCGATCAGCCGGAATGCCGTGCCATCGGTTTCGCGCGCCAGCATGTCGCGGGCGATGGCGAAGATGCGGTTGGCGAGCTGGGTCGGGGCAATGATCGATTGCGAGCGGGTGCGCTGGCGGAAATCGGCGGCTTTCAGCTTCAGCGTTACGGTCGATCCCGCGAGTTCGCCGGTCTTGAGGCGGCGCGAGACGGTTTCGCTCAGATCCCACAGGATGCGCTCCAGCGCATTATAGTCGCGCAGATCGTTCTCGAATGTGGTTTCGCTCGAAATCACCTTCGCCCCGCGATCGGGCACCACCTTGCGCTCGTCGATACCCTGCGCGAGACGCCATAATCTGCGGCCTTCCGCGCCGAAGGTGCGCATCAGGTCGGTCTCGTCGGCGCGCTGCAATTCCCCGATCAGACGAAAACCATGGTCGCGCAGTCTTTCCTGCATCGCGGGGCCGACGCCGTAAATGAAACCGACCGGCTTCTCTGCCATCAGCGTCTGTGCGTCCTGCCGGTCGAGCACCGCGAAGCCGCGCGGCTTGTCGAGATCGGAGGCGATCTTGGCGAGAAACTTGTTGACGGACAGGCCCACGGACACGGTGATGCCGATGTCGCGCTCGACCTCGCGGGCGAAGCGCGCGAGCACCTTTGCTGCGATCATGCCGTGCAGGCGCTCGGTGCCGGAGAGATCGAGGAAGGCTTCATCGATCGACAGCGGCTCGACCAGCGGCGTCAGCGCGTGCATCGCCTGTCGCACCTCGCGGCCGACCTGAACGTAGCGCGCCATGTCCGGGCGGATGACGACGGCTTCCGGGCACAGGTCGAGCGCCTTGTACATCGGCATCGCCGAACGCACGCCATAGGTACGCGCGATATAGCAGGCGGCGGCTACCACGCCGCGCTTGCCGCCGCCGATGATGACCGGCCTGTCGGCGATCTCGGGCCGGTCGCGTTTGGTGACGGTCGCGTAGAAGGCGTCGCAGTCGATGTGGGCGAGGGTCAGGTGGGGGAGCGCCCGGTGCCGCAGAAGGCGCGGCGAGCCGCAGGCGGCGCAGCGCAGGGCCTGCGGGGCCGCGTCGGTCAGGCAGTCCCGGCAGAAGCCGGGAGCAGGGCTGTGGGACTCATCCATGGGATGCGGTCACTGTCTGCCGTCAATTGTGTCAGCCGTGCGTCGCCCCGCCCAGCGCATCGCGCGCGGCGGCAATGGTGGGCGGGGGAAATTGCGAAAAGTCCGAAAATGCCTTCACGGTGTCGTCATCCCGCACGATGAAATCCAGCACCCCGGCCAGGAAACGGGGGTCGGAAGCGGAGGCGCGCAGGGTCTGTGGTCCGATACCGCTCTCGGACAGGAATTGCCCCAATCTCTCAGGCTCGCCGGCCAGAAAAGCGAGCGCGCGAATCGCCACGATTTCAGCCACTTCGGCAGGGCTCCGGTCCGGTTTTCCGGCCATTCTCATTTGCCTTTCCGTAACTTATCAGCACTATTTTGAGCCATCATGCCCGAGTCATTCCGGCGTGGCGACGCCTAATCGCAGGCTCGCGGCGGAACTGACATCGACCGAATTGGAGAAACGGGTGACCAAGACCGTCCTGATCGTGGAGGACAACGAGCTGAACATGAAGCTCTTCCGCGATCTGCTGGAAGCCCATGGGTATCAGACGGTCGGCACCAGCAATGGCCGCGAGGCCCTCAAGCTAGCGCGCGAACATCGCCCCGACCTCATCCTGATGGATATTCAACTGCCCGAAGTCTCGGGTCTCGAAGTCACGCGCTGGATCAAGGACGACGCTGAATTGCGGGCGACGCCTGTGGTCGCGGTGACTGCTTTCGCCATGAAGGGCGACGAGGAACGCATCCGCGAGGGCGGCTGCGAAGCGTATTTGTCCAAGCCGATCTCGGTCGGGAAATTTATTGAAACGGTCCGGCGTTTCGTCGGCTAAGGGGTTTTGGAATGTCCGCGCGGGTTCTGGTCGTTGATGACGTTCCGGCAAACGTCAAGCTGCTGGAGGCACGGCTCTCGGCGGAATATTTCGATGTGATCACCGCCAATTGCGGCACGCAGGCGCTGGAGATCTGCCAGCGCGCCGAATGCGATATCGTGCTGCTCGACGTGATGATGCCCGACATCGACGGTTTCGAGGTGTGCCGCCGTTTGAAGTCCGATCCGCGCACGCACTTCATCCCTGTGGTGATGGTGACGGCGCTCGACAGCCCGTCGGATCGGGTGCGCGGCCTCGATGCGGGCGCCGACGATTTTCTCACCAAGCCGGTCTCGGACATCGTGCTGATTGCCCGCGTGCGCTCGCTGACGCGGCTGAAGATGATGACCGACGAGATGCGCATGCGCGCCATCACATCGCATGAGATCGGCATTCAGGCGCCCGAGCGGGAGGCTATTGCCGATACCGGCAAGGGCGGAAAAATTCTTCTGGTGGACGACCGTCCGTCGTCCTACGAGCGGCTCGCGCCGGTGCTGGCCGAGGAACATACGGTCGATGTCGAACCTAATCCCTCGGAAGCCCTGTTTCACGCGGCCGAGAACAATTACGATCTGCTGATCGTCTCGCTCAATCTCGAAAACTACGATGGGCTGCGGCTATGCAGCCAGGTTCGCTCGCTGGAGCGCACGCGCAGCGTGCCGTTGCTGGCGCTCTCCGAGGCCGACGACAACACGCAGTTGCTGCGCGGGCTGGAGATCGGGGTGAACGATTATCTGCTGCGGCCGGTGGACAAGAACGAATTGCTGGCGCGGGCGCGTACCCAGATCCGCCGCCGCCGCTATACGCATTATCTGCGCGACAGCGTGCAGAACTCGCTCGAAATGGCGATCACCGATCCGCTCACCGGTCTGCACAACCGCCGCTATCTGGAAAGCCATGTCGGCACCCTCGGGGAGCAGGCGGCTGCGCGCGGCAAGCCGCTGGCGCTGATGATTCTCGATATCGACTTCTTCAAGTCGATCAACGACACCTACGGCCACGACGCAGGCGACGACGTGCTGCGCGAGTTCGCGACCCGCATCCGCAAGTCGATCCGGGGCATCGATCTGGCCGCGCGTTACGGCGGCGAGGAATTCGTCATCGTGATGCCGGAGACCGATCTGCATGTCGCGGGTATCATCGCCGAGCGGCTGCGGCGCTCGATCGCGAACGAGCCGTTTTCCATCGAGAAGGGGACGAAGCGCATCGAGGTCACGATCTCGGTCGGCATCTCGATGCTGGAAAAGAAGAACGAGCCGGTCGCCGATGTGCTCAAGCGCGCCGATCAGGCGCTTTATCGCGCCAAGCATGACGGCCGCAACCGCGTCGTCGTCGCGGACGCTGCCTAGAAGAGCTTGCAGCCGAACGGGCCGCGCTGGCGATCAGCCGTCCCGGCGGTTATGATCGCGCCATGACCGTGACGGACATCGCATCGCGAACCTACAACCACGGCTGGCGGCTCGATCCGATCGTGCGCAGCCTGCTCGATACCGATTTCTACAAATTCCTGATGTTGCAGATGATCCGGAAATTGCATCCGGACGAGCAGGTCACATTCTCGCTGATCAACCGGACCCGGCGCGTGCGGCTTGGCGAGATCATCGACGAGAAGGAATTGCGTGCCCAGCTCGACCACGCGCGAAGCGTGCGGTTTTCGAAGAAGGAGCTGATCTGGCTCGCCGGCAATACCTTCTACGGCAAGACCCAGATGTTCGCGCCGGATTTCATCGACTGGCTTTCGGCCTTCCAGCTTCCGGATTACGAGTTGCGCAAGGCGGACGGACAGTACGAGCTGCACTTCCACGGACCATGGACCCACACCACGATGTGGGAAATTCCAGCGCTCGCCATCATCAACGAACTGCGCTCGCGTCAGGCGATGAAGGGGCAGGGCCGTTTCGCGCTCGATGTGCTGTATGCGCGCGCCAAGGCCAGGCTGTGGACCAAGGTGGAGCGGCTGAAGACGCTCGAAGGGTTGCGCCTGTCCGATTTCGGCACAAGGCGCCGCCACAGTTTTCTGTGGCAGCGCTGGTGCGTGGAGGCGCTCAAGGAAGGGCTCGGCTCCGCCTTCACCGGCACCTCCAACGTGCTCTTGGCGATGGACAACGATCTCGAAGCCATCGGCACCAATGCCCACGAACTGCCGATGGTCGCGGCCGCTCTTGCCGCCAGCGACGAGGAACTGCGCCGGGCACCGTATCTCGTCCTCGATCAATGGCGGCACACCTATGACGGCAATCTTCTGATCGCGCTGCCCGACACGTTCGGCACCACGGCGTTCCTGCGCGATGCGCCGGACTGGGTCGCCGAGTGGACCGGCTTCCGGCCCGACAGCGCGCCGCCGATTCCGGCGGGCGAGGACATCATCAGGTGGTGGAAGGAAAAGGGCCGCGATCCGCGCGAGAAGCTTCTGATCTTCTCCGATGGCATGGATGTCGATTCGATCGAACAGACGCACCGGCATTTTGCCGGACGCGTGCGCACGAGCTTTGGCTGGGGCACCAATCTCACCAACGATTTCGTCGGCTGCTCGCCCGATGGCACCGCCGATCTCGATCCGATCTCGCTGGTCTGCAAGGTGACGTCGGTCAACGGCCGTCCGGCTGTGAAACTGTCGGACAATCCGGAAAAGGCGACCGGCGCTCCGGACGAGATCGCGCGCTATCTGCACGTGTTCGGCGAGGCCGGTCGCGTGCGCACCGCGGTGCGTGTGTAGAGATCAACAAAAAACGGAGCCGTAAGGCTCCGTCATTTCGTCCGGCGCTTTGCGAGATCAGTTTTACTTGATCTTGGCTTCGCGGAATTCGACGTGCTTCTTCGCGACCGGATCGTACTTCTTCTTGACGAGCTTGTCGGTCATCGTGCGCGAGTTCTTCTTGGCGACGTAATAGAAGCCGGTGTCCGCGCTGGAGACGAGCTTGACCTTGATCGTGACCGCTTTGGCCATGTTCGAAAACCTCGATGCCTTGAATCTGATGTCTGGAATCTGAAGCGGGCCGGACGAGGCCGACCCGCGTTTGGCCGCAAACTAGCCCCGAATGCCCCAAAGTCAAGGATTTCGGCCAGATCCAGAGGCTATTTTCGCAGTTTCAGCGGGAAATATCCCGCTTTTCCGGGGATTTAGCCGCTTTGGCTAGAACCCGGCGGGGGTGAATTCGAGGTCGAGTTCCCGCCATTCCTTGTACTTGTCGGCGGGCAGCATCGAATAGGGCTGGCAGGCTTCAAGGGCGGCAATCGCGGCCTTCAGGATCAGTGGACCTTTCGGCGTTGCTTTCGCCGCCATCAGTGCCGGCGCTCTGGCGAGCTTGCCGTCGCGCTTGAGCGCCACCCGCAGCACGATGCGGGCGTCATCTGTCGATGCGACGCCCGCCGGCAGTTTCAGGCATGATTTCAGATGTGAGCGAAAGGCGGAGACGACATCAGCCTTCAGGTCGGCGGCGACTTGATCGGGAGTGAAGCCACCGAGGCCGGACATGAACGGATCGCCGTACTGGCTCATCACGTCGGGCTGCACGGTCGGCGCGCCGGTGATGGCCGTCTGCGGGAGGGCAGGCGGTTCCGGCGGAGGCGTCTGCGGCTCAGCGGCGGGCTTGGTTTCCTCGGGCACAGGCGTTAGCGCCTTGTCGTCGATCTTTGGGTCTCCAGCCTTTTGTTCTTCAGCCTTGGGCTCGTCCGCTTTCGGCTCATCCTGTTTGGCATCATCGCCCCTGGCCGTATCGAGACTCGGCAATGAGAGATCGCCGGATTTTTCGGCGGGCGCATCCTTCGCCGGGACAAGCTCGACATTGATGGCGGGCGGCGGCGGATCGTAGAGCTTGACGCCGGAGCCGAAGATCACCCAGCCCAGCAGCGCGACATGCGCCAGAATGGAGACAGCGCCACCGGTACGCCGCAGCCATTCCGTCTCCATGATGTTACGCCACGCCCATGCCATGCGGCGGACAACCTACCGTTGGTCCGCGCGGCCCGCCATGGCTTTCGCGGGCGTCTTCTTGCCGCCTATAGCGTGTTGCGCAGCCGCGCGCCGTTGCGGAAACGAAAGAATGGTACCTCGGCATGATGGGTCAGCGGGCCCATCGCGAGGCGGGCGCTGAGTTCATCCATGATGCTCTGTGTCATGGAGTGAACGTCTGCGAGCGGGGCCGCGCCAAGTTCGATCCATTTGAGTTCGACCAGTTCCGCATCGGCATGGACGACACCGCTGACGGTGTGGGCGATGGCGGAAATGTCAGCGGTAAAGAAGCGCGTGTCGAACCGGCGGACCAGTCCGGGCGGGGTGATGGCGCGTGCGATCAGATAGAGTTGCGAGGGGTCTGGCAGCAGGCCCGTCTTAGCGAATGGCGTCCATTCTCCCCTGAGGGCCGCCTTTTGCGCGGGTGTGAGGGGAGCGGACGGCTTGCTGCCGAGGCACAGGCCGGTTTCCTCGCAAGCCTCGCGGATGGCCGCGGCGACCAGCGCATGGGCGCGGGCCGGCGTCGTTCTGGGATTGCCCGCGAGCAGTTTCGTTTCGAGTCCTTCGGGAATCCCGGCCGCGAGCGGAATACGATAATCCGTCGCATCGACGCTGCCGCCGGGAAACACCAGCTTGTTCGGCATGAAGACGAGATCGGCGCGCCGCCGCCCGAGCAGGACTTTCGGAACGGGCCCGTGGCGATCGACCAGAATGAGCGTCGCGGAATCGCGCGGCCTTCGATAGGAATGCCGGGCCTCGTCCGCGGTATGTGCCGGTCGCGAGTTCATCCGGAACGCGCGAGCGCTCAGGCCGGACGATCGGATGCGCTCTCAGCCCCGTTCTCGTCGAAGCCGTGCATGCGCAGCGCCCATTGCAGGCCGACGACCGCGCCTTTTACGGGTTGCAATAGCAAAAGCGCCGATACGAGCGTGATCGGCAGATAGATCGCCAGTTGCAGGGGGATGGGCGGCGAGTAGTTGGTCTCGACCCACAGCATGATCGGCACCACGATGTGCCCGACGATGACGATGACGAGATAGGCGGGGAGATCGTCGGCGCGGTGATGGGTGAAGTCCTGCCCGCAATGGGAACAGCAGTCGGCGGTTCTCAGGTAGGTGCGGAACAGCTTGCCTTCGCCGCAGTTCGGGCAGCGGCCACGGCAGCCGCGCAGCATCGCATTCCACAGATTGCGCTTTGTGGGCGCGGCCATCGACGGAGTCCAAATCTTCGCCGGGGTCTCGGGAGTCCGCACCGCGCTATTCATCATTTACCTCGTTTGCCTTTGCCGGGTTTGATCTTGCCGGGCTTGCGAGCCTTGCTGTTGTCTTTGCCCTTGGGGCCTCGTCCTGTCTTCGCCTTCGCGCCGCGTTTCGGGCCGATATGTTTTCGACTTCCTAATTCACGCTTGCCGCGCGGCACCTTGGTTCCCTCCGACAGGAGTTCGAACCGCAGCGCACCGGCGACCGGCGCTGCTTCTACCAGACGAACCTCCACGACGTCACCCAGTCTGTGCATGGCACCACTGCGCGTTCCGATCAGCGCATGGCGGGTTTCGTCGAAATGGTAGAATTCGCTGCCGAGCGTCCTGACCGGAATCAGGCCGTCGGCGCCCGTTTCATTCAGTTTGACGAACAGCCCCGCCTTGGTGACGCCGGAAATGCGGCCCTCGAAGATCGCGCCGACGCGGTCGGCGAGGAAATGCGCGATCAGCCGGTCGGTGGTTTCGCGTTCCGCCTTCATGGCGCGCCGTTCGGTGAGCGAGATCGCGGCGGCGACTTCGCCCAGCGTTTCCAGCGTCTCGTGTTCGGGCAGCGCACCGTCGCCGAGGCCAAGCGCACGGATCAGCGCGCGGTGCACGATCAGGTCGGCGTATCGCCTGATCGGGGACGTGAAATGCGCATAGCGCCGCAGGTTGAGGCCGAAATGTCCGTAATTCTCGGAAGCGTATTCGGCCTGCGCCTGCGAGCGGAGCACGACCTCGTTGACGAGCGATTCGGTGTCGCGGCCCTTCACCTGCGCGAGGATGCGGTTGAACACCGCAGGCCGCAGCGCACCGGATTTGGTGAACGGCATGTCGAGCGTCTTGAGGAATTCGTGAAGGTTGTGGACCTTCTCCTGCGTGGGCTGGTCGTGCACGCGATAGATCAGCGGCAGTGCCTTCTTCTCCAGCGTCTCCGCGGCGGCGACGTTGGCGAGGATCATGAATTCCTCGATCAGGCGATGCGCGTCGAGACGTTCCGGCGTGGTGACGCGGTCCACCGTGCCATCTGGTTTCAGGAGGATCTTGCGTTCGGGCAATTCCAGTTCGAGCGGATCGCGCGCGTCGCGTGCCCGTTTCACCAGCGCATAGGCCGTATAGAGCGGCGCGATGATGGACTGGAGCAGGGGACCTGTCGTGTCGTCGGGCCGCCCGTCGCGCGCGGCCTGCGCCTGCGCGTAGGAGAGCTTCGCGGCCGACCGCATCAGGATGCGGTGGAAGCTGTGCGAGCGCTTGGCGCCGTCCGCGCCGATCACCATGCGCACGGCGATGGCGCCGCGCGGTTCGTTCGGCTTCAGCGAGCACAGGTCGTTCGAGATGCGCTCGGGCAGCATCGGCACCACGCGGTCGGGGAAATAGACCGAGTTGCCGCGCTTGAGTGCTTCGCGGTCGAGCGCGGAGTCCGGCCGCACGTAGTAGGCGACGTCCGCGATGGCAACGTTGACGATAAAGCCGCCTTTGTTGGACGGATCGTCATCGGGCGTGGCGTGTACCGCGTCGTCGTGATCCTTGGCGTCCGGCGGATCAATAGTGATGAGCGGCACATCGCGCCAGTCCTCGCGGCCCTTGAGAGACGCGACCTTGGCGGCTTCCGCCTCGTCGATCGCGGCGCGCGGAAACTCCTGCGGAATTTCATGGGCGTGAATGGCGATCAGGCTGATGGCCTTCTCGGTCTTCATCGAGCCGAGCCGTTCGCGCACGCGCCCGGCGGGCAGGCCGTAGCCGCGCGAGCGGATCAGTTCGACACTGACGAGATCGCCGTCCTGCGCGTCGGCGCTGTCGGCGGCGGCGATGGCAAGCTCGCGTCCGGCCTGCTTCTTGTCGACGGGGATCATCCGGCCGCCGCCCTGGGGGCTCACGCGGAAGATGCCGAGCACGCGGTTTCTGGTTTTTTCCAGCACCTTGATGACGCGGCCGATGTAGAGAGCCGCGCGTTCGCCGCGCTCGCGCTTCTCCAGCCGCAGCAGCACGCGCTCGCCGACGCCAGCGACGGTGCCGGGCTTGGGGCGGCGCGGCGTGTGGATGTGGATGACAGGGGCAGGGCCGTCGATGTCCTCGGCCCATTCGGCGGGGACGGCGATCAGATCGCCATCGCTGTCGGTTCTGGTCACGTCGGCGACAAGGGTCGGCGGCAGCTCTCGCGCGTCATGCACGCGCTTGCCTTGTCTGGCGATCACGCCTTCGTCGGTGAGTTCGCGCAAGATCCGGCGCAGCGCCGCGCGGGATTCGTTCTTGAGGCCGAAGTGCCGCGCCAGTTCGCGCGTACCGGCCTCGCGAGGGTTGGTCTTGATGAACGCGACGATGCTCTCCTTGTCGGGAAAGCCATCGGTCGCGCCATGCTTGTTTTTCATTATCCGCGTGCTTTTCCGGCGCTCTTTTTCGAAGCCACCTTGGCGGGCGATTTCGCGACAGCCTTTGTTGCCGTTTTCGCCGCCGCGCGGGGCTTGGCCTTGGCGGCGGTTTTCGCGCGAGGTGCCGCCGCCTTCTTGGCAACGGCTTTGGGCTCGGCGTCGTCGCTCTTGGCCGTTGCCTTTTTCGCGGTCTTCTTCGGAGCGGCTTTTTTCGCGGCACCGCGCTTAGCCTTGCCGCCGCCCTTGGCCGCGCGCGCCTCGATCAGCGCGATCGCTTCCTCGAGCGTGATCTGCTCCGGCTCCCTGTCGTCGGGGATCGTGGCGTTGATGCCGTCGATCGAGACGTAGGCGCCGTAGCGGCCCTTCTTGAGCATGATCTTGCCGCCGCGCGCCGGATAGTCGCCGACTTCCTTGCCGGGATCGGCGCCGAAACGGCGGCTCGGTCCCTTGGCGATCTTCTCGGCGATCAGCGTCACCGCGCGGTTGAGGCCGACATTATAAACATCGTCGCCAGCCTCGAGGCTCGCATAGGTCTTGCCGTGGCGCACGAACGGCCCGAACCGGCCGATGCCCGCGGTGATGATCTCACCGTCTTCCGGGTGCGGGCCGACATCGCGCGGCAGCGACAGCAGCTTGAGCGCGAGATCGAGTTCGACATCGGCGGGCGACATGTTCTTCGGAATGCCCGCGCGTTTCGGCTTCTCGTCCTCGGCATAATCCTTCGGCTCGCCGAGCTGGATGTAGGGACCGAAGCGTCCCGCCTTCACAGCAACATCGAGATCGGTTTTCGGGTCCTTGCCGAGCACGCGGTCGCTCGATGCGCTCGACGAGGCGAGGGGGCGCGTGTAGCGGCACTCGGGATAGTTCGAGCAGCCGACGAAGGCGCCGAACTTGCCGGCCTTGAGATTGAGTTTGCCGGTGCCGCAGCTCGGGCACTGGCGCGGATCGCCGCCGTCGGCGCGCGGCTCGTAGATGTGCTCGCCGAGCATGGCGTCGAGCACGTCGAGCACTTCGGAGACGCGGACATCCTTGATGTCGTTGACCGAGCCGATGAAGTCGCGCCAGAAATCCTTCAGCACCGACTTCCATGCGACTTCGTTGTTGGAAATCTTGTCGAGTTTTTCCTCGAGGTCGGCGGTGAAATCGAATTCGACGTAGCGCGTGAAGTATTTTTCAAGAAAGGCAACGACGACGCGGCCCTTGTCCTCGGCGGAGAGGCGCTTCTTCTCGAGCTTCACGTAGCCGCGGTCCTTCAGGACTTGCAGAATCGAGGCGTAGGTGGACGGGCGGCCGATGCCGAGTTCTTCCATCCGCTTGACGAGCGAGGCTTCCGAAAAACGCGGCGGCGGCTCGGTGAAGTGCTGGGTGACGGCAAGGCTCTCGCGCTTCAGAGCCTCGCCTTCGCTCATCGCGGGCAGGCGGCGGCTGTCCTCGTCCTCGGGATCGTCGTCGCGGCCTTCCTGATAGACCGCGAGGAAGCCGTCGAACTTCACAACCTGTCCGGACGCGCGCAGGTCGAGCGTGCGGGAGCCCGCCTTCGCGGTGATGTCGACGGTGGTGCGCTCCAGTTCGGCCGATTCCATCTGGCTCGCGACGGTGCGCATCCAGATCAGTTCATAAAGGCGATACTGGTCGTTATCGAGCCGCGCTTTCAGCTTGGCGGGGCGGCGCGACACGTCCGTGGGGCGGATCGCTTCGTGGGCTTCCTGCGCGTTCTTGGCTTTCGACGAGTACTGGCGCGGCGAGTCCGGCACGTAAGCGTTGCCGTAGTCCTCGCCGATCACCTTGCGCAAGGCGGGGATTGCTTCCGGCGTGATGGAGACGCCGTCGGTTCGCATGTAGGTGATGAGGCCGGTGGTCTCGCCGCCGATGTCGATACCTTCATAGAGACGCTGCGCGATGCGCATGGTGTGCGCCGGCGCGAAGCCGAGCTTGCGGCTGGCTTCCTGTTGCAGCGTCGAGGTGGTGAAGGGCGCCTGCGGATTGCGGCGCGCGGGCTTGGCTTCCACCAGCGCGACGGAGTAGGTGCCGTTTTCCAGCGCCTTCCTGAAATCCTCGGCTTCCGCGCCGCTGCCGATGTCGAGCCGCTGGATTTTCTTGCCGTCGGCGCCGACGAGTCGCGCCTCGAAGGTCTCGTTGCGCGGGGTCGCGAGCGTGGCGACCAGCGACCAGTATTCGCGCGGCACGAATTTCTCGATCTCAAGCTCGCGGTCACAGACCAGACGCAGCGCCACGGACTGCACGCGGCCAGCCGAACGCGCGCCCGGCAGCTTGCGCCACAACACCGGCGATAGCGTGAAGCCGACGAGATAATCCAGCGCGCGGCGCGCCATGTAGGCGTCCACCAGCGCGCCGTCGATCTCGCGCGGGTGCTGCATCGCCTCGGTGATCGACTGCTTGGTGATGGCGTTGAAGACGACGCGCTCGATCTTCTGATCCTTCAGCGCGCGCTTCTGCTTCATGACCTCCAGCACGTGCCAGGAGATCGCCTCGCCCTCGCGATCGGGGTCGGTTGCGAGGATCAGCTTGTCGGCGCCCTTGAGCGCCTTGGCGATGTCGTTGAGCCGGCCCGCCGCCTTGGGGTCGGTTTCCCAGATCATCTGAAAATTGGCGTCCGGATCGACCGAACCGTTCTTGGCCGGAAGGTCGCGGACATGGCCGTAGGAGGCCAGAACCTCATAGGAGGAGCCCAGATATTTATTGATCGTCTTGGCCTTCGCAGGCGACTCCACAATGACGAGATTCATTTGAATCCAATGAGTTAGGCTGAAAATAAACCCCGGAATCACCGCGAGGGGACGGGGCTTTCGGAGCGATACATGGGTAAAGTGGGGGGTGCTGTCAAATGCCGGTCGCTTGAACAGGCAACGGAACCGACACTCAAAGTTGCATTTTTTAATAAAATTAAGCCGGAAGTTGCATAAATCGAAACTTGGAGTATAAGAATATTATCCTGATTCCAGGATAGGCTGAAGTCCATGCCGCCTCGCCGAGACAGATCGACGGAGCACAAATCAGAGCAGCGCGGCGAAGATGGCGGCGCGGAGGAAGCGGCAACCTTTATCTCGGAAACGCTGCTCAATCTGACATCCATCTGCCAGCGGCATCGCTTCGATACGCTCGGCTATCTTCTGGACATGGCGCGCATGGAGGCCGACGGTCTGATGCGGACGCAGCGGAAATCCGGCTCCTGAGGCAACAACCTCAGTTCAGCGAGACCATGCCGCCGCCGTGGCGCTCCAGCCGCCCGGCCATCTCAAGTTCGAGCAGCACCGTGCGCACGATGGCGGGCGAGGTTCCGGCCATCCGCACCAGATCGTCGATCCCGAGCGGCGAGGGACCGAGCAGGCCGACGATCCGCGCCCGGTCGGTTTCCTGCGGCTCGCGACCCTCGTGCGGCGGCTCGTCCTCCTCCATCGGCAGTTCGATCGGGCGGCCCATGATCGGCGCGACGGCATTAATAATGTCTGCGGCGCAGGTCGTCAGCGTTGCTCCCTGCCTGATGAGGTCGTTGGTCCCGGCGGCGCGAGGGTCGAGCGGCGAGCCGGGGACTGCGAACACCTCGCGGCCCTGTTCGTTGGCGAAGCGTCCGGTTATGAGCGATCCGGAGCGATGCGCGGCCTCGACAATGAGGATGCCGAGGGCCACGCCGGAAATCAGGCGGTTGCGGCGGGGGAAGTCGCGGGCACGCGGGCTGTGACCGAGCGGCATTTCCGAGATCGCGCCGCCGCCAGTGTCGATGACCGATGCGAGCAGGCCCTCATGTTCGGGCGGATAGATGCGGTCGTGTCCGCCCGCGAGCACGGCGACGGTGCCGCCATCCAGCGACGCGCGATGCGCCGCCTGATCGATGCCGCGCGCCAGCCCCGAGGCGATGACAAAGCCCGCGTCCGCCAGATCGCGCGCGATGCCTTGCGTGAATTTCAGCCCGACGCCGGAGGCGTTGCGCGAGCCGACGATGCCGATCATCGGCCGCATCTCGGTCTCGTGTGCGCCGCGCACGCCTAAGAGTGGCGGAGGATCGTCAATCAGTGCAAGCCGGGGCGGATAGCCGTGTTCGCCGGGGGCAAGCAAGGCGACGCCGAGCCTGTGGCTTGCCTCGATTTCGCGCTCGGCGTTTTCAATCGAACAGATCCGCCCGGCACCGCTCGCGCCGCCGCGACGTGCGAGGTCCGGCAGGCGCTCGAGCGCCGCTCTGGCGCTGCCGCAATGATTGACGAGGGAGCGAAAGGTTCGCGGCCCGACATGTTCGCTGCGGATCAGCCGCAGCCAGTCGATGCGCTGGGCGTCGCTCAACCTGATGGGCGCTGATGCGAGCCTGTCCACGACCGCCTCCCGAAGCGGCCAGTGTTGCGCAAGTCGGGGCAGGGAACAATGCGGGTTGTTGCGGAATGAGGGGCTTTACCCCTTCGCGCCGATCTTGCCCTCGGAGCCGTCCATCAGGCGGCGGATATTGGCGCGGTGCTTGAACCACAGGATGGCGGAGAGCACGGCGAACAGGGCGGCCAGAGGCAAATATTGCAGCCATAGGAGCAGCGGGGGGATCGCGGCGCTGGCGATCAGCGCGGCCAGCGAGGAATAGCGGGTGATGGCGGCAATCGCGAGCCAGATGGCGCAAAAGATCAGTGCCGCCGGCCACCACAGCCCCAGCAGCACGCCGATATAGGTGGCGACACCCTTGCCGCCCCTGAACTTCAGCCAGACAGGAAGGATGTGGCCGAGAAAAGCGCCGAGGCCCGCGGCAATGGCGGCGTCATACCCGAACAGGTAGCGGGCGAGCAGCACGGCTATGGTGCCCTTGAGCATGTCGCCGGCAAGCGTTGCGGCGGCGAGGCCCTTGCGCCCTGTGCGCAGCACATTGGTCGCGCCGATATTGCCCGAGCCGATGGAGCGCAGATCGGCGGTGCCCGCGCGGCGCGTGATCAAGAGGCCGAACGGGATCGAGCCGAACAGATAGCCAATTCCCAATGCAAGTGCGTTCGCGGCTGCGGGCGACAAATCCATGCGCTCACACCTGCTCGAATACGGTACGGCCGCCGACGAACGTGCGCACCGCGCGTCCGGTGAAGCGCGCTTCGTCGAACGGCGTGTTCTTGCACTTCGATTTCAGATCGGCGGGATCGAGGATCCACGGCGTATCGAGATCGATCACCACGATGTCGGCCGGCCGGCCCTTGCGCAGCGTGCCGCCGGGAAGTCCGAGCAGTTCGGCGGGGCGCGTCGACATCGCGCGGATGAGGCGGGAGAGTTCGATCTCGCCATTGTGGACAAGGCGCAGGCCTGCCGAAAGCATGGTTTCCAGACCGATCGCACCGGAAGCGGCTTCCGCGAACGGCAGGCGCTTCACCTCGACGTCCTGCGGGTTGTGATCCGACATGATGACGTCGATGAGTCCGGAAGCGAGGGCGGCCACAAGCTCCTTGCGGTCATCCTCGGTGCGCAGCGGCGGCGACAGCTTGAGAAACGTCCTGTAGGGGCCGATGTCGTTTTCGTTCAGCGTCACATGATTGATCGAGGCGGAGGCGCTGACGGCAAGGCCCGCCTCGCGCGCGCGCCGCAGGATGTCGAGCGACTCGGTGCAACTGATGGAGGCGGCGTGATAGCGCCCGCCGGTCAGCGCCACGAGGCGCATGTCGCGCTCCAGCATCACCGCCTCGGCGGCGCTGGGCGCGCCGGTCAGGCCGAGGCGTGAGGCGAGTTCGCCTTCGTTCATCACGCCTTCGCCCGCGAGGTTGGGATCCTCGGTGTGGTGGACGATCAGCACGTCGAAATCGCGCGCATAGGTGAGGGCGCGGCGCATCACCTGCGCGTTCATCACGCTTTTCGCGCCATCGGTGAAGGCGACAGCGCCCGCGGCCTTCAAGAGGCCGAACTCGGTCATCTCCTCGCCGGCGAGACCCTTGGTCAGCGCGGCCATCGGGTGGATGTTGACCACGGCGGTGTCGCGGGCGCGGCGCAGCACGAAATCCACGGTCGCCGAATTATCGGTGACGGGCTTGGTATCGGGCTGGCAGATGATGGTGGTGATGCCGCCCGCCGCCGCCGCCTGGCTCGCGGAGGCGAACGTCTCGCGGTGGCCCGCGCCGGGTTCGCCGACGAAGGCGCGCATGTCGATCAGGCCGGGGGCGACGATCTTGCCCGCGCAGTCGATGATCTCGGCGCCTTCGGGCGCGTGGCTCTTGCCGACACCGGGCCCGGCCTCGGCGATAACGCCGTCCTGGATCAGCACGCCGCCGCGACCGTCGAGATCGCATGAAGGATCGATCAGGCGGGCGTTGGCGAGGAGCGTGGGGCGGTTATCTTTCAGCATGTTTCACGCATTCGGCAGGTTGCGGGCGAGTGCTTCGAGCACCGCCATGCGCACCGCCACTCCCATTTCGACCTGTTCGCGGATCAGCGATTGCGCGCCGTCCGCGACGATGGAGTCGATCTCGACTCCGCGATTCATCGGGCCCGGGTGCATCACGAGCGCATCGGGTTTGGCATAGGCCAGCTTCTTCTGGTCGAGGCCGTAGAACTGGAAATATTCCGAGCTCGACGGCACGAATGAGCCGCTCATGCGCTCGCGCTGCAATCGCAACATCATCACGATGTCGGCGCCGTTCAATCCCTCGCGCATGTCGTGCGCGACCTCGACGCCCATCCGCTCGATGCCGGGCGGCAGCAGCGTGGAGGGACCGACGACGCGAACCCGCGCGCCCATCAAATTGAGCAGGATGATGTTGGAGCGGGCGACGCGCGAATGCAGCACGTCACCGCAGATCGCGATCAGCAGGCCTTCCAGCCGTCCCTTGTTGCGGCGGATGGTGAGCGCGTCGAGCAGCGCCTGCGTCGGGTGTTCGTGCGCGCCGTCGCCTGCGTTGACGACGGAGCCGTCCACCTTGCGCGCCAGAAGCTCGACCGCGCCGGAAGCGTGATGACGCACCACCAGAATGTCGGGATGCATCGCGTTTAGCGTCACGGCGGTGTCCATCAGCGTCTCGCCCTTGCGCATCGAGGACGAGGAAACGGACATGTTCATGACGTCCGCGCCGAGCCGCTTGCCTGCGATCTCGAACGAGGACTGGGTGCGGGTGGAGTTCTCGAAGAACAGATTGACCTGGGTGCGGCCGCTCAGGACGCTGCTTTTCTTGTCCACCTGCCGGTTCAGTTCGACATATTCATCGGCGAGGTTGAGAAGGCCGGTGATGTCGGCGGCGGAAAGGCCTTCGATGCCCAGCAGATGCCGGTGCCCGAGGACGAAACTCGATTTTGGTGCAGGGGTCATTAAAGCCAAACCTATAGGCAGACTTGGCTTTCGGAGCAAGGCGGATTCGACGGCTGTGGACGGTTCGCGCGCGCCCCTGCGCGGCAGGGTAAATGGCGGCCGGAAGGGTCTCGCCGATGGCCGGAGAAAACGGGGCCAACGGCAGATGCGCGCCCAGCCGCCCTGAAAGGCGCCGCTATTTCTTGCTGCCCTCGTGGATGCCCTTGTAACCGTCGCTCGCCGTGCCCTGGGTCTTCGCGGCGTTCGGTCCGGTTTCCGGCTGGCCGGACTGGGCGTCGTGGCCCGAGGCTTGTGGCGATTCGGCCGGCGCGGACTGTTTCGCATCCGGCTTGTCGCTGGTGGCCGGCTGGGTGGGATTCTGTGCCGCCGGGCTTTGCGTGGACGTATTTTGCGCCGATGCGCCATACGCGCTCAGAATCATCGCCGCGATAGCCGCGGCAAGAAGGGGCTTCACCTGCATCTGGCATTCCTCCGGTGTTGGTTGCCGGGAAACCTCGTGCGGCAGGGCAGGTTCCGGAAAATTTCTCGCTGCGGCGATTTTCCGCGCCATGCCGCTGGCGCTAGACTTGCCCCCATCCGGCCCGAATCGGAGTGCGTGCCGCTCCGTCTTCGTCAGGAGCATCGCCATGCCGTTTGCCCGCGCCGCCGTGCTCAACCAGCCGCCGCCGTTTTGCGACGTCAATCTGTTTAATTGCGACGCTCCGCTGATGGAGGCGGTGGCTGCCTATGGCGCGCGGGATCGTGCGGAGGACCTGTCGCTGTTTGGGCGGCTCTGGGGCTCAGTGGCGATGGCGGAGCGCGGGCGGCTCGCCAATGAAAATCCGCCGAAGCTGAAGACATACGACGCGCGTGGATTTCGCCGCGACGAGGTGGAATTTCATCCGGCCTATCACGAGCTGATGGCGCACAGCGCCCATGCCAGGTTGCACAACTCGACATGGACCGCTGCGGGGACGCCGGTAGGAGGCGCTGCGGAAGTCGTGCGCGCGGCGAAGTTCTTCATCGCCGCACAGGTCGAGACCGGGCATCTGTGTCCGATCACGATGACGCGCGCGTCGGTGGCGGCGCTGGCGAGCGACGAGGCGCTGCGCGCGCGGATCATGCCGGTGCTGGGGATGAGCGTTTACGATCCCGCCTTCATGCCGTGGTGGCAAAAGCGCGGCATGACTATCGGCATGGGCATGACCGAGAAGCAGGGCGGCACCGACGTGCGCGCCAACATCACCCGTGCCGAGAAGGACGGCGATGCCTATCGCATCACCGGCCATAAATGGTTCATGTCGGCGCCGATGTCGGATGCGTTTCTCGTGCTGGCGCAGGCGGAAGGAGGTCTCACCTGTTTTGTCATGCCGCGTTTTGCGCCGGACGGCACGGTGAATGCGCTGCGCTTCCAGCGCCTCAAGGACAAGCTCGGCAACCGCTCCAACGCCTCGTCCGAAGTGGAGTTCGAGGGTGCGTATGCACTGCGGCTGGGCGAGGAGGGGCGCGGCATCGCCACCATTATCCAGATGGTGTCGCTGACGCGGCAGGATTGCGCCATCGCCTCCGCCGGGCTGATGCGCTCGGGCCTTGCGCACGCGCTTCACCATGCGCGGCATCGCAGCGTGTTCGGCAAGCATCTCGCCGACCAGCCCTTGATGCGCGGCGTGCTGGCAGACATGGCCCTCCATGTCGAGGCCACGACGGCGCTGGTGATGCGACTGTGCCATGCGTTCGACCGTGCGCCCGATGATCCGCTTGAGAACGCCATCATGCGGCTGATGACGCCGGTGGTGAAATACTGGGTGTGCAAGAGCGCGCCCGCCTTCTTGTACGAGGCGATGGAGTGCCTCGGCGGCAACGGCTATGTCGAGGAAGGCATCATGGAGCGGCATTACCGCGAGGCGCCGGTCAACGCGATCTGGGAAGGCTCCGGCAATGTGATGTGCCTCGACGTGCTGCGGGTGGTGTCGCGCGAGCGCGATGCCGCGGCCGCCGTTCTGGCTCACCTCGCGCAAGAGGGTGGGGATTTGCCGGACGTAAAGGCGGCATTGTCCGCGACCGCTGCGGCGCTGGGCCGGCCGGATGCGGAGGGAACGGCCCGTGACGCCGTGGAAAGCCTCGCGCTTGCGGCCGCCGCCGTGGCGCTGAAGCCGGTCCATCCCGGCCATGCGGCCCTGTTCGCGCAAACGCGACTGGCGCAACGGCACGGGCTGATGTATGGCGCGGTCAGCCTTACGCCCGGCGAGATTGAGGGCCTGCTCGCACGGGCGCTGCCTTAAGCTCTATTGCAACCGAAAGCATATCGATGAGTCTTCCCGAAACGCTCACCGACGACCCCGTTGCGTTGCCGCCCCGCGAGCCGCGCGTCTGGAAATTCTGGGGCACCTCGCTGTGGGGACTGCTGATTTTCATCGCGCTGTTCCTCGGGCAGGGCGCGACGATCGTGATTCTGCTCCTCATGCAGAAAGAACCGCTCACCATGTCCACCTTCGCGAGTTCGCTGACGCATGTGGTCACGGGCGGCAAGGCGCTGTCGCTCTCGGTCATGACCGGCCTGCCGGGCGTGCTGCTCGCGATCTGGCTCGCGACGAAGCTGGCGCGCCAGCGCTTCGCGGATTACCTCGCGCTGAACCGTCCGTCATGGAAATGGCTGCTGATCGGCGCGGTCAG
Source organism: [Pseudomonas] carboxydohydrogena (assembly GCF_029030725.1). Classification (NCBI taxonomy): domain Bacteria; kingdom Pseudomonadati; phylum Pseudomonadota; class Alphaproteobacteria; order Hyphomicrobiales; family Nitrobacteraceae; genus Afipia; species Afipia carboxydohydrogena. The sequence goes on from NZ_CP113162.1 coordinate 1,457,720, forward strand.
CCTCGCGGTACTGGTCGAGGGATGGGATTTGCTGTCCAAGGCCACCGGCCGCGAGGTGATGCCCGGCTTCATGATGGACACGCTGAAAGCCGCGCAGGCCGACAACACGCTATGGCTGCTCGTTCTCGCCATCGTGGTTGCGGCGCCGGTCACGGAGGAATTCTTCGTGCGCGGCTTTCTATATCGCGGCTGGTCGGAATCCTTCCTGCGGATTCCCGGTGCGATCATCCTGTCCTCGGCGGTCTGGACGATGATGCACCTGCAATACGACTGGTTCTTCCTCGGCGAGGTGTTCTCGATCGGGTTGCTGCTCGGCTATCTGCGCTATCGGAGCAATTCGACATGGCTCACGGTGGTGATCCACGGCCTGAACAATCTCGCGGCGACGATCCAGACCATCTGGCTCGCCTCGCATTCCTGATCCGGGCTATGGCTGGCGGCCGAGCGCCGCGAGCCGGTCCAGCGCGCCTTGCAGGATGAAGATCGCGGCGTGCTCGTCGATCACCTCGGCGCGGCGCGCGCGGCTGACATCGTTGGCGATCAGTTCGCGCTCGACGGCGGCGGTCGAAAGCCGCTCGTCCCACAGGCCGATGGCGAGATCGGTGAGCTTTGCGAAGTTGCGGGCGAAGGCGCGGGTCGATTGCGCGCGCGGGCCTTCGCTGCCGTCCATGTTGATCGGCAGGCCGAGCACAAATCCGGCGCAGGCGCGCTCGCCTGATATTCTCAGCAGTTCGGCGGCGTCCTTTGTGAAGGTCTTGCGCTGGATCGTCGTCACGCCGGTCGCGAGCCGCCGGTCCGGATCGGAGACGGCGACGCCGATGGTCTTGGTGCCGAGGTCGAGCCCGATCAATGCGCCACGCGGCGTCCAGTGCGCGGCGGCCTCGATGAGGGGAAGGATAAGAGCGGGCATGGTGTCGCTTACCATGACGTGGAAAGCCGATGCAAAGCCATCCTATGCCTTTGCCGTCCGCGTGCTCCGTGGCTTTTTCGCTTTTCGGGCCTTCGCGGAGGGCCGTCCCTCTTTTATGGAAGCCATCAGGGTCCGCAGCGCCATGACGGGTGCCGATATCTCGCCCTCGCGCCAGATCAGCGGCGTGACGATTTCGCTTTGCGCGCGCGGAATGGGATTTCGCCGCACGCGCGCGTGAGGCATCGCATCCAGCACGGCCTCCGGCATCAGGGCGATGCCCGCCCCGGCCGCGACGCAGGCGACGATCGCATGATACGATGTCAGTTCCATCACGCGCAGGGTGGCGAGGCTTTCGCGCTTCAGCCAGCGTTGCAGCACGCGGCGATAGGCGCAGCCGGTCGGGAAGGCGATCAGGCTTTGACCCGCGGCCTCGCGCGAACTGGCGATGGGCGGATGATCCGCGCTTGAAATCACCACGAGGCGTTCGCGAAACACCGGCATGTGAGCGAGCCCGCGCACGGATGGCGGCTCGGCGATGAAGGCAGCGTCCAGCCGCCGCTCCGCGACCGCATTGACCAGCGTGTCGTTGGTGCCGGTGGTCAATTCAAGGCGCACATCGGGATAGCGGCGGTGAAACTCGGCCAGCACGGCGGGCAGACGGCTGGCGGACGTGCTTTCCAGCGCGCCGAGTTTCAAGAGGCCATGGGGCGGCGCGCCGGACACGGCGTTGCGTGCTTCCTCGGACAGCCGGATCAGCCGCTCGGCGTAGTCGAGCAGCAGTTCGCCGCTCGGCGACAGATGCAGCCGCTGGCGGTCGCGATGAAACAGCGGCACGCCGATGGTGCTTTCCAGTTGCTTGATGCGCGTCGTGACGTTCGAGGGCACGCGATGCAATTTCTGCGCGGCCTTGATGATGCCGCCTTCCTCGGCGACGGCCTTGAACATCTGTAAATCCGTGAAGTTCATCGCGGCCTCTGATGGTCTCATGATCGAGTATTCTCAAAAAGAGAATATGTTATTCTTTATTATTCAATATCCGAGAATATGTCGCCAGTCTACTCTCGCGGCGAATGAGTTCAATCGCCGGATACGCCATGTCATCTGCTTCCGTCCCGACCGCATCGCCCTCAATGCCGCGCGCCGGCTCCATCGCGTGGATCGGACTTGCCGGGCTGGCGGTGGCGATGGGGATCGGGCGCTTCGCCTTCACGCCTGTGCTGCCGTTGATGCAGCAGGAGGGAAGCGTCGGTCTGGTGGAGGGCGGCTGGCTCGCGACCGCCAATTACGTTGGCTACCTTGCCGGGGCGTTGATCTGCATCTGGTGGCATCCCCGTCCGGCCACGGCCGTGCGCTGGGGGCTTCTGTCGATCGCCATGCTTACTCTCGCGATGGGCCTGACGCGGGGTTTCCCGCTCTGGCTGATCCTGCGGTTTCTGGCCGGTGCGGGCAGCGCCTTCGTGCTGGTGGGCGTATCCGCCTGGGCGATGCCGCGCCTCGCGCTGGCGCACAAGGAGACATGGTCGGGATATGTCTTCTCGGGCGTGGGCGTCGGCATCTGCTTTGCCGGTGTTTTATGCCTCGTCGCGGGCGTCATTGCCTTGGGCGCGAACCTGACATGGATCGGCCTTGGCGTCGTCGCCGCGCTGTTCACGTTGGTGCTCTGGTTGCCGCTGACGGGCGACGATGGGCACGAGGTTTTGCCGCCGAAATCCCGGCCCGCTCCCCTGAGCGGAGAAGCGTGGCTGGCGGCGCTGTGCTACGGCGCGTTCGGTTACGGCTACATCATTCCCGCAACTTTTCTGCCTGCCATGGCGCGCGACGTCATCACCGATCCGGTGATGTTCGGCATGGTGTGGCCGGTGTTCGGCGCGGCGGGCGCGATCTCGACGATCTGCGCCGCGAAATTCCTGCCGCATCATTCGGCGCGGCGTCTGTGGATTTTCGGACAATGGGTTCTGGCGGCCGGCGTGGTCGCGCCAGTGTTCGTCGTCAATCTATATGCGTTGCTGTTCTCGGCGTTGTGCGTCGGAAGCACCTTCATGGTCATCACCATGGCTGGCATCCGCGAAGCGCGTCGCCTTGGCGGTGCGCATCCGGGGCGGCTGATCGCGCTCTACACGGCGGCTTTCGCGGTGGGACAGATTCTCGGCCCGCCAACGGTGAGCCTGTTTGGCGGAGGACTGGTGGTGCCAAGCGTGATCGCGGCGCTGGTTCTCGTCGTGAGCAATCTGGTGCTGGGGTGGAGTGCCCAAGCCTCGGGAAAAGAATAGGAAGAAGGACAACCGATATGCATCAGCACCCTGACCGCATGCCTCCGCTTGGGCTGGAGCAACTGGACGACGGCCAGAAGGCAGCAGCGCAGGCGCTCATTGACGGGCCGCGAAAGGGTGTCAAAGGACCCTTCATCCCGCTCTTGCGAAGCCCGCAACTGCTCGACCGCTTGCAGCGGGTCGGAGAGTACATCCGCTTCGACAGCAGCTTGCCGCCGCGGTTGTCCGAATTCGCCATGCTGGTGGTGGCGCGCGCCTGCACCCAGCAGTTCGAATGGTTCACGCATGTTCCGCTGGCGCTCAAACTCGGCACCAGCTCCGAGACCGTCGAGGCAATCCGGTGCGGACGGCGCCCGGACGACATGAATACGGATGAAACTCTGGTCTACGACTTCACGCAGGAATTGCTTGCGCATCGCGGTGTCTGCGATTCGACCTATGCCAGAACAGTGAACCGGCTTGGCGAGCGCGGGGTGGTCGATCTGACCGGGCTGATCGGTTATTTCCTGACCGTGTCGCTGGTGCTTAACGTCGCGCACACGCCGCCGGAGACTGTCGATGGCGTGAAGGCGCTGCCGGCCTTGCCACTATAGGCAATATGACACGGATTCCGCCGCTACCGGGCAGGGCGGATAACAGCCAAATGGCGTGATTTTTTACTGCTTTTTCGCCCTTTTTCCCCTGATTTCCCCTTGGCCGGAAAATGCTTTATAGGCAGGCCATTGGAGCCGCCGAGGCGGTATTCCGGAGCCAAATCTGGGGCCATATCTAATGTCAGTCGATGCAGCCACGGTTCGCCGGATCGCGCAGCTTGCGCGGATCGCCGTCAGGGACGAGGAGGTGCCGCACCTTCAGGGCGAACTGAACGCGATGCTCGCTTTCATCGAGCAGTTGTCCGAGGTCGATGTCGAGGGTATCGAGCCGATGACCTCCGTGATGCCGATGGAGATGAAGAAGCGTCACGACCTCGTCAACGATGGCGAGATATCGAGCCTCGTGCTGGCCAACGCGCCGGTGACCGAGGATCACTTCTTTCTCGTGCCCAAGGTGGTCGAATAGCGGCACGGTGCTCCGATGTGCGAACTTTGCAGCGACGAAGACTTCTATCAGGCGTTCATGGACTACCTCGACGACATGGAACGGCAGGGCAAAACGCCGGACCCCGACGAAGGACATGACGTCGCCCTGAAAGCCTCCATGGCTGCCAAACGCGCCAAACGATCTCCCTTTATCTGCGACCCGATTGAGACGAATGACTGATCTGACCGCACTGACGCTCGCCGAAGCCAAACAGGGCCTCACCGAGAAAGCTTTCACGGCGCTCGAACTGACCGACGCGCATCTGGCCGCGATGGAGGGTGCGCGCATTCTCAACGCCTATGTGCTGGAGACGCCCGAGCAGGCGCGCGCGATGGCGAAGGAGGCCGACGCCAAAATTGCGAAAGGCGAGGGCGGCAACCTTCTCGGTATTCCGCTCGGCATCAAGGATCTGTTCGCGACAAAAGATGTGCGGCTCACGGCTTGCTCGAAAATCCTCGGCGATTTCAAGCCGCCTTATGAATCGACCATCACGGCGCAGCTCTGGCGCGACGGCGCGGTGCTGCTCGGCAAACTGAACAACGACGAATTCGCGATGGGCTCCTCGAACGAGACCTCTGCGTTCGGCAATGTCATCAATCCGTGGCGGCGCGAGGGATCTGATGCGGCGCTGGTGCCGGGCGGCTCCTCCGGCGGTTCGGCGTCGGCGGTGGCGGCGGGTCTGTGTTTAGGTGCGACCGGGACCGATACCGGCGGTTCGATCCGCCAGCCTGCGGCCTTCACCGGCATCGTCGGCATCAAGCCGACTTATGGCCGCTGCTCGCGCTGGGGCGTGGTCGCGTTCGCGTCATCGCTCGATCAGGCAGGCCCGTTCGCGCGCACGGTGCGCGATACCGCCATCATGCTGCGCTCGATGGCCGGGCACGATCCGAAAGACACCACCTCGGTCGATCGCGCGGTGCCGGATTACGAAGCGGCGATCGGCAGGTCCGTGAAGGGCATGAAGATCGGCATTCCGAAGGAATATCGCCTCGACGGCATGTCGCCGGAAATCGAGAGACTGTGGACGCAGGGCGCGGAATGGCTGAAGGCGGCGGGCGCGGAGATCGTCGAGGTCTCGCTGCCGCACACCCGATACGCGCTGCCGGCTTATTATGTCGTGGCGCCAGCCGAGGCGTCGTCGAACCTCGCGCGCTACGATGGCGTGCGTTACGGCGCGCGCGTCGATGGCAAGACCATCTCCGAGATGTACGAGAACACCCGCGCCGCGGGCTTCGGGCCGGAAGTCCGCCGCCGCATCATGATCGGTACCTATGTGCTTTCGGCCGGTTACTACGACGCTTATTATCTGCGCGCGCAGAAGGTTCGCACCCTCATCAAGAAGGACTTCGAGGACGTGTTTGCCAAGGGCGTGGACGCCATCCTCACGCCCGCGACGCCATCGGCGGCGTTCGGCATCGGCGAGAAGGGCAAGGCCGACCCGGTCGAGATGTATCTCAACGACATCTTCACGGTGACGGTGAACATGGCGGGCCTGCCGGGCATCGCCGTGCCTGCGGGCAAGGACGCGCAGGGCCTGCCGCTCGCCTTGCAACTGATCGGTCGTCCGTTCGACGAGGAGACGCTGTTCTCGCTCGGCGAGACCATCGAGCAGGCGGCGGGACGGTTCGAGCCGAAGAGGTGGTGGTGATGAGCATATCGGATTTGAAGGCCAGCCTCGCGCAAACCTCGCCACCGGCCAATCTGTCGCATCCGCTGACGGCGCTGTGGTGGGTTGCGAAGGGAAACTGGGAACAGGCACATTCCCTTGCGCAACAGACGCCAACGGCGGACGGTGCGTGGGTTCATGCGCATATCCATAGGGTCGAAGGCGATCTCGGCAATGCGGGCTACTGGTATGGCCGGGCAGGCAAGCCCGTGTCGTCCGAGCCGCTTGAAACCGAATGGGACCAGATCGCGTCGGAACTGTTGGGCAGGAACTGATGTCGTCGGAACCGAAAAATCTGCCGGAACTGCGCGAGGTCATCGACCGGATCGACCGCGATCTCGTTGCGCTGATTTCCGAGCGTGTGCGCTGCCTCGATCAGGTGATCGCCGTGAAACTGCGGGAAGGGCTTCCGGCCGCGATCCCGGAGCGGGTCGAGGAGGTCGTCGCCCATGTCCGCGCCGAGGCCGAAGCCGTGGGCGTGCCGCCGGATCTTGCCGAAATGCTCTGGCGCAATCTCATCGGCTGGTCGATCGATTACGAAGAAGAGCACATCAAGAGCGCCAAATCCTAAAATCCGGGCGAAACCGTTAACCCTGTTGGACGTGGACGTCGGGGTATTAGGAAAAAAGCCACGCTAACTCTCAAGACTCGGCGCTTGAGGAAAGACGGCATGTCACGCGTACGTTCAGTGTTGGGAAGTCTGTCGGTTTGCGCGCTGCTGATCGGCTGCGCGACGATCCGGAACGACCCCGTCAATATTGCCGGTACGCCGCCGAATCTGGCCAACAGCCTCGGGCCGGCCTTCGAGGAAAACACCAGCGCGGATCAGACGATCATCGGGCTGTCCTTTTCCGGCGGCGGCACGCGCGCGGCGGCTTACGCCTACGGCGTGCTGTCGGAAATGGAGCGGATTCCGCTGCGCGGCGCGCAGGGGCCGATGATCGACCGTGTCGAGTTCATCTCCGGCGTGTCGGGCGGCTCCGTCACCGCCGCCTATTACGGTCTCAGGAAAAGAGAGGGTCTTGCCGATTTCCGCGAGAAGTTCTTGCTGCGCAATGCCGAGGAGGGGCTGGAAACCAACCTCAATCTGGCGACGCTGGGCCGGGCTTTCGCGGGCGGCATCAACGATTCCACCGGCTTCCCGCGCTGGCTCGACGCGAACCTGTTCAACGGCGCGACGTTCGGGCAATTCCGCGCGATCGGCAAGCCGCGCGTCTGGATCAATGCCTCCGACATCTACAACAGGACGCCGTTCGTGTTCGGCTCGGTGACCTTCAACGCCATTTGCAGCGATCTGTCGCAATATCCGCTTGCGGACGCCGTCGCGGCATCGGCCGCGGTGCCGGTGGCGTTCGCGCCGGTCGTGATCCAGTCGTTCCCGAAAGCATGCGACCAGCCGTTGCCGTCCTGGGTCGAGCGCGTGCGCCGGAACAAGAACGCGCCGCCGCTGCTGGCGAGCTTCGCCAGCGCGCTCGCCAAGTATCATGACGGCGCGGTGCCCTATATCAAGTTGCTGGACGGTGGCCTCGTCGATAATTTCGGACTGTCGGGCTTCACCATCGCGCGGCTGTCGTCCGACACGCCTTACGGACCGCTCTCGCCGAAGCAGGCCGTGAGATTGCGGCGCGCGCTGTTTCTGGTGGTGGACGCGTCCGCTCCCGGACCGTCACCCCAGTGGATCAACACGGTCGAGGGGCCGCGCGGCGCGGACCTTGTGAAGGCCACGGCGGATACGGCCCTTGGCGCCAGCGTCGCGGGCAGCTTCACCGCCTTCACCAGCACCGTGAACGACTGGCAGGGAGCCTTGATCCGGTGGCGCTGCGGATTGTCGGCGGCCGACCGCGCCAGATACGGCGCAGGTCCCGGCTGGAATTGCCGGGACATCAAGTTCTTTGTCGGGCGGCTCGGCTTCGATCAGCTCGATCCGGCGCGCGCGCAGCAGTTGGACAATGTTCCGACCCGGTTTCACCTGCCGCGAGAGCAGGTGGACGACGTGATCGAGGCGGGCCGGGACACGCTGCGGGGAAGTCCGGTTTTCAAGACCTTCGCTGCGAGCCTCTGACACCACCGCGCGGGGGTTTTCTCTTGTTCGCGGGCGCGGTAAAAGCCGCCCCATGAATGCATCCGTCGATCCCAAAAAGCTCATCAGGGGCGTCACCGGCGACTGGGAAGTCGTGATCGGGCTGGAAGTCCATGCCCAGGTGACCTCGAACTCCAAGCTGTTTTCCGGCGCCTCGACCGAATTCGGCGGCGCGCCCAACGAGCATGTGTCGCTGGTCGATGCGGCGATGCCAGGCATGCTGCCCGTGATCAACGAGGAATGCGTCGCGCAGGCGGTCCGCACCGGGCTCGGCCTCAAGGCGCAGATCAACCTGAAATCGACCTTCGACCGGAAGAACTATTTCTATCCCGATTTGCCGCAGGGCTATCAGATCAGCCAGTACAAGTCGCCGATCGTCGGCGAGGGCACGGTCATCATCGACACCCCGGACGGCGGCACCGCGTCGGTCGGCATCGAGCGGCTGCATCTGGAACAGGACGCGGGCAAGTCGTTGCACGACCAGCACCCGGCGATGTCCTATGTCGATCTCAACCGCTCGGGCGTCGCCCTGATGGAGATCGTCTCCAAGCCGGACATGCGCTCGTCCGACGAGGCCAAGGCCTATGTCGCCAAGCTGCGCAGTATCCTGCGTTATCTCGGCACCTGCGACGGCGACATGGAGAAGGGCAACCTGCGCGCCGACGTCAACGTGTCGGTGCGCCGGCCGGGCGAGCCTTTCGGCACCCGCTGCGAGATCAAGAACGTCAACTCGATCCGTTTCATCGGTCAGGCGATCGAGTTCGAGGCCCGCCGCCAGATCGAGATCATCGAGGATGGCGGTACTATCGAGCAGGAGACTCGGCTCTATGACCCCAACAAGGGTGAGACGCGGTCGATGCGCTCCAAGGAGGAGGCGCACGATTACCGCTACTTCCCCGATCCCGATTTGCTGCCGCTGGAATTCACCGCCGCCTATGTCGAGGAACTGAAGGCCGGGCTGCCGGAACTACCCGACGAGAAGCGGGTTCGGTTCATCGAAGCTTACGGCCTGACGCCCTATGACGCCGGCGTTCTGGTTGCCGAGCGGGAGAGCGCCGACTTCTACGAGGCGGTGCTGACTGGGCTCGGCAACGCCGGACGCGACGGCAAGCTCGCCGCCAACTGGGTCATCAACGAGTTGTTCGGCCGCCTGAACAAGGAAGGGCAGGAGATTGCCGCATCCCCGGTCTCGGCTGCGCAGCTTGCCGCGATCATCGACCTGATCGGAGAAGGAACGATCTCCGGCAAGATCGCCAAGGACCTGTTCGAGATCGTCTGGACCAAGGGCGGCGATCCGAAGGCGCTGGTCGAGAGCCTCGGCATGAAGCAGGTCACCGATCTCGGCGCGATCGAGAAGGTGGTGGACGACATCATCGCCGCCAACCCCGACAAGGTGGAGCAAGCGCGCGCCAAGCCGCAACTGATCGGCTGGTTCGTGGGTCAGGTGATGAAATCGTCGGGCGGCAAGGTCAATCCGCAGGCCGTCAACGATCTTCTCAAGACCAAACTCGGCATCTGAACGCGCGAGACACGATCCAAAACGGCGTCGCACGGCATTCGTGCGGCGCCGTTTTTATGTCGGATGGCGTATGTGAGGCGGTGATCGCGATTCGCGAATCGGCGGAGTGAAGTGTCGAAACGGCTGCCGATGCGAGCGCAGATCGCCTCAAAAGGAAAAATCCACGAAAATAATTTCGTTGCCAAAAATTCCGACTCAGAGTCCGCGAAGCGTGTTTTTTCGTGCCGATAGCGCGCGTGCCCGGCTTTCCGCGTTGCATTGCTGCTTTTCATTCGATGCAAGTAATGTCCGTCTATCAGATGTTTTTTGAATTTCTTGCGGCGAGGGACGATCGAAGGCGTCTCGCGCGGCTCTCGCGCCGGCAATGCGTGGCGATGTTTTGAGAGTCAGCGCGGCTGTCGCATCGTGCTTGTTGCGTCAACACTTCCTTAAGCGGGACACTGTTTTTTTTAACGCGTTGGTGTAATCCAAATGCAGTGCATTTCGATTCCCGAGTGCACGACAGCGACAAAGCCATCTCATTAATGGAGGGCAACATGGCCAAGAAAGCGAAGAAGGCGAAAGCCAAGAAGGCGAAGTCGGCAGTGAAGAAGACTGCCAAGAAGACCCGCAAGGTCGCCAAGAAGAAGAAGTAAGGCTCCGCCTTACGGATTGCCGGCAGCTTGAAGCCGGCAACGTCATAAGGACCAGTGTCGGCTTCGGCGGACACTTCCGGCCCGGATTGACGACAGAGGGTGTCGGCGAGACATCAGGAGAGACGGTCGGACAGGCGGCAGAATTCTGTAGCCGACCCGGCAGAAGGGCGTCAGCGCTCTTCGTACGTTGCGGATCTCGTGTCCGCAGTTCACCGGAACTTCCGGTTGAATCTCAATCCTGACGTGTTCACCGACGCCCTCGTTTCTTTATCGGGCCGGTTTCTCGACCGGCTTCCGACGTTGGCCTTGAGCCAGCCTGTTCCAGATAGATCGATCGTCCCCGGAACCATTGCCGCGTGTGATTGCCCGCATCGGGCCTGTTTGGCCGATGGTTACCGGCTTCCCAAACGTCAGCCTGAATCCTCTCTGAACGATTTGCGAAGCGCTTGAAGAATCGAAGATTTCCGCCGCGTCCCGAATCGTGCGCGGCCGCCCGTTGAGATTCGATTCATCTCGATACTTAAACCACCCTTCAAATTTTAGCGGTCAGATCACCCTCACAAGCCGGTCAACCGGCGAGGGGATGTGAAAGACGGATTTGGACAGGAGCCGCGGTCGGCCAGATGCCGCCCGGCCCGTGATGAAGGAGGGTGCAATGTTTCAGATGGCCATCGACCAGACCGGTGCTTTCCCGGTTGAAGCAAGTGCGAACGGCGATGTGCTGTTCGATCTTGGGCTGATGTTCTCGACGGGCCGTGACGGCATCGTCGATCTCGTCGCCGCGCACAAATGGTTCAATCTGGCGGCGCTCAAGGGGCGGGTGGATGCGATCCAGTTGCGCCGCGAACTGGCCGAGCAGATGTCGGCGGAAGACATCGCGCTGGCCCAGCGCGAGGCTCGTGCATGGATGACGGCGCACTAACCATCGCTGTTTGCGGTTTGGCTCCGAGGTTCCATGGAGAAGCCTCGGTTCCGCGTGGGCGTCTCGTTCGCCGGCCCGCGTCGCGTGCGACCGCCTTTTGGCGCGGCTGTCTCTTTTTGCAGGTTGGCTTCGGCGCTCGTATTCGGCGCTAGCGACGGTGTCTGCCGATAATGGGATGATGTCTTGCACCTCGCGCAAGAACATGCCCATCGATAGCCGCATTCGATTGCTTGATAGAAAAAATGGCGCATTCTGGTGGCGGACGGTTGGATCTCCTGCACAGTCCAGCTTCTGCTTGACAATCAAGGCGCTTCCCAAGCATTGCAGAACCCAATACCAACGCATTTTGTGTGCATTCGTGCACAGGCATAGGCATTCAAGGGAGAGCGCTCGGCGAGATGAGTGTTCGATGTGAGAGCGCTCGGAGGCGTTTGGGTTCCTGGTCTGCCCGGTCTTCAAAGCCGGTGAGACCGGGGAGCCCGGTCTTGCAGGTTTGTTTCCTGTCCGCCTTCGCCACTTGCCACAACCTCGCCGCCGCCGGGGTCATCGACGACCCGTGCAACACGCGATGACGACGCACGTCGTCGCCACGGCCGGTCATGTCGATCACGGCAAGAGCACCCTGGTTCGCGCGCTGACCGGGATGGAGCCGGATCGCTGGGAGGAGGAGCGCCGGCGAGGGCTCACCATCGATCTCGGGTTTGCCTGGACGACCTTGCCCTCCGGCCGCGAGGTCGCCTTCGTGGACGTGCCCGGCCACGGGAAATACATCCGCAACGCGCTGGCAGGTTTGGGAACGGTGCCGGTGGTGTGCTTCGTGGTGGCCGCCGACGAAGGCTGGTCGGCGCAATCCAGCGATCATCGCGATGCCATCGCGGCGCTTGGCATCAGCCACGGAATGATCGTGGTGACCAAGGCCGATCGCGCGCCGGATCTCGTGGCGGCGACCATCGAGCGTGCCCGCAGCGAGTTCGCGCACACCGGCCTGCGCGACGCGCCAGCGGTCGCCGTATCGGCCATGGAAGGCACCGGGCTGGACAGGTTCAGGCAGGTCCTCGACGACGTGCTCGCCAAGGCGCCAGCGCCTGACGCAAACGGCCGTCTCCGGATGTGGATCGACCGTTCGTTCAGTGTCTCGGGCGCGGGCACGGTGGTGACAGGTACCCTTGTCGCCGGCACGCTGACCAAGGGCGACAGGCTCGTGGTGGCCGGCGAGGGACGGGAGCCGCGCGAGGTTGTCGTCCGTGCACTGGAATCGCGGGATGCGTCTGCCGACGCTCTCCATCCCATGAATCGCGCCGCGGTCAACCTGCGCGGTGTGTCCGCGGGGGACGTCCGTCGCGGTCAGGCGCTGATCGCGCCGGATGCCTGGCTCATGTCCACGGTCGTCGATGTACGCCGGATCGGAGGTGCCGCGCTCGACGAGGTGCCTGCGCAACTCACCGTGCATGTCGGAACGGCGACGGTGCCCGCCCAACTGCGCGGCTTCGATGCCGGGCATGCGCGGATCACCCTCGACTGGCCTCTGCCGCTGATCGTGGGTGACCGGTTGCTGCTGCGCGATCCGGCGCGCCATCTCGTACTCGGCGGTGTCGGTGTGCTGGACCCGGACCCGCCACAGCTGCTGCGCCGCGGAGACAGCGCAAGGCGCAAGGCGGTGCTGGCCGCCATGCCGCCCGGCGGCGACGTGCTGGCCAAGGTGGCGGGGCAGGGTGCCGTGAAGGTCGATGACCTGCGCCGGATCGGTCTGGTCGATTCCGATGTCGCGCCGCCATCCGGGGTTCGTGAACTTGGCGGCTGGTGGGTGCACGTTCCCGCGTATGACGCGTGGCGGCAGCGGCTGCGGACCCTCGTGGAGGAGGATGCCCGGCGGGATCAGCTCACGCCCGGCGTCTCGCAGGGGGCCGTGCGCGACGCCCTTGGCGCACCTGCCGCGCATTTCGTCGATCGTCTTGTCGCGGACGCGGGTCTTGAACAGCACAGCGGTTACGTCCGGCTGCCACGGGTCCACACCGACCTTGGACGCGCCGAGGCCGGAGTGGCCGCGCTCGAGGCGCGGTTGCTCGCCAATCCCTTCCTCGCGCCGTTGGCGGGGGATCTGACGGCCCTCGGCCTGGGAGTGCGCGAACTGGCCGCGGCCGAGCGCGCCCGGCGCGTGTTCCGTCTTCAGGGAGGCGTGGTGTTGCTGCCGACCGCGCCGGAGCTTGCGGTAGAGGCGCTGGCGCGACTGCCGCAACCCTTCACCACCAGTCAGGCACGGCAGGCCCTTGGTACTAGCCGCAGGGTGGCGATTCCGTTGTTGGAGTATCTTGACGGACGCGGCATGACGCGCCGGATCGACGACGAACATCGCGAGGTGGTGCGGTGAAGGGGCGGACCCGTTCGCTCCTCGAAACGCAAATGCCCGGCGTGAAGCCGGGCATGACGCGAGAGTAATCCCGTTTAAGGCGAAAGCGTTCTAGCCGCTGCCGTCTTCCTTGCGGCTCTGGACGTGCGCGAAGCCGAACCTGCCCTTGATGCACAGATTGCCGTGGCCGATGTCGTGATCGTGGGGCCCGGTGACCTTGACGATCTTGTTGTCCTGGACATGCAGATTCACGTTACAGCCGACGCCGCAGTAGGTGCAGATCGTGGTGGTCTGGGTCTGCTTCGACTCGTCCCAGGTGTTTGCGGCGCGCATGTCGTATTCGGATTTGAACGACAATGCTCCCGTCGGGCAGACCTCGACGCAGTTGCCGCAGAAGACGCAGGCGGACTCCGGCAGCTCGACCGCGAACTCGGTGGAAATCTGGGCGTCGAACCCGCGCCCGGCGATCTGGATTGCGAAGGTGTTCTGCCACTGGGTCCCGCAGGCATCCACGCATTTGTAGCAAAGGATGCACTTGTCGTATTCGCGCACGTAAAGGTCGTTGTCGATCTTGTCCGGCTGGGCCATCGAGGCCGCGACGCTGCCGTTCCCCAGGTGGTGCTCGCCCGGTTCATGGACGTCGCGCCGGAGGCTCTTGCCGGACTTCGGGCCGTAACGCTCCGAGTCGACGCTGTAGCGCTCCTTCCACTCGGGGATGTGCGGCGTCGTTGACAGATCGACCGAGGAATCGAGCAGCTCCAGCACGAGGCGGCGGCTGTGTTGCACCCGCTCCGTATCGGTCTTGACCACCATGCCGGGCGCAACCTTGCGCGAGCAGGACGGCACGAGGACGCGAGAGCCTTCGAGCTCGACCATGCAGACGCGGCAGGCATTCTTCGGCGTAAGGGTGTCGCCGTAGCAGAGCGTCGGCGTATCCTTCCCCGCGGCGTTGCAGGCGGTCAGGATGGTGCTCCCCTCCGGGACGCTCACCTCCTGGCCGTCGACCGTGATCGTGATCTGCCGGACGGGGGTATCCGTAGCACCCATATAGTGCACGTTCATCTGCTCTTGCTCTCCTCAAGTACACCGAGGCGGTCGATCGCCGACTCGACGGCGTTCCAGGCAGCCTGTCCGAGGCCGCAGATCGAGGCGTCCTTCATCACCTGGCCGACATCGCGCAGGATGTGAATATCGCGCCCCTTGGCCCCGGCATCGCGCCCGTTGTGCATGAGGCGTAGCAAGGCTTCCTCCTGGCGCACGGTGCCAACACGGCAGGGGACGCACTGGCCGCAGGATTCGTCGCGGAAGAAGCTCGCGATGCGCAGCAGGATGCCGGACAGATCGACGGTGTCGTCAAACGCCATGATCACGCCCGAGCCCAGCGTCGCCTTGGCGGCGCGGACGCCTTCGAAGGTCAGCGGAATATCGAGTTCGTCGGCGCGCACGAACACACCCGCAGCGCCGCCGAGCAAGACCGCCTGTAGCTTTCGGCCCTGCGGGACTCCGCCGGCCAGCTTGAGAACATCCCCAAGCGTCGCGCCGAACGGCACCTCGTAGACGCCTGGGCGCACGAGGTTGCCCGACACGCAGAACAGTTTGGGGCCGGTGGAGCCCTCGGTTCCGATCTTGGCGTATTCCGCGCCGCCGATCTGCATGATCAGCGGCACGTTGCACAGGGTCTCGACGTTGTTGACCACCGTCGGCTTGCTGAAGAGTCCGGCCTCGAACGGGAAGGGCGGCTTGGAGCGCGGCTCGCCGCGATAGCCTTCGATCGAGTTGAAGATCGCGGTTTCCTCGCCGCAGATATAGGCGCCGGCGCCGCGCCGGATTTCGATCTCGTAGTTAAAGCCCTTGCCGAGGATGTTCTCGCCCAGGAAACCGCGTTCGCGGGCCTTTTCGATGGCGTTGTGCAGCATCCGGTGGGCGCGCGGATACTCGCCGCGCAGATAGATGTAGCCGCGCGAAGCGCCGAAGGCGTAACCGGCGATGGTCATCGACTCGATCAGCGCGAAGGGGTCGCCCTCGAGGATCGCGCGATCCTTGAACGTACCGGGCTCGCTCTCGTCGGCGTTGCAGACGAGATAGCGGGGCGTCGCGGCCTGCTTGGCGGTGCTCTCCCACTTGATGCCGGCCGGGAATGCCGCGCCGCCACGGCCCATCAGCCGGGAGTCCTTGACCTCGCTGATGACCTTTCCGGGCTCCATTTCGAACGCCCGCCGCAATCCGGCATAACCGTCGGTCGCGAGATAGTCGTCGATGCTTTCCGGATCGACCTTGCCGACGCGCTTGAGCAGCATCAGCCCTTCCTGGCCCGCCTGCGGCACCGCCATGATCGGGGGCGCCTCGGCAGCGAGTGCTTCGGGACCATCATTCAGCGCCAGAGCGATTTCCTCGACAGTGGTGGGCCCGATCAGATGCTCATGGGGCGGATCGCCGGCCTCCACCGCCATCGCGGCAGGGGCGCGCTCGCATACGCCGAGGCAGGGGCTGTGCTTCCAGCCGTTCATGGCCCCGGCCGGTCCCAGCCGCTTTTCGAGATCGGCGCAAACTTCCTTGGAGCCGCGCGCCATGCAGGCGATGTCGGTGCAGACATGCACGATGCGCTTCGGCCGCGGATTGGTGGAGAACAGCGCATAGAACGTCGCGACGCTGTAGACGTCGGCCGCCGACATGCTGAGCCGTTTTCCGATGTGATTCAGCGCACCAGGGCTGATCCAGCCCACGCGGTCGTTCACCGCGTGCAGCGCCTCCATGACGAGATGCCGCCGGGACCGTGCCGCATGGCCCGTGTGCGCCCGACGGAGATCCCGCTCGTCACGTTCGCCTCCATGCCAGCCACCCTCGGCCGGTCCAAGCAGCCGATCAACCGCCTCCCGTTCCTCTGCGAACGGTTCGGCGTCAGAGAACTTCAGGTCCACAGCTCATCCTTCCTAGTTTACGGTCGCGAGCTCTTTGTCCTGGCTCTCGTGTCCAATCTTGGCAGCAAGTTCATCTTCTTCGGGCAGAGGTTCGTTGGTCTTCTCCACCTTCACCGCCGTCGCCTTGAACTCGGCGGTTTTGGCGATCGGGTCGTTCGCCTCGATGGTGAGCGCGTTGGTGTCCATCTCATCGGGGAAGTTGCAGGCCATGAACAGAAGTCCGGGACGGAGTCCCGGGTCACGGCGTGCGGCGGCCAGCACGGTGCCGCGGCGCGAAGACACCCGGACCGTTTCGCCGTCATTGATGCCGAGCCGAGCCATATCCTCCGGAGAGATATCGACGCAGGCACCGACGCGAATCGGCGAGTTGAAACCGCCGGACTGAACGCCGGTGTTGTAGTCGGTCAGCCGCCGTCCGGTCGTCAGGCGCAACGGGAATTCGTCGTTGAGCTTGTCCACCGGCAGCTTGTGCTCGATGATTCCGAACGGCGCCAGACGTCCGCGCTTTTCGGGGTCCTTTTCCCAAAGCCGGCCGTGCAGGAACGGCGATTCAGGTCCGTTCTCGTCAGGGAAGGGCCACTGGACGCCGCCGCGTTCCTCAAGCACCCGGTAGGACATGCCATGGTGTGCCGGAGACAGTGCGCGCAGTTCGTCCCAGACCTGCTCCGCGGTCTGGATCGGCCAGTCATGTCCCAGACGCTTCGCAACGAGGCGAAGGATCTCGACGTCGTCCTTGGCATTTCCGGGCGGCTCCAGCGCCTTGCGCACGAGCTGAACCCGTCGTTCGCTGTTGGTGAAGGTGCCGTCGCTCTCGCACCACGCCGCAGCGCAGGGAAGCACCACGTCCGCGAACGAAGCGGTCTTGGTGAGGAAAATGTCCTGCACCACCAGATGGTCCAGATTCTGTAGCCGGCGGGCTACCGCCGTGGTGTCGGCGTCGGACTGCACCGGGTTCTCGCCCACGATGTAAACGCTGGTGAGGTGACCCTCGTCCATCGCCTCCATCATCTCGGAGAGCGTCCAGCCGCCTTTCGGAGGCAGCGTAACGCCCCACATGCGCTCGAACTTCGCCCGATGCTCGGGATTCTCGACGCTCTGGAAGCCCGGCAGGTTCTTGGGGATCGCCCCCATGTCGCCGCCGCCCTGAACGTTGTTCTGGCCGCGCACCGGAACCAGACCCGCGCCCCATCGGCCGACCTGGCCAGTGAGGAGGGCGAGGTTGCACAGGGCCCGCACGTTATCGGTGCCGTTGTGATGCTCGGTGATGCCGAGCGTCCAGCACAGCTGCGCGCGCTTCGCCTTGGCATAGTCATGCGCGAGCTCACGGATCAATTCCGCGGGCACGCCCGTCTCACGTGAGGTGACCTCCAGGGTCCATGGCTCGCATGCGGCGATATAATCTTCGAATCCGCTGGTCGCGTTCTTGACGAACTCCTCGTTGACCAGTCCGGCATGAATGATTTCGCGGCCGACACCATAGGCCAGCGCGACGTCGGTGCCGACGTCCAGACCGAGCCATGAGTCAGCCCACTCGGCCGTCTTGGAACGGCGCGGGTCAACCGCATAGACCTTGGCGCCCTTGTGGATCGCCTTCAGGACGTGATGGAAGAAAATAGGGTGCGCTTCCCGGGCATTGGAGCCCCAGAAGATAACAAGATCCGCATCTTCCATCTCGCGATAGGAAGAAGTACCACCGCCCGCTCCGAGTACCGTCACCAGACCGGCGACGCTAGGAGCGTGTCAAGTTCTGTTACAGGAGTCGATGTTGTTGGTGCCCATCACCGCCCGGGTGAACTTCTGGGCGATGTAGTTCAGCTCGTTGGTCGAGCGGGAGCAGGCGAACATGCCGAACGAGTTGTCGCCATGGAGCTCGCGGTTGCGGCGGAAACCCTCGGCCGCGCGATCAAGCGCCTCATCCCAGGAGGCCGGTCGCAGGACACCGTTATCACGCACCAGCGGCTCGGTCAGTCGCGTGTAGTTCTGCTTGCCTTGTCTGCCCATAATGGCCTCCAGAGTATTGGATTTCCTCTAATATACCACTGTCCATGAATGATGGTATATGAAGGTGTATTCACATGACTTGTTTGATCGATTTATTCGATCGCAAATCACGATCGTGGGGGCGGGAAGCAGGCTTCATAAAGCGGATGGGGAGGGGGACGACCGGGAATGCCGGGGTCGCCTTAAAGTCGCTGGGGGCGATGGGTCCAGCAGGAAGCCCCGTGCATGGATGACTGCCGCGTTAAAGCTCTCGGATCATATCCCGGGCGGCAGGGCTGTGACCGTAAAGGAGGCTGGCCGCTCGCCCCGCTGCGCACGTTCGTGCATGGTCACATAGGCGGCCTCGAGATGCCGGGTGAAGCGCGCGGTGTCGAACAATGGCGCCGTGAAGCGGTTCCTCGCGAGCTTGTCCTTGGTGGCGGCGAGTAAAGCAGGATCGCGCGCCAGTCTGAGCGCCAGCGTCTCGTAATCTTCCAGCGATGTGGTGATGAGCTCCGGCATCCCGATGGCGTGGAGCAGGGAAGAAGCTACGCGGCTAGCGAAGCTGGTGCCCTGACAGGTGATGACCGGCACACCGCAACGTAATGCATCGCTCGCGGTGGAATGACCGTTCCAATAGTTGTTGTCGAGGAACAGGTCGGCCAGCTGCGTGCGCGCGAGATAAGTTGCGTAATCTGCGAGCGGCGCGAAAACGAGGCGGTCAGGAGATATTCCGCGCGCGACAGCTTCCTTGATGAGGTTTGCCTTTGCGGTGGCGTTGCCTTCGAACAGCCAAAGGACGCTACCCTCGACCTGGCCGAGCAGGCGCATCCAGATGTCGAACACCTCGGGCGTGATCTTGAAGGTGTTGTTGAAGCAGCAGAACACGAGGCCGCTCGCGGGCAGGCCGACATCCTCGCGTGACGGAGACGCCGCGACTTGCAGGTCGCCGTCGTTGGGCTGGTAGGTGTCGGGAAGACGGGCGACTTTCTCCAGATAGAACGGTTCATGCTCCGCCGGAATGACTGTTGGATCGGCAAGGATGTAATCCATGAACGGCGCGCCGGTACTGCCGGGGAAGCCAAGCCACGTGACTTGAATCGGAGCGGGTTTGAACGCCATGGCATTCAAGCCGGAGTGAGCTGTATGGCCTGCCAGATCGATCAGGATATCGATTTCTTTATCACGAATGTATTGCGCGGATTCCCGGCCACCCATCGGATTGATGTCGGCGAAATGTATTTGCAAAAGTCGCGGAGAAGGGCGGTAGAGGCTGCGTCAATCCGCGAGTTTTGAAGAGCGGAATTGAGTGGCGGAGACGATGGGATTCGAACCCATGATACCCTTTTCAAGGTATGCTCATTTAGCAAACGAGTGCCTTCAGCCGCTCGGCCACGTCTCCACGCGCCCGATATGCCTGACGATGCCGTGGCCTGCAAGTCGGGATCGGCAGGCAGCGATCAAGGCCGGCTGCCCTTACATTATTATGCACGGCAAAGACAGGGATAAGGGCTCACGGCGAATCCTGGAGCAGGGCTTGGCAGCGGATTCACTACAAAAATGGCCTCATGGAATCGCATTGTTTGATTCGTGATTTTCGCCGCCGAGGCTGTGGGCCGGGGAGGTGATGCGAAAATGCAACGCAGCACTCCAGGATCGTCAATATTACGGATACCATTTATATTTCAGTAGCTTGTGCGTTTATTTCACAAAACAGTGAGTGTTTTTTGTGCAACAGTTATTTGGAAACGGTCCAAAGACGGCCCGGATGTGGCGGGTCTTTGTTGCGTGTGTGTAGGCGTTGAGTAATTCTGCCTATGCGACGGAGGGGGGCATCCCGAGGTCGTCCCGTTTGGAAGTTTCGCTTAAGTCGCTCGCGTTTGTGCGGGAGTGTCCGAAAGCGCGAGGCGACCAGGCGGTCACGGGGATCAAGGGGACCAAACCACAGGTGTGACTTACACCGGCGGGCCGGAACCTTCCCTACACATCATATTGGAGGTTTTATGAGCAAGATTAAGAGCCTTGTCCTCGGATCGGCAGCGGCAATCGTTGCGATCGGTGGCGCTCAGGCGGCTGATCTTCCCGTCAAGGCCAAAGCGGTCGAGTACGTGAAGGTTTGTTCCCTGTACGGCGCTGGTTTCTACTACATCCCGGGCACCGACACCTGTATCCGCATCGGCGGCTACCTGCGTGCGGAAGTCACCGTCGGCGGTAACGCATCGGACAACACCTTCCAGAACGGCGATTCCGCCCTGGGCCTCCGTACTGGTAACCAGTATCAGACCCGCGGCCGCATCATGGTGAACATCGACACCCGCACCGCGACCGAATACGGCGTTGTCCGTACCTTCGGTGCGTTCGGTCCGCAGTTCACTTCCGCGACTTCTAACACGCCGGGTGCTCCTGATACCCAGGGTAACGGCGGCATGCGCGTCGAAGCTGCGTTCGTTCAGTTCGCTGGCTTCACCTTCGGTCGTTCGGCTTCGGCTTACGCCCTTCCGTGGAACGGCGCTCCGGGCAACATCAACTCCGGCCTCATGGGCGGCCCGAACTACGACGCTGGCGTGAACAACATCCAGTACACCTGGCAGTTCGGCAATGGCATTTCGGCCAGCGTCGGTGTTGACGGTCAGGAACAGGCTAACCGCACTGGCCTCGCTCTCGGTGCGTTTACCCTTGCCACTGGCGCTTACACCAACGCCTACGTTGCTCCGAACTCCGTTGACGTGGTCGGCAACATCCGCCTCGATCAGGCTTGGGGTCTGCTGCAGTTCTCGGCCGCGGCTCACCAGGTCGATGCCAGCTACTATATCCCGGCCACCGCGACATCGGGTCATCCGGGCGACAAGTGGGGCTTCGCTGTGACCGGTGCGTTGCAGCTCAAGAACCTGCCGACCGGCCCCGGCGACGACATCAAGATCAGCGGTACCTACACCGAAGGCGCGCTGCGCTACGTGCTCGGTCAGTCCGGTGCGACCCCGCTGAACTTCAACATGGTCGATGGCAGCTCCATCGTGGCTCTGCCGGTTGCCGATGGCGTTTACAGCGCTACTCCTGGCAGCGCTATCCAGCTGACCAAGGCCTATGGCCTCAACGGCGCGTTCAACCACAACTGGAACCGTAACTGGTCGTCCAGCATCTTCGGTTCGTACACGCATGTTGATTACAACGGTACTGCGTCCTTCACCCTCTGCGGTGCTGGCTGCAACCCGGACTTCAACGTCAGCCAGTTGGGCCTGAGCACGACCTGGAAGCCGGTGAAGGACCTCGCCTTCATTGCTGAAGGCAGCTGGATCCACATCGACCAGAACATGACTGGTGCTGCTATTGTGAGCGCTGGCCGCACCTTCACCTACGGTGACGTGGACCGCTTCTCGGGTATCTTCCGCGTTCAGCGCAACTTCTGATCGTCTCACCTTCGGGTGAAACCATCGAACGAACCCCGGCAGGCAACTGCCGGGGTTTTGTTTTTAGGGGCTCTGTGTGGGGTAAGATCGCTTGCGCGTGGCCTTCGGCAAGTCGCCCCACACAGGCGGGGACGACATCGGATATGTCGCCTAGAATCCGCCCGCCCCATCGCACTTTCGGCAGAATGCCTTGATCCGCTCGATCGTCGGCGCATCCGCCAGCAACGGGGCGTGGCCTTGCAGCGGCACATCGCACGTTTCCATATCCGGCCGCCGTCGCTTCATTTCAGCGACGCACGCGCGCGAGAGCAGATCCGACAGCTCGCCACGGATCGACAAGAGCGGCACCTGCACCATCTGGTCGAACAATTCCCATAGCGGCGTGGGCGGCGTTTCAGGGGAAATGCCATCGAACGTCTGCGCCAGCGCGGGATCGTAGGTGCGGATCAGCTTCCCATTCGCATCCTGCCGGAACGCCCGCTGCGCCCAGGCCATCCAGTCGTTGTCGGTGAGGGCAGGGAAGACGCTGCCGAACAGCCGTTGCAGTCCGTGCGCGGCTTCGCCCCACGTCTGCGGCGTGACGAGCGGAGCGAGGTAGCCCTTGATCTTCATCAGCCCCTTGATGTCCAGTTCGGGGCCGATGTCGTTGAGGATGATGCCTGCGACAAGCTCCGGGCGCGTGGCTGCGATCACGATCGAGATCAACCCGCCGCGCGAGGTGCCGAGCCAGATCGCACGGGAGATTCCAGACGCTCCCGCCAGCGCCAGCACGTCCGTGGTTTCCATCGGCACGGTGTAATTGGCGGGATTGGGGTCGAAATCGGACCCGCCACGGCCGCGATAATCCACCGCGACCACCCGCCGCGGGGTTTGCGGATCGCCCGCCAGCGCCTGCGCGATGACATCGAAATCCTGCGCCGTTCGCGTCAGGCCGGGCAGACAGAGAACGGGCAGGACGGCGGCATCGAGGGGACCGATACCGCGCGCGTGCAACCGCAAGCCATCTGCGGAGGTGGCGAAGGTATCGTGGAAGGGAAGCATATGTCGATCTTTCAACCCTCTCCCAAAAGGGAGAGGGTGAATAGGTTGCATGCTTTTCTCTGTCATTGCGAGGAGCATTTGCGACGAAGCAATCCAGTGCGAGCACTTTTCAGACTGGATTGCTTCGCTTCGCTCGCAATGACGAACCTGCTGTCGATTCTCGCATCCTCAACCCCACAGGAGAGGTGAGGTGGCGTCCTCATTTGCGTTACTGCCCCGCGCCACGGCGCAGGTCGGCCTCGATCATCAATTGATGGCTGCCGCCGAAGCGGGCGCGATAGACCTGCAAATTTTCCATCACGCGCTGGACGTAATTGCGTGTCTCCGAGAACGGGATCAGTTCGACCCAATCCACCGCGTCCACGTTCGAGTCGCGCGGGTCGCCGTAGCGCTCGATCCATTTTCGCACGCTGCCGCGCCCGGCATTGTAGCCCGCGAAGGTCATGATGTAGGAGCCGCGATAGTCGTCGATCAGGCCGCCAAGTTCCGCCGAACCAAGCGTGGCGTTGTAGGAGGGATCGCCTTTCAGCCGGGCGAGGTCATAGGTGCCGCCATATTTCCTGGTGACGTATTTGGCGGCGTCCGGCGTCACCTGCATCAGGCCGTAGGCGTTGGCGGGGGACACGATCGAAGGGTTGAAGGCGCTTTCCTGCCGGGCGATGGCGAACACGATGGCCTTCTCCACCGCCGGTCCCATGTTGTGATAGGCGGGAATGCCGTTGACCGGATAGGCGTAGTGATCGAACGGCAGGCCGCGATTGAGCGCGGCTTTTCCGGCCACCAGCATGCCGCGCGGATCGTTGTTGCGCTCCGCCGCCTCGCAAAGTGCTGCCAGCGCGTCGCGGTCGGCGTTCTCTCCCATGTCGGCCATGATCGGAATGATGTAGTCTTCTTCTTCCAGCGCATAGAGGATCTCGACCGCGCGTACGATTTCCAGCCGCTCCGCGCCCCGTGGCGTGGCGGGCTTGCCGCTCAGGCCCAACTGCGGAAGGTGAAGTTTCGCCCGCGCCAACTGGCCGTAATAGCTTGTCGAATGGCTGGCGGCGGCCTGATAGGCGGCGTGCGCCTCCTGTTGGCGGCCGGCGGCTTCCGCCGCGCGGCCCTGCCAGTATCCGGCCCGCGCCTTCGCGGTGGGGTTCGTGGTGTTGAGCCCGATGTGGGCGAAATGCTGGGCGGCGGTGGCGGGATCGTTGAGGAAGCGCAGCGCGATCCAGCCCGCGGTGAATTCCCGTTCCGTCTTGTAGATGCCGCGCTCGGGCACCGCCGCGTCGCGTGCGACACGATAGGCGGTGCGCTTCTCGCCGATATCGATGAGCTTGCGCGCCAGGAGCCGCCGTTCGATCCACCATTCGTTGGTGTTGATGATGCGCGACGGTTCGCGCGGGGCGTCCAGCATCAGCCGTGCGGCGTCCATGATCTTGTCTTCGCGCCGCAGGTACTGGATCCGGCTTAGGATATAGAGCGGGTCGCCGTGCAGGTTCGCGGGCACGGCCGCGAGCAGGGCCTTTGCATTGGACGCCTTGCGATTGAGGCCAATCCGCGCCTTGACCAGCGCGACATAGCCGCCGCCGAGATGCTTGGCGGCGCGCATCGCGCCATCGGCGTCGCTGCCATAGGCCAGCGTGTCCATGCGCCGCTTGAAATCGCCGCCGCTCAGGAAAGCCGAGAATTGCGAAAGCGCTGCCTCCTCGACGGCGGAGGAGAACGAATCCTCATGCCATGCCTCGCGCACCAGCCGCTCGGCGCGCGCGCGGTCGCCACGATCGAGCAGCGCCCGCGCCAGCGCGAAGCGGCCCTTGGCCGTGATCGGCTGGTCGTTGCCGAAGAACGACAGCACGGTGTTGTCGTCGCGGCGGTCGTCCCATAGGGCTGCTTCGCCGCGCTTGCGGAAGAAGGTCTGGCTCGGCCAGCTCGGATTTTCGGTGATGAAGGCGAGGTAGCGGTCGGAGGATGCGCCGTTATCCTCGCTGCGCAGGATGATCCATTCCGACAGCTTGCGCGCCAGCGGATCGCTGATCGAGGCTTGTAGTTGCGTGGCATCTGACTGGCGCTTGGCGCGGACGAGTTCGATGATCTGCTCGAGCGCCTGCAAATCGGCCTTCGATGTCGTCGCGGTGGAGGCAACGGCCAGCGGCGCGCGGGATTTTTTCGGCGTCAGCGCCTGCGGCGGCGGTGCGGTTTGTACTGGCGGCTTTGCGGCCAGCGGCGTGGGTTGCGCCCCGGAGAGCTTCGGCGCGGCCGGAAGCTGCGACAGCGATTTGGCGGTCTTGGGGATCACGCTGCGCGGCACGGGGCGCGGCTTCGGCAAGGGCACCGCGAGAAGGGCGGCAGGCGCAAGTGCTGCGAGGATCAGCGCGCCACTCGCGAGGGCTGTGATTTTCAAGAGAGCAGAAGCCACGGCCGTCCTTCGCTGCGAATCACATCGTCGCCGTCAGCGACAGGTCTAATCTATTGGATTCAGGCACCAAACAGGAATTTGATCGGAACTGTCACCATGCCCTGGAAGGGCGGCAAATTCGGGGCTTGCGGAGCACAATTGCCCGTAAAGTCAGATGAAATCGACGCCGCGCTCTTTCATCGCAGCGCGGGAGCCGGTATTTAATCAAACCCGTCCGCGACATTGCGGCGTATCGGCTCAGTGAGCCGGATGAGAGTGATTGTTGGAGAAAGACGATGACGGCCATGGCTCAGTTTCGCGGTTCCTTCACAGCCCTGGTCACCCCTTTCAAAAACGGCGGAGGCCTGGATGAAGGCGCGCTTCGCAACCTCGTGAGCTGGCAGATCGCCGAAGGTTCGAACGGCATGGTTCCCGTCGGCACCACGGGCGAAAGCCCGACCCTGACGCATGACGAGCATAACAAGGTCGTCGAATGGTGCGTGAAGGAAGCGAACGGCCGCGTGCCGGTGATCGCCGGCGCGGGCTCGAACTCGACCACGGAAGCGGTCGCCCTCGCAAGGCACGCCGAGAAGGCCGGCGCCGACGCCGTGCTGGTGGTGACGCCCTATTACAACAAGCCCACGCAGGAGGGGATGTATCACCACTTCAAGGCGGTGAACGATGCGGTCGGGATTCCGATTCTCATCTACAACATTCCGCCGCGCTCGGTGGTCGATATGTCGGTCGAGACGATGACGCGGCTGTTCGAGTTGAAGAACATCGCGGGCGTGAAGGATGCGACCGCCAATCTCGCGCGCGTCTCGCAGCAGCGCCACGCGATGGGGCCCGACTTCATCCAGATGTCGGGCGAGGACATGACCGCGCTCGCCTACATGGCCGCGGGCGGCCATGGCTGCATTTCCGTCACCGCCAACATCGCGCCCAAGCCGTGTGCCGAACTGATGTCGGCCGTTCTTAAGGGCGATTACGCAGGCGCCCTGAAAATTCAGGACAGGCTGGTGCCGTTGCACGACGCCATCTTCAAGGAGCCGGGCGTGGCGGGGGCCAAGCACGGTCTCAAGCTGCTGGGCCGGCTGGAGGAGGAGGTTCGTCCGCCGCTGATGCCGGTGACGCCGCTCGTCGGCAGGGCCATCCGCGATGCGATGGTTCATGCCGGGGTGCTGAATTAGGACGTTTTAGAGAACACCGTTCGCTGCTTTGGTTGAAAAGGAGAGGGTTCGATGCTCAAGGAATTCCGTGACTTCGCCATGAAGGGCAATGTCGTCGACCTGGCGGTCGGCGTCATCATCGGTGCTGCATTCGGCGCCATCGTCTCCTCTCTGGTCGGCGATATCATCATGCCGGTGATCGGCGCGATCACGGGCGGCCTCGACTTCTCGAACTACTTCACCGGCATGTCGAAAGCCGTGACCGCGACCAATCTCGTGGACGCCAAGAAGCAGGGCGCGGTGCTCGCTTGGGGCAGCTTCCTGACCGTGACGCTGAACTTCCTGATCGTTGCCTTCGTGCTGTTCGTGGTGATTCGTTTCATCAACAAGTTCAAGCGGCAGGAGGAGAAGCCCGCGGAGCCGCCGACACCGACCAAAGATCAGGTACTTCTCACCGAGATCCGTGACCTGTTGAAGGCGAAGTGACGCCTGTGACCAGAAATCGCTGCGATGGCTGAGAAAAAGGAGCGCCCGATCAAGGTCGTTGCGGAAAACCGCAAGGCGCGATTCAACTATTCCATCGAGGACACCATCGAGGCCGGTGTGATGCTCACCGGCACCGAGGTGAAGTCCGCGCGCAACGGCAAGAGCACCATCGCGGAGTCCTACGCGGACTCGAAGGGCGGCGAGATCTGGCTCGTCAACGCCAACATCCCCGAATATTTGCAGGCCAACCGCTTCAATCACGAGCCGCGCCGTCCGCGTAAACTGCTGCTGCACAAGCGGCAGATCAACAGGCTGATCGGCGCGATCGAGCGCGAGGGCATGACGCTCATTCCGCTGAAGATGTATTTCAACGAGCAGGGCAGGCTGAAGCTCGAACTGGCGCTCGCCAAGGGCAAGAAGCTGCACGACAAGCGCGAGACGGAAAAGAAGCGGGACTGGTCGCGCGAAAAGAGCCGGTTGCTGCGGGCGAGAGGATGACGATGAACCAGCCAAACCTGATGGGTGTCGATTGGAGTGCGATTCCCGCTCCGCAAGACGATGGCGCGGCCGCTCACCTCACCGGCCAGAGGTTTCCCGATGTGGCGCTGACGGGCACGAACGACGAGAGCGTTGTGCTGTCGCGAGAGCCCGGCCGGATCGTTGTGTTCGCCTATCCGCGCACCGGCGAGCCAGGCAAGATCGGCCTCACCGAGGATTGGGACATGATCCCCGGTGCGCGCGGCTGCACGCCGCAGACCTGTTCGTTCCGCGATCTCGCCGGCGAGTTGAAGGCGGCAGGGGCGGGGCGCGTGTTCGGTCTGTCCACCCAGAGCCCGGATTATCAGCGCGAGATGGTGACGCGGCTGCACGTGCCGTTTCCGGTTCTGTCCGATGCCGGGCTCGAACTGACCAAGGCATTGAAGCTACCGACGATGGAAGTTGCGGGGCAGACGCTGCTGAAGCGCCTTGCACTGGTCGCGGATGCGGGCGTCATCACCCACGTTTTCTACCCGGTGTTTCCGCCGGACCGTAACGCCGCCGACGTCCTGGCGTGGCTCAAGGCCAATCCGGCCTAATCTTTCAAATAGTCCCGTACGCTCGCGAACACCGAGTGAAACATCTTCGGCGTCAGCACGCCGGTGTTGGTGTTGTAACGCGAGCAGTGATAGCTGCTGAAGATGCGAATTCTGTCGTGCTGAAATTCGCCGCCATGCTTGAAAGGTGCCGCGCGCAAGGGCAGGCCGAGCGCCTTCAGCGTCGAGTCGTGCGAGATGCGCCCGAGCGTGACGATGGCGCGCAGGCGCGGCATTTCCCCGATGGTGGGGACAAGGAAGCGGCGGCAGGTATTGATCTCGGCGGGCGTCGGCTTGTTCTGCGGCGGCACGCAATGCACGGCGTTGCCGATCCGGCAGTTCACCAGTTTCAGGCCGTCGTCCGGGCGCGCCTCGTAATGCCCTGAGGCAAAGCCGTAATCGAGCAGGGTCTGGTACAAAAGGTCGCCGGCATAGTCTCCGGTGAAGGGCCGCCCGGTGCGGTTGGCGCCTTGCAGGCCGGGCGCAAGGCCGACGATTAAAAGCGCGGCATTGACCCCGCCGAATTGCGGCACGGGCGCGTTGAACCAGTCGGGGTGCGCGGTGCGATTGTCCTCGCGGAAGGACGCCAGCCGGGGACAGAGAGGGCAGTCGCGGTCGGGGTGGGATGTCGGGGAAGCGGAGTGGCCCGAGACCGTACGGGGGCTCGGGCCGGATTTGGCTTTAGTCGTCGTACTCTTCTTCATTGGCCCGCGATGCGATCGTGCCTGTGCTCCGTTGCAGGAATTGCGGCGTGTGCTGGCGCTCCCGGGGCTCGCGCGACGGTGCGCGCTCGCCCGGATCGCGGCCGAGCTTGGACTGGAGCTGAACCAGATCAGTAAAGACATCCGCCTGACGGCGCAACTCGTCCGCGATCATCGGCGGCTGGCTGGAGATGGTGGAGACCACGGTGACACGCACGCCGCGCCGCTGCACCGCCTCGACCAGCGAGCGAAAATCGCCATCGCCGGAGAACAGCACCATATGGTCGATGTGCTCGGCAAGCTCCATGGCATCGACGGCAAGCTCGATGTCCATGTTGCCTTTCACCTTGCGGCGGCCGCTCGGATCGATGAATTCCTTCGTCGCCTTGGTGACGACGGTGTAGCCGTTGTAGTCGAGCCAGTCGATCAGCGGACGAATCGAGGAGTATTCCTGATCCTCGATAATGGCGGTGTAGTAGAATGCGCGAACCAGCGTGCCCCGGTTCTGGAATTCAAGCAGCAGGCGTTTGTAGTCGATATCAAAGCCGAGAGTTTTGGCGGTTGCGTAGAGATTGGCCCCATCTATGAAAAGCGCGATTTTATGAGAAGGCGATGTCATCAAAAGATTTCTCGTCCGTTTGTTATGAGGTTATTGGCGCGTTGATCTCGCGCAGGTGCTTCATGACGATATAGTGGTGAGGCAATGAAGCAAAACCTTGGCCGCCCAGCGTAAAACCGGCCGATAACTACCCTGGGTAGATAAAGCGTTCCGATAAGCTGAACAGAACGTCAATGCGGTCTGGTTCCCACCGCAAAAAGCCTGCAAATCCGGGGAAAATTGGCGGTTGCGATCCTCGCGTATTCCTTGTATTTACTTCGGCACCGCAACAAACTTTTCAACCTGTTTTACGGAGCGGCTTTATGGCGCGCGTTACCGTCGAGGATTGCATCGACAAGGTCGATAACCGCTTTGATCTCGTGCTGCTCGCCGCGCATCGCGCGCGCATGATCTCGTCCGGTTCGCCGATCACGGTCGATCGCGACAACGACAAGAATCCGGTGGTGTCGCTGCGCGAAATCGCGGATCAGACCATTGCCCCGGAAGATCTCAAGGAAGAACTCGTGCACTCGCTGCAAAAGTTCGTCGAAGTGGACGAGCCGGAGCCGGACACGATCCCGCTGATCGGCTCTGCCGGCGCGAGCGTCGATGCCGACGACACCGAGGTCGCCGTCGAGCGCATGACCGAGGAAGAATTGCTCAAGGGTCTGGAAGGGCTTGCCCCGCCGGAGGAGCAGCCCGAGGAAGACGAATAAGCCTGACTTCGGAGCGCCGGAAGGCGGGCCGGACACCACAGGTAGATCACAAGGCCCGGGGACACCCGGGCCTTTTGTTTTTTGGCCTTTTGCTTTTGATCCTGTTCAACATTTCACGATAAGCTTTCTTGCGGTTGGAACCGCGGACGGCGATATTCTCAACTGGGGGATAAGCCCCGAATCCGGAAGGATGATTTGATAATGCCGGCTGGACGCCGCAGCGCAGGTCAGATGCAGGCAAGCGCCACCACGGCTGAGGCCGCGGCTGCGCCCAAGCATCCTGCGCGCGCCCGGCCGAAGATGATGCGGCAGTACGATCTGGTGGACCGGGTCCGGGCCTACAATCCGCACACCGACGAGGATCTGCTCAACCGCGCCTATGTTTACGCCATGAAGGCCCATGGCGAGCAGAAGCGTGCCTCGGGCGATCCGTATTTCTCCCATCCGCTGGAAGTCGCCGCGATCCTGACCGACCTCAAGCTGGATGACGCCACCATCGTCGCCGCGCTGCTGCACGACACCATCGAGGACACCGAATCCACGCGCGCGGAGATCGATCAGAAATTCGGCACCGAGATCGGCGCGCTGGTCGAGGGACTCACCAAGTTGAAGCGGCTCGAACTCGTCTCGCGCGAAGCCAAGCAGGCGGAAAACCTGCGCAAGCTGTTGCTCGCGATCTCGAGCGATGTGCGCGTGCTGCTCGTCAAGCTCGCCGACCGGCTGCACAATATGCGCACGATGGAATTCATGCCGCCGGCCTCGCGCCAGCGCATCGCCGAGGAAACGCTCGACATCTATGCGCCGCTTGCCGCGCGCATGGGCATGCAGGAAATGCGCGAGGAGTTGGAGGACCTGTCCTTCAAGGTGCTCGATCCGGAGGCGCGCGCGGTAGTTTCCCAGCGGCTCGATGCGCTGACCGAACTCAACCGCAACCTGATCGGCGAGATTGAGACGCAATTGTCGGCGAGTCTGGAATCGCACGGCCTCAAGGCGCTGGTGAAGGGGCGGCGCAAGCAGCCGTTCTCGATCTGGGTGAAGATGGAGCGCAAGTCGGTCAATTTCGAGCAATTGTCCGACATCTTCGGATTCCGCATCATTCTGGAGACGCCGGAGGAATGCTACCGGGCGCTCGGCGTGGTGCACACCACATGGCCGGTGGTGCCGGGACGCTTCAAGGATTACATCTCGACGCCCAAGCAGAACGACTATCGCTCGATCCACACCACGGTGATCGGCCCCGGCAATCAGCGCGTCGAATTGCAGATTCGCACCCGCGAAATGGATCAGATCAACGAATACGGCATCGCGGCGCACGCCTTCTACAAGGAGGGCGTCGATTCCCCGACCGAGATGCTGAACCGGGAATCCAATGCCTTCGCCTGGCTGCGCCACACCATCGAGATGCTGGCGGAAAGCGCCAACCCGGAAGAATTCCTCGAACACACCAAGATGGAGCTGTTCCACGATCAGGTGTTCTGCTTTACGCCGAAGGGAAAGCTGATCGCGCTGCCGCGCCACGCCAACGTGATCGACTTCGCCTATGCGGTGCATACCGACGTCGGCAACAGCGCGGTGGGCTGCAAGATCAACGGCCAGTTCTCGCCGTTGTCGTCGGAACTGCACAATGGCGACGAGGTCGTTGTGCTGACCTCGCGCGCGCAACTGGCGCCGCCTTCGGCGTGGGAGGCGCTGGCTGTCACCGGCAAGGCGAAGGCCGCGATCCGCCGCGCCACCCGCGCGGCCGTGCGCGATCAATATGCGGGGCTTGGGCGGCGCATCGTCGAGCGCCTGTTCATGCGGGCGAAGATCGTCTACGCCGACGACAAGCTCAAGGGCGCGTTGCCGCGTCTCGCGCGCACCTCGATCGAGGACGTGATGGCTGCGGTCGGGCGCGGCGAAATGAAGGCCGCCGATGTCGCCCGTGCGATGTATCCCGACTACAAGGAAGAAGCGCGCCTCAGCGGCATCAAGGGCGCGGCGGCGAAGGGCAAGACGCCGGATGCCACCACGAGCAGTACGGCAATTCCGATCCACGGCATCAATTCCGACCTGCCGATCAAGTTTGCGCCGAACGGCGGTGCGGTGCCGGGCGATCGCATCGTCGGCATCGTCACGCCGGGCGAGGGTATCACGATCTATCCGATCCAGGCGCCTGCCTTGAAGGATTTCGAGGAGGAGCCGGAACGGTGGGTCGATGTGCGCTGGGATATCGACGAAGCCGTACCACGGCGGTTTCCGGCGCGGCTGCATGTGCAGAATGTCAACGAGCCGGGCAGTCTCGCGCAGGTCGCTGGCGTGATCGCCGAACATGACGGCAATATCGACAATATCGGCATGAGCCGCCGCTCGCCCGATTTCACCGATCTCATCATCGATCTGGAGGTCTACGACCTCAAGCATCTGAACGGGATCATCAACCAGTTGCGCGCGAAAGCCGTGGTCGCGAGCGTCGAACGGGTCAACGGCTAATTTTCGGAAAACCGCGATGCCAGTTTTGCCGATCCGCCTTGGGATCAACGTCGATCACGTCGCCACGCTGCGCAATGCGCGCGGTGGGCTGTTGCCCGATCCTGTCCGCGCGGCGCTGCTGGCGATCGAGGCGGGAGCGGATGGCATTACCGCGCATCTGCGCGAGGATCGCCGCCACATCCGCGATACTGATATGGCGCGGCTGAAGCGCGAGATTTCAAAGCCTCTGAATTTCGAGATGGCGGTGACCGACGAGATGGTCGGCATCGCGCTTGCGACCAAACCGCATGCGGTGTGCCTCGTGCCGGAACGACGGATGGAGTTGACCACCGAGGGCGGGCTCGATGTCGTGGGGCAGCAGGCGACGCTTGCGCCGGCCATTGAAAAATTCAACGAGGCGGGCATCCGCGCATCGCTGTTCATCTCGCCGGACCCGGCGCAGATCGAAATGGCGGCGCGGCTGAAGGCGCCGGTGATCGAAATTCACACCGGCACCTGGTGCGATGCATTGACGGATCGCAACCCCAAGGCGGATGCAGAGTGGCTGCGCGTCGTCGAGGGCGCGAAGCTCGCGCATTCGCTCGGCCTCGAAGTCCATGCAGGCCACGGCCTCGATTATGCGACCGCCGAGACGATCGCGGCGCTGCCGCAGATCATGGAGTTGAACATCGGCCACTTCCTGATGGGCGAGGCGCTGTTCGTCGGGCTGGCGCAGGCCATCGGCACCATGCGCGCGGCGATGGCGCGGGGGCGTACGAAAGCGGGGCAGGCATGATTCTCGGAATCGGCTCCGACACCATCGATATCCGCCGGGTCGAACAGGTGATGGAGCGCCATGGCGCGCGGTTCATCGACCGCATCTTCACCGAGGCCGAGCAGGCCAAGGCGGCGCGGCGGGCGAAAGCCCCGCGCGCGTTCGTCGCGACCTATGCCAAGCGCTTCGCGGCCAAGGAAGCCTGCGCCAAGGCGCTGGGCACCGGTATCCGGGAAGGGGTGTGGTGGCGGGATATGGGGGTGGTGAACCTCCCCGGCGGCCGACCGACCCTGCAACTGACAGGGGGGGCGATGATACGGCTCCAGTCGCTGCTTCCCCCCGACCACGAGGCGCGGATCGACCTGACGATTACCGATGACTGGCCTCTGGCTCAGGCCTTTGTCATCATTTCCGCGGTCCCGAAGGCCTAAGCTGAAAAGTGGCCCCGGTCGGATCGCAGACCATTCCTCTGCCTTAATTTCCAAAGAAATATCAATCGTTTGATGGATTGGGACGGCGCCGTTGATTGCGCCAGATGCAGCAACCGTCTAAAACGCGGCGCAGGTGCTTCGGCCGGTGCCGTGCCCGCCTTTTTCAAGGGAATCCACACGACATGAGCACGACATCCGGCACCAAATCCGAAGGCGGGATTGGCGAGGCGATCCGCGTTGTCATTCACGCGCTCATCATCGCGGCGATCATCCGCACCTTCCTGTTCCAGCCGTTCAACATTCCGTCCGGCTCGATGGAGTCGACGTTGCTGGTCGGCGACTATCTGTTCGTCTCGAAATACTCCTACGGCTACAGCCACTACTCGCTGCCGTTTTCGCCGCCGCTGTTTTCCGGCCGTGTTTTCGGTTCCGCGCCCGCGCGCGGCGATGTCGTCGTGTTCCGCTTTCCGCGCGAGGATAATATCGATTACATCAAGCGCGTGATCGGCCTGCCGGGCGACCACATCCAGATGAAAGAAGGGCTGCTCTATATCAACGACGTGCCGGTGAAGCGGGAGCGCGTCGCCGATTTCGTCGGGGAGGACCCGTGCGGCTCGGGAGACGCGACCGCGCGCGTCAAGCAGTGGCAGGAGACGCTGCCGAACGGTGTCACCTACAAGACCCTCGATTGCGTCGATAACGGCTATTACGACAACACCGCCGTCTATGTCGTGCCGGAAGGCCATTACTTCATGATGGGCGACAACCGCGACAATTCGAGCGACAGCCGCGTGGCGTCGGGCGTGGGCTATGTTCCGGAGGAAAATCTGATCGGCCGTGCCCAGATTATTTTCTTCTCCGTCGATAGGGGCGAGCAGGCGTGGCAGTTCTGGCGCTGGCCGGTCAGTGTGCGCTGGAGCCGCCTGTTCTCGGTCATCAGATGATCGGCGACGTCTTGAGCGCAGCGCCAGTGCAGGAGGACGATTCTCCCGACGCGAAGCCTGCGGCGGCGAAGGCGTCCGAACGCAAGGCCGCGGCGGACGCGCCCGCGGCTGAAGGCAAGCCGAAGAAGCCGCGCCGGCCGAGCGCGAAGGAACTGGTGCGCGAGATCGAACAGCGCATCGGGCATACGTTCAAGAATCCGGCGCTGCTGAAAACCGCGCTCACGCATGTGTCGGCGCTGAAATCCTCGCAGAGCCGCACCGACAGCTACCAGCGGCTGGAATTTCTCGGCGACCACGTGCTCGGGCTGATCGTCTCGGACATGCTTTACGGCGCGTTCCCGAAGGCGGACGAGGGCGAGATGTCGAAACGCCTCGCCGATCTGGTGCGCAAGGAAGCCTGCGTCGATGTCGCGAAGTCGCTCGGGCTGCATGAGAACATCAAGCTCGGCACGGTCGGCGCTGGCGTTGGCGCGCGGCTTCGCAACAGCATTGTCGGCGACATCTGCGAGGCGGTGATCGGCGCGATCTTCCTCGATGGCGGCTATGACGCCGCCGAGCAGTTCGTGCTCCGCAACTGGACCGAGCGCATGCGCCGTCCTGTGCGGCCGCTGCGCGATCCGAAAACCGTGTTGCAGGAATGGGCGCAGGGCAAGGGATTGCCGACGCCGGTCTACCGCGAGGTGGAGCGCACCGGGCCGCATCACGATCCGCGTTTCCGCGTGGCGGTCGATCTGCCGGGTCTCGACTCGGCGGAGGGTGTCGGCTCAAGCAAGCGCGCGGCGGAGAAGGCGGCCGCATCGGAACTGTTGAGCCGCGAAGGCGTGTCCGGCGGCAAGGATGCCTGAATTGCCGGACCAGAATTCCTCGACCCGATGCGGCTTCGTTGCATTGATCGGCGCGCCCAACGTCGGCAAGTCCACGCTCGTCAACGCGCTGGTCGGCTCGAAAGTCACCATCGTCTCGCGCAAGGTGCAGACCACGCGCGCCTTGATCCGCGGCATCGTTATCGAGGATCACGCGCAGATCGTGCTGATCGACACACCCGGCATCTTCACGCCGAAGCGGCGGCTCGATCGCGCGATGGTCTCGACCGCATGGAGCGGGGCGCACGACGCCGACATGGTTTGCGTGCTGCTCGATGCGCGCGCCGGGCTGGATGAAGAAGCCGAGGCGATCTTCGACAGGCTCGAAGGCGTCAAGCATCCGAAGTTTCTGGTCATCAATAAAATTGATCTCGTCGCGCGCGAGAAGCTGCTTGCGCTGGCGCAGAAGGCCAACGAACGGATATCGTTTCGTCAGACCTTCATGATCTCCGCGATGTCGGGCGACGGCGTTGACGATCTGCGCCGCGCGCTGGCGGAGGCGATGCCGGAGGGGCCTTATCATTATCCCGAAGACCAGATGTCGGATGCGCCGCTGCGTCATCTCGCCGCGGAAATCACCCGCGAAAAAATCTACCGGAATCTGCATCAGGAATTACCGTACCAATCGACGGTGGAGACCGACAGCTGGAAGGAGCTGAAGGACAAGTCCGTCCGCATCGAGCAGACCATTTTCGTCGAGCGCGACAGCCAGCGGAAAATCGTGCTCGGCAAAAGCGGCGCCACCATCAAGGCGATCGGCGCGGATGCCCGCAAGGAGATCGCCGATATTCTCGGGCAGAAAGTGCACCTGTTTCTGTTCGTGAAGGTCCGCGACAATTGGGGCGACGATCCCGAGCGCTATCGGGAGATGGGACTGGAGTTTCCGAAGGAATGAAAGGCTTTGAGCCTGTCGTACCGGAGAATGTGCGGCGTTTTGAAATTTGTCTTTATGCCTCGCTGCTGCTGGATACGTTGTCGTTTCCCCTGCGTTCGATCCCCGAAGACGTGCCACCGGTCAACGTGGCTGCCTCCGCGATTTTCAGCGCGAGCCTGATCCTGCTGTTCTGCTATCTGGTGTGGCTCGCGGCCCACCATCGCCGCAACTGGGCGCGGCTGGTGCTGATGGCGGCGCTTGGCCTGTCGGTACTCACGCTGGTGAGCGTCTTGCGCAACGAGGGCCTGTCACTGGAAACGGTGATTGATATCGGTTCGGCGGTCCTGACAGCCGTCGGCATCTCGCTGTCGTTTACCGGCGATGCGGAAGGCTGGTTTCTGTCCTGACAGCGTGCTGGCGCTCTGCGGATAATATTCTGGCCTGAGGGGCGATCCCGGCGACGCGGTTTAGCGCCGGATCGTGTAAGGTTCGACTCATGGAGTGGACCGACGAAGGCATCATCCTCGGCACCCGGCGCCACGGCGAATCGAGCGCCATCGTCGAACTGCTGACGCGCAGCCATGGCCGCCATCTCGGGCTGGTGCGCGGTGGCGCGGGCACGCGGATGCGGCCCTTATTGCAGCCGGGAAATTCGGTCAGCGCGGTCTGGCGGGCGAGGCTCGACGAGCATCTCGGCTATTACGCGATCGAGGGGACGCGATTGCGGGCGGCGACCATGCTGGCATGCCCCCATGCCGCCTACGGCATCACGCATCTTGCGGCACTGGCACGGCTGCTGCCCGAGCGCGCGCCGCATGACGGCATGTACGACATGCTGGAAGCGATTCTGAACGATTTCGACGAGCCTGTCGTCGCGGCTATTCATGTCGTCCGTTTCGAGATGGCGATGCTGGACGAACTCGGCTTCGGCCTTGATCTGTCCAGTTGCGCCGCGACCGGTGAGCAAGCCGACCTGATCTATGTGTCGCCCAAGTCCGGCTGCGCCGTCTCGCGGGCGGCCGGAGAGCCATGGCGCGAACGGCTGCTGCCGCTGCCGGCATTCCTGCGCGCGGGACATGAGGACAGCGGTGTCGATAGCGAACGGGATCTGATGGAGGGCTTCCGGCTGACCGGGCTGTTCCTGCTGCGCAATGTGCTGGAGCCGCGCGGGCAGGGCCATTCCGATGCGCGAGACGGGTTCATCGCGGCGGTGGCGCGGTCCTGGGTGCAACTGGCCGCCGGATAAAGGGCAATCGGCTACAAAAAACGGGCCGGAAATCCGGCCCGTTTCAAAAATCGTATCGTGTCAGGTCACCAACGGCGATAATAGCGGCGAGGGCCGTAGTACGGGCGCGGGCCATAGTACCGCGGACCGGTGCGGTAGCAGCTACGCACCCATTGCCAGCCATTCCAGACCCGCCGGCAGACCAGGGCGACGTTTTCGGTTTGGGTCGATGGTGCGCCGGTGATGCCGGGCAGCGTCATGGCTTCAGCACGCGGGCTGGTCAAGATGGCCGTACCCGCGAGGGTGACTGCGGCAAGGGCGGTCAGAACGACACGTTTCATTTCTCTCCTCCTGTGGGTCCTTTCAGTGCGGCAACCCATCCGGTCCGCTCAGGTTCCATAGAACTGGAACTCTTTGACAATATCAGGGCGTCGGCCTTTGTCATGAGGTTCGCGGCGCGAGGCGGAGGAAATTGCCTCTTGCCAGATGATTCGGCGGTTTCATTCCATCCTTGTCCCGCCCTGCGGCAGGCGGTAACCCCTGCGGCATGGGCAAGACACTGATTCCCCCCGAGCCGAACGACATTCAGGAAGTGCCGCTGCGCGATGCGCTCGAGGAGCGTTACCTCGCTTATGCGCTCTCCACCATCATGCACCGGGCGCTGCCGGACGCGCGCGACGGGCTGAAGCCGGTTCACCGACGCATCCTTTACGGGATGCGGCTGCTGCGGCTGGACCCGAGTTCGCCGTTCAAGAAATCCGCCAAGATCGTCGGCGACGTGATGGGCGGATTCCATCCGCATGGCGATCAGGCGATCTACGACGCGCTGGTGCGCCTCGCGCAGGATTTCTCCTCGCGTTATCCGCTGGTGGACGGGCAGGGCAATTTCGGCAACGTCGATGGCGATAACCCAGCGGCGATGCGCTACACCGAATCGCGCCTGACCGACGTGGCGCGCCTGCTGCTGGACGGGCTCGACGAGGACGCGGTCGAATTCCGCCCGACCTATGACGGCAGCGACAAGGAGCCGGTGGTTTTGCCGGGCGGCTTTCCGAACCTGCTCGCCAACGGCGCGCAGGGCATCGCGGTCGGCATGGCGACCTCGATCCCGCCGCACAACGCCGCCGAACTTTGCGATGCAGCACTTCACCTCATCGACAAGCCCGCCACCAAGACGCGCGGCCTGTTGCGTTACGTCAAGGGCCCGGATTTTCCGACCGGCGGCATCGTGGTGGATTCGCAGGAGTCGATCGCCGAGGCCTACGCCACCGGGCGCGGCGGTTTCCGTGTCCGCGCCAAATGGAAACAGGAAGACGGCGCGCGCGGCACATGGAACATCGTCGTCACCGAAATTCCATGGCTGGTGCAGAAGTCGCGGCTGATCGAGCGCATCGCCGAACTTCTCAACGAGAAGAAGCTGCACCTCGTCGGCGACATCCGCGATGAATCGGCGGAGGACATCCGCATCGTCATCGAGCCGAAGTCGAAGAACGTCGATCCCGAAGTGCTGATGGAGACGCTGTTCAAGCAGACCGATCTCGAGAGCCGGATTCCGCTGAACCTCAACGTGCTGGTGAAGGGCCGCATCCCGAAGGTACTCGGCCTCGCCGAATGTCTGCGCGAGTGGCTCGAGCATCTGCGCGACGTGCTGGTGCGCCGCTCCAACCATCGCAAGAGCCAGATCGAGCATCGGCTCGAAGTGCTGGGCGGCTACCTGATCGCGTATCTCAACCTCGACAAGGTCATCAAGATCATCCGCACCGAGGACGAGCCGAAACCCGTCCTCATTAGGACTTTCAAGCTCACCGACTTGCAGGCCGATTCCATCCTCAACATGCGGCTGCGCAATTTGCGCAAGCTGGAGGAAATGGAGATTCGCGGCGAGGACAAGGAGCTGCGCGCCGAACTGAAAGGCATCAAGGCGGTGCTGGCTTCCGAAGAGGAGCAGTGGAAGAAGGTCGGCGAGCAGGTCAAAAAGGTCCGCGAATTGTTCGGGCCGAAGACGCCGCTCGGCAAGCGCCGCACCCAGTTCGCCGATGCGCCGGAGCACGATCTCGCCGCCATCGAGGAGGCGCTGGTCGAACGCGAGCCGATCACGGTCGTCGTTTCAGACAAGGGCTGGGTCCGCACGCTGAAAGGTCACGTCGAGGATCTGTCGAACCTCACCTTCAAGACCGACGACCATCTGGGTATTTCGTTCTTCGCCGAAACAACCTCGAAACTGCTGCTGTTCGGCACTCATGGCCGCTTCTACACGCTGGATGCGCAGAAGCTGCCCGGCGGGCGCGGCCACGGTGATCCGATCCGCAGCTTCATTGATCTTGAAGGCGATGCGAACATCGTGTCGCTGTTCGTCAACACCGGCGGCCGCAAGTTCCTTATCGCGAGTCACGACGGGCAGGGCTTCGTCGTCAATGAGGACGATTGTGTCGGCAACACCCGCAAGGGCAAGCAGGTGCTCAACGTCACCGCGCCGAATGAGGCGGCGGCGATCTGCACTGTCGCGGGCGACACCGTCGCGGTGATCGGCGAGAACCGCAAGATGCTGGTCTTCCCGCTCGATCAGGTGCCGGAGATGTCGAAAGGCAAGGGCGTCCGCCTGCAACGCTACAAGGATGGCGGCCTGTCGGACGTCACCACGTTCACCGCCAAGGACGGGTTGACGTGGAAGGATTCTGCCGGCCGCGAATTCTCCGCGACATGGAAAGAACTGACGGAATGGCGCGGCAACCGCGCCGACGCCGGCCGCCTGCCGCCGAAGGGTTTTCCGAAGTCGAACAAGTTCGGCAAGAGGATTGGCTAGCAGCCTTACCTCTCCCCGTTTACGGGGAGGGGCCAGATTACGACGGTGGCGATCCGGGTGAGTAGAGTTGCGCTCACTCAATATCTCCATCCGCGTTTCCTTTTATGATTGCCTCTCTTCCCGCAAGCGGGGCGAGAGGGTCATGATCCGGTTTGACAAACTGCTCGCACATGTCGAGATTCCGGGTTCGTTCGCGGTGCTCACGCCCCGGAATGACGGGATGTTTCAGGAGAGCGCCATGGTCCGCCGCAACGAAATCCGCGAAGGCGAAATCGCCGTCACGCCGCCGCCGCCGACGGACGCCGGGCTGACTTTCATCGGCCGCATCCACACCCCATGGACCGACCGGATGATGACGCCACGTCAGGGGCGGCAGGACGGCCCGGAATGCCGCATCGAGATCTTCGAGCCGTGGGTGATCGCGCTGACGGGGATAGAAAAATTCTCGACCGTCGAGGTGTTGTACTGGCTGGACCAGTCGCGGCGCGATCTCGTGCTGCAAAGCCCGGCCAGCAATAGCGAAGTCCACGGCACCTTCTCGCTGCGTTCGCCGGTGCGCCCGAACCCGATAGGCACCTCGATTGCCAGACTCGTGCGGGTGGAGGGGAACATGGTGACGGTTCAGGGGCTGGATTGCCTCGACGGCACGCCCCTGATCGACCTGAAGCCCGACCGGTGCCTTTTCACCCCGATTGCCCCGAAGCAGCCCGGCGACGACGAAACCATCAGCTAACGCTTATGCAAATCACTTGCATCTAGCTGCGCACTCATGCATTCTACAGGCATGGATGCACAGACGAACCCCACGGCGAGGCCCTCCGCCATCGCCGCAGGAAGCGGCTGGCGCGCGGACAACCGCGAGCCGTCGCTGGCCAACGTGTTCGGCTCGGTCCGGGTCCGGCAGGGCGGCTCGTTCTGGGCCAAGCTGGTGGCCTTCCTCGGACCGGGCTATCTCGTCGCCGTCGGCTACATGGACCCCGGCAACTGGGCGACTTCGCTCGCGGGCGGCTCGAAGTTCGGCTACGCGCTGCTCTCGGTCGCGCTGATCTCCAACATCATGGCGATCATCCTGCAATCGCTGTGCGCGCGGCTCGGCGTCGGCGCGGGGCGCGATCTCGCGCAGGCATGCCGCGACGCTTACCCGCGATGGGTGGCGTGGCCGCTGTGGCTGTTCGCGGAAATCGCCATCAGCGCCACCGACCTAGCCGAAATCATCGGCACCGCCATCGGCCTCAATCTCCTGTTCGGCATCCCCCTCGAACTTGGCGTGCTGATTACCGCGCTCGATGTGTTCCTCATTCTCGCGTTGCAGGCGCTTGGCTTCCGCTGGGTGGAAGCCTTCGTCGTCGCCTTGCTCGGCGTGATCGCGGCGTGCTTCGCGATCCAGATCGCACTGGCCAATCCCGACTGGGGCGCTGTGATCCGGGGCTTCGCGCCGACCGTCGAGATCGTGCGTAATCCGGACATGCTCTACCTCGCGCTCGGCATTCTCGGCGCGACGGTGATGCCGCATAATCTCTATCTGCACTCGGGCCTCGTGCAGACGCGCGGCTACGGGCCGACCGAGGCGGACAAGCGCGAGGCGATCAGGCTCTCCACCATCGATTCCACCTTCGCGCTGTGTCTGGCGCTCACTATCAACGCCTCGATCCTCATACTGGCGGCGGCGACTTTCAACGCTGCGGGCAATCATGAGGTCGCCGAACTCGATCGCGCCCATGCGCTGCTGGCGCCGATGCTGGGTTCAAGCTGGGCGCCGACGCTGTTCGGCGTAGCGCTCTTGTGCTGCGGGCTGAATTCGACGGTGACGGCGACGCTGTCCGGCCAGATCGTGATGGAAGGCTTCATCAACATCCGCATCGCGCCGTGGCTGCGCCGTCTCATCACCCGCGCCATCGCCATCGTCCCGGCGGCGTTGGTGACGATCTGGTACGGCGCGAAAGGCTCCGGCGAGCTTCTGATTTTGAGTCAGGTGGTGCTGAGCCTGCAATTGCCGTTCGCCATCGTACCGCTGGTGATGTTCACCGGCAGCCGCGCCAAGATGGGCGTGTTCGTGGCGCCGCGCTGGCTGTCCGCCGCCGCCGCCCTGACGGCGATTGTGGTCGTCGTGCTGAACGCCAAGCTGGTGTTTGATTTCGTCACCGGATCGTAGCGAGCGATCTAGTCCTGCGGTTCGGCCTCGCCCGTGCCATTGACATCGACGCGCACCCAGCCGTTCGGCGCGAGCCGCTGCTGCGGCAGGAAACGGCCCTTGTAACCCATCTTGCTCGAGCCATCGATCCAGTAGCCGAGATAGACGTAAGGCAGGCCCATGCTGCGCGCGCGCGCGATGTGGTCGAGAATCATGAATGTGCCGAGCGAGCGGTCGCGCTCGCCGGGCTCGTA
This sequence comes from [Pseudomonas] carboxydohydrogena, assembly GCF_029030725.1. Lineage (NCBI taxonomy): Bacteria > Pseudomonadati > Pseudomonadota > Alphaproteobacteria > Hyphomicrobiales > Nitrobacteraceae > Afipia > Afipia carboxydohydrogena. Next base: position 1,500,363 of record NZ_CP113162.1, read on the forward strand.
GAATGAATAGACCATCGACAGTCCGTCGCCGAGAATATCGGTCAACGCGACGGCGAGCAGCTCGCCGCCTTTGCCGGTGATGCCGGTATTGGCTGTGCGGCGGCGATATTCGATGATGTTGGTGCTGACGTGGCTGTCCTCGACCATCATTGCGTAATCGAGCACGGTCATGTCGGCCATGCCGCCGTCATGGTGGCGCGCATCGAGATAGGCGCGAAACACCGAATATTGTTCGGAGGTCGGAAGCGCCTCGCGCATGTCGCCGACGAGATCGGCGTTGCGGTGGAGCACCTTGCGCAGGTTGCGCGACGGCTGGAATTCATCGGCGATGACGCGGACCGAAACGCAGGCGCGGCACAGGTCGCAGGCCGGGCGATAGGCGATCGACTGGCTTCGGCGGAACCCGCCATGGGTGAGCAGGTCGTTGAGTTCACCCGCCTTGTCGCCGACCAGATGGGTGAAAACCTTGCGCTCCTGAAACCCTTCGAGATACGGGCAGGGAGTGGGCGCCGTCAGGTAGAATTGCGGCGTATTGCGCGAATGTTGCGTCACGTCAGGCCGTCAAACCCCGGATCGTGAGCAGGGCGGGTTCCGCCGCCCGGCTCGATTCATATCGCAAGCATCGCTCGCGCGCGGCGACCCGTCAATCAGAACGAACGGCTGGATGGCACGGTCGCCGCCGTATTCACCAGCACGGTGCCGAGCACGAGATCGTGCAGCAACTGGCCGCGCCGGTTGAAAAACCCGACCAGCACAATCAGCGGCGTGAGGAACGACACCGAGAACCAGTAGGCCACAGCGTGGACGACGCCGAGCAGGAAATAGGGCCGCCCGCCATTCAGCATTTCCATATGGATGCCGAGCATGCGCATGCCGATGGTGGCGGCGCGCGGGCCGCCGAGCGACAGGCCGTAATACAGCAGGGCCCAGACGATGGAGAACGGCGAGACCAGCCAGAACAGCGCCCAGCCGAGCCCGAGCGTCACCACGCCGAACAGCAGGATGAAGATCGACACGAGCAAGATCGGCACCGACAGCACGAACAGGTCGATCAGGAAGGCGACGAAACGCTTGGTGAGCACGCCGCTGTAGAGCGCGAGATCGCTCTGCGCGTCATAGGTGTAGGGACCGGAATAGGGATTGTTCCGCCAGGCCGTGCCGCCTGAGCCCTGCGTGTCCGACATGATCGCCTCCGCGCCCCGGAAGCGGGGCTTCCTGCGACATGGCGATACATTTCCTCCGGCGCAAGACGGCGAGGCCGGGTGAACAAAAAGAAATGGAACGGGAAGCTAGCGCCCCGCGCGCAGCTTCTCGGCCGCGAGTGGAGCGAAATAGGTCAGCACGCCGTCCGCGCCCGCGCGCTTGAAGGCGGTGAGGCTTTCCATGATGGCGCGCTCGCCGTCGAGCCAGCCGTTGTTCGCCGCTGCCATCAGCATCGCGTATTCGCCCGACACCTGATAGGCGAAGGTCGGCATCGCGAAGGCGTCCTTTACCCGGCGCAGGATGTCGAGATAGGGCAGGCCGGGCTTCACCATCACCATGTCGGCGCCCTCGGCGATGTCGAGTTCGACCTCGCGCAGCGCCTCGTCGGAATTGGCGGGGTCCATCTGGTAGGTGCGCTTGTCGCCGTTGAGTGCCTTGGCGGAGCCGACCGCGTCGCGGAACGGGCCGTAGAAGGCGGATGCGTACTTCGCGGCATAGGCCATGATCTGCACGTCGAGATGGCCAGCGGCGTCGAGCGCCTCGCGGATCGCGCCGACGCGGCCGTCCATCATGTCGGAGGGCGCGATGATGTCGCAGCCAGCGTCCGCCTGCACCAGCGCCTGACGCACCAGCACCGCGACGGTCTCGTCGTTCATGATGACGCCGTCGTCGCGCAACAGGCCGTCATGGCCGTGGCTGGTAAACGGATCGAGAGCGACGTCGCACAGCACGCCGAGGCCGGGAAATTCCTTCTTGATGGCGCGCACGGTGCGGCACACCAGATTGTCGATGTTCAGCGCCTCGGAGCCGTGCGGATCGCGCAGCGCGGCTTCGGTGTAGGGGAATAGCGCGATGCAGGGGATGTCGAGCTTCATGGCGCGTTCGGCGTCGCGCACGCATTGATCGACGGACAGGCGCTCGACGCCCGGCATCGAGGCAACCGGCTCGCGCCTGTTGTGGCCGTCGGCGACGAACAGGGGCCAGATCAGATCGTCGGTGGTCAGCGTGTTCTCGCGGACGAGGCGGCGCGCCCATTCGGTCTTGCGGTTGCGGCGCAGGCGTGTGGTGAGATGCAGCGCCGTCGCCGAAGTGCCCGGATCGGGGCGGGGCGGGGTGTCGCGGGATTCGATCGGTCGTCCGAATTTGATCGCCATAGTCCTTATTCTCCTGCGAGAGCTTTACCACCCCGGCCTGCCTGCGTCACCGCGAGAGGACCGAATATCTGGATTGATTTTATGGCGGCGAACGACCAAAGCTGTCGCGATGAACGACGATTTCGAGCCCTCGCGAAAAATTCATATGGTGCGGGTCAGCGATCCCGCCCGGCCGGACCAGCACGGCGGTCTGACCTCGCTCGCGAGCGAGGTCGAGACCGGCGAAACCACATGGACCACGCGCCTCGTCATCTTCCTGCGCGCGATGGCCGTGATCGCGATGGTGATGGGCCTTTACAACTGGGCGCAGATCACCGGGTTCCTCGGCGGGCAGGACGGCGCGTTCGAGGTGCAGACGATGCAGTGGCAGGCTGCGACGGTTTACTTCGCGGTGATCGAACTCGTCGCGGCGGTCGGGCTGTGGCTCGCGACGCCGTGGGGCGCGGTGGTATGGCTCACCACCATCGTCTCGCTCGCGGTGGTGGAGATCATGTTTCCGGCAATCTACGGCGGACACTTTCTCGTCGTGCTGTTCGCGGCGGTGCTGCTCGCGGCTTATCTCGCATTGGCGTGGATGGCGGCGCGGGAGCGGCCGCCATAGAGAGCAGGGCCTTTTCGATGTTTTGTTTTCGAGGCCGCATTTTCCGATGCGGCCTTTTTTGATCCCCGGTTTCGATGATTGACGAAACCTTTCCGGTTTGCGCCGCCTTCGCTTCAGAATGCGACAGATTCCGGAGCGAAGCGTGAACAGGGGCCTCATTGACTTAATCAAATATTACAAAAGCGGCTGAAAACACTGGCTAAATCAAACGTTTACTCAATCAAATAAACCTTCTCTTTATTGTGTTTTTTAGGCTCATCTTCAAACGCGCCCCTTACGTTGCGGTCATCAGGCGGGACAAAAGTTTCGTCGAATAAGTCGTAAAAACGACAGGGGAAGTGTCATGATGAAATCCGCAGCCAAGGCGGTCACGCCTGCCGCGAACGAAACTTCGGCGCCGGTTCAGCCGCTTTATCTCGAAGCTCTCACGCTCGTCGAACGTCTGCACCGCCGTCTGCTCGACGTCATTAAGGACGAGTTCGACCGCCGCGGCCGTTCCGACATCAACTCGGTGCAGGCGCTCTTGCTCTACAACATCGGCGACAAGGAACTGACCGCCGGTGAGCTGCGCACGCGCGGCTACTATCTCGGCTCGAACGTGTCGTACAATCTGAAGAAGCTCGTCGAGATGGGCTTCCTCGATCACCAGCGTTCGCGCGTCGATCGCCGCTCGGTCCGCATCAGCCTGACCGCGCAGGGCCAGGAAGTCCGCCATATCGTCGATGCGCTCTATCAGAAGCACGTCAAGACGGTGGAGCAGGTCGGCGGCATCTCGAACGACGAGTTCGCGACGCTGAACAAGTCGCTGCATCGCCTCGAGCGTTTCTGGACCGACCAGATCCTGTACCGGCTCTGATCGATTTCAAATTGCACGGTGGCGTGAAGGCGCACGGAAGGACTCACGTTCTTCAAGTGCTCCGGTGGAAAGCCGGTCACGCGCCACCGAATTCTTGCTCGTAAAGCCGGATTGCCCTCCGGTTCAAACGGCCTTCTCGCGAGAGAGGGCCGTTTTCTTTTGCCGTCTATCGGTGTAGCCCTGTGCGCCGGAGGCATCATGAACAGAATTCAGATCGGCGTCATCGCCACCGCTATTTTCCTGGCCGTGCTGATATTCGGGCTGACGCGGCAGTCTTACGACAAGCACGACCTGCTGGGCGTCATTCCGGGCATGACGCACAAGCAGGCGGAGTCGGCCGGCAAGGCGCGGAAATGGGGCTGCGAGGATCGTCCGGCGGCTCGCGAGTTTGTCTGTGCGACGGGACGCGGCACGCTGACGATGGAATATCTGGCAGGCGGCGATCAGAAGGTGGCGCGCGCCACGCTGCGTCTGTCCGATACGACAGGCTCCGCGCAGGCGCTGGCGGACGACATCTCGGAGCAATACAGGAAGAAGCCGGTCAGCGTCGAAGGGCAGGAGCCTGCGATAACGTTCACATGGAAGCTGGACGAGGGGCTCACATTGCAGATGCGCAAGAGCGCGGACGCAGCCGATATTTCCATCGTCGGTGACGATCTGCAAAAGCAGCGGGACAACGAGAAGCCGGATCACGCGAACTGATCACCTTTTCCTTGGTCATACCCGCGAGACGCTGTTAAAGGTGGCCGATGTCAAAGCAACGTTTGGAAATCAAGATCGACGGCCGCGGTGAGTCCAGCAAGGTGCAGGAGTGGCACTGGTCGCTAATGCTCGGTGCAGAGCGGCTCGACGGCGGCACTGTGTTCGGCGCCCGCGCGCAGGCGATGGAGGCGGGCGAGCGCGCCAAGCGGCGCTATCTCGTCAGCGGCAAGGCGGCGAAGCCTTCCTGAGCGGAAGGCAGCCGGGCGGCCTGAAAGCGAGAATCGGTTCGTAAACGAGTCCTGAATCGCCGCCCCGCACTTTCAAAAATAAAGCCCGGGACTCTTGCGCGGACTCTTTCCATCATCGCAGCATGATGAAAGCGATTCCACGAATAAGCCGTGCCCATATCCAGTTCGTGCTGATGCTGGCTCTGGTCGCGGGTTGTCTTTTGAACATGCTGTCGTTGTGCGCGCGGCTGTAGCTGCGCGCTGCGGCCGAATCGTCAGTTGCGGATGCCTGTCAACGCTGCCGGGATTTTTGGGGCCACTCGCGGCCTTCGCGGCGTAATCATAAGGATATATTCCTCAGGCGCGCGGCGGCTCCGGTCCCGGGGCACAATCCCCCAAAATGGCGATTTGCGCTGGCACACTAAATATCACATTTTTTGCTCCAGCTTGGCCCTGACGCCCATATATGGTATGCCGCAGCCGCTTTATTCCACTTTCATCCTCACCTGACCGCGCCGCGTGACCGGCCGCGGTGGAGATCATTCTTCCAATGTCGTCTTCCGCGAAAACCGCTTCCGCTCCCAATACGTTTTTCACCGCCACGCTCAACGAGGCCGATTCCGAGATCGCCGATGCCATCAAGGGCGAACTCGGCCGTCAGCAGCATGAGATCGAGCTGATCGCATCCGAAAATATCGTCAGCCGCGCCGTGCTCGAGGCGCAGGGTTCGGTGCTCACCAACAAGTACGCGGAAGGTTATCCGGCCAAGCGCTATTACGGCGGCTGCGAGTGGGTCGATGTGGTGGAGAATCTCGCCATCGAGCGCGCCAAGAAGCTGTTCGGCGCGCAGTTCGCCAATGTGCAGCCGAACTCCGGCAGCCAGATGAACCAGGCGGTGTTTCTGGCGCTGCTGCAACCCGGCGACACCTTCATGGGTCTCGATCTCGCCGCCGGCGGGCATCTCACCCATGGCGCGCCGGTCAACATGTCCGGCAAGTGGTTCACGCCGAAGCACTACACCGTGCGGCGCGAGGACCATCTGATCGACATGGATGCGGTGGCCAAGCAGGCGCAGGAGGTGAAGCCGAAACTCATCATCGCGGGCGGCTCGGCCTATTCGCGGCCGTGGGACTTCAAGCGCTTCCGCGAGATCGCCGACAGCGTCGGCGCGTATTTCATGGTGGACATGGCGCACTTCGCGGGCCTCGTCGCGGGCGGGGTGCATGCCTCGCCGGTGCCGCACGCCCACGTCACCACCACTACCACGCACAAGTCGCTGCGCGGTCCGCGCGGCGGCCTGATCCTCACCAATGACGAGGACATCGCCAAGAAGATCAACTCGGCGATCTTCCCCGGCTTGCAGGGCGGTCCGCTGATGCACGTCATCGCCGCCAAGGCGGTGGCCTTCAAGGAAGCGTTGCAGCCGGACTTCAAGGTGTACGCGAAGAACGTCGTCGAAAACGCCAGGGCGCTTGCGGAATCGCTGCGCGGCCACGGCTTCGAGATCGTCTCGGGCGGCACCGACAACCATCTGATGCTGGTCGATCTTCGGCCGAAGGGCCTGAAGGGCAACATCTCGGAGCGCGCGCTGGTGCGCGCGGGCCTGACCTGCAACAAGAACGGCATTCCGTTCGACCCCGAGAAGCCGTTCGTGACCTCGGGCCTGCGCCTCGGCACGCCTGCGACCACCACGCGCGGTTTCGGCGTCGCCGAATTCAAGCAGGTGGCCTCATTAATCGCGGAAGTTCTCAATGCGGTGGCGCAGTCTCCGGAAGGTGCCGCGCCGGGCGTCGAGGAGCAGGTCAAGAAGCGGGTGCGCGAACTGACCGATCGTTTCCCGATCTATTCGTAATCAAACGCGAGAGGCGGCCTACGTATGCGTTGCCCCAGTTGCAGCAGTCTCGATACGCAGGTGAAGGACTCACGGCCCACGGAGGATTCCTCCGTGATCCGCCGCCGCCGCGTGTGCCTTGCGTGCAATTTCCGCTTCACCACCTTCGAGCGCGTGCAGTTGCGCGAACTCACCGTCATCAAGCGCAACGGGCGGCGGGTGCCGTTCGACCGCGACAAGCTGGTGCGCTCGCTGCAAATCTCGCTGCGCAAGCGGCCCGTCGATCCCGAGCGGGTGGAAAAGATGGTCTCCGCCATCGTCCGCGAGCTTGAGAGCGGCGGCGAGGCGGAAGTCTCGAGCGAGGCCATCGGCGAGATCGTGATGGAGCATCTGCGCAAGCTCGATGACGTTGCCTATGTGCGCTTCGCCTCGGTCTATCGCGATTTCCGCGAGGCCAAGGATTTCGAGGCCGTGCTCGGCGAATTGTCGGACGAGGGCGTTCCCGCGAACGCGCGAAAATGACGGCTGCTTCGGCGGCATTCTCTCCCGAGGACTATCGCTACATGCAGCTCGCGCTCGCGCTCGGGCGGCGCGGGCAGGGCCGGACTTGGCCCAATCCCGCCGTGGGCGCGGTGGTGGTGAAGGATGGCGTTATCCTCGGGCGCGGCTGGACCCAGCCCGGTGGCCGCCCGCATGCCGAGCCGGTGGCGTTGCAGCGCGCGGGCGCGGCGGCGAAGGACGCAACGCTCTATGTCACGCTTGAGCCATGCTCGCATCACGGCAAGTCGCCGCCCTGCGCAGACGCCATCATCGCGGCCGGGATCGCGCGGGTGGTATCGGCCATCGAAGACCCTGACGCGCGTGTCGCGGGGCAGGGCCATGCGCGGCTGCGCGATGCGGGCATTGCGGTCGATGTCGGGCTGTGCCGCGACGAGGCGGTGCGTGCTCATGCTGGACATTTTCTGCGCGTGCGCGAAGGCCGCCCTTATGTGACGTTGAAACTCGCCGTCTCGGCGGACGGCAGGATCGCCGCCGCGAGCCGCAAGCCGGTTCAAATCACGGGCGAAGCAGCGAACGCGCGGGTGCACATGCTACGCGCGCAGAACGACGCGATCCTGATCGGCATCGGCACCGCGATGGCGGACGATCCGCTGCTGACCTGCCGCCTGCCGGGAATGGAAACCCGCTCGCCGGTGCGCGTGGTGCTCGACCGCGCCTTGCGGCTGCCGGGCAACAGCCGCCTGATCCATTCGGCGCGGGTGACGCCGCTGTGGCTCATCGCGGCCGAGACGGCGGAAGCCGCCGCCGCGACAAAACTCGGTGCGGCAGGTGCCCATGTGTTTCATCTGCCGGCGGAGGATCATACGCCGGGTCTCGACCTGAGGGCCGTGCTGCATACATTATCGGAGCAGGGGATCACGCGGCTTCTGGTCGAGGGTGGCGCGAAGGTTGCGTCGTCTTTCCTGAAGGCCGGTCTGGTGGATGAGTTCTGGCTGTTTCAGGGCGCGAAAGACATCGGCAGCGATGGCTTGGCCGCGCTGGACGGGCAGCAGTTGGAAACGGCTATTGCGTCCGGCTCGCTTGCGGATGAAACGGAAATGTTCGGAGACGACAGGCTGACGGTTTATCGCCGCGCCGTCTCCGTCTGAAAGAGTGTTGTTCATGTTCACAGGCATCGTCACCGACATCGGCGATATTCTCTCCATCAAGCCCACCGCGCAGGGGCAGTTGCATCGTCTGCGGATCGGCTGCGGCTACGATCAGGCGACCATCGCCGATGGTGCGTCGATCTCATGCAACGGCATCTGCCTCACGGTGGTGCGGTCGGGCATTGACGCAGGGCGGACATGGTTCGAGGCCGATGCGGCCGCGGAGACGCTGCGCCTCACCACCGCCAAGGACTGGCGCGAGGGCGGGCGGCTCAATCTCGAACGGGCACTGAAAATCGGCGACGAACTCGGCGGCCACATCGTCTCGGGTCACGTCGACGGCATCGCCGCCATCATCGTGCGCGAGAATTTGCCGGACATGGCTCGCTTCGAGCTGCGCGCGCCGCGGGAGCTTGCGAAATTCATCGCCGCCAAGGGCTCGGTGACGCTGGACGGCGTCTCTCTCACCGTGAATACGGCGGTCGGGGATGTTTTTTCGGTGCTCATCATCCCGCATACCCTGGAGGTCACGACGCTTCAGGGATGGCGGGAGGACAGCGGGGTCAACCTCGAAATCGACGTGATGGCCCGCTACGCGGCACGCTTGGCAGAAATGCAGTAAACAAAGGCAATTCGTCATGCGCGGGCTTGACCCGCGCATCCATCTTCTTAAAGAGATGGCTTGAAGAATGGATGGCCGGGTCGAAGCCCGGCCATGACAGTTCAGAGAGTTGCAATAAATGGTCACCCCCCGCCGGGCACAATTGGACGACAAGACCGACATCAGCGACGCCCGCGTGGTGATCGTCGAGGCGCGGTTCTACGACGACATTCAGGACGCGCTGCTTGAAGGCGCGCGGGCCGAACTCGATGCCGCCGGTGTGCATTACGATATTCTCAGCGTGCCGGGCGCGCTGGAGATTCCCGCCGCGATCGCGATCGCGCTGGATGCCGCGAAGAAGAACGGCCGCCCCTATGACGGCGCGGTGGCGCTCGGTTGCGTGGTGCGCGGCGACACCATCCATTTCGAGATCGTGTCGATGGAATCCTCGCGGGGCCTGATGGATCTGTCGGTGGCGCGCAGCGTGCCGCTCGGCAACGGCATCATCACCGTGAACAACGAGGAGCAGGCGTGGGAACGCGCCCAGGCTGACAAGCTCAACAAGGGCGGCGATGCCGCGCGCGCCGCGATCCAGATGATCCGGATCAAGCGCAAGCTGGCGAAGCCATGATGGCCGACGCTCCAAAAACGAAGGCACCCAAGCCCACCGACGGCAAGGCGAACCGGCGCGGGGCCGCGCGGCTCGCGGCGGTGCAGGCGCTGTACCAGATGGACATCGCGGGCGCGGGCATCAACGACATCTTCGCGGAGTTCGAAAGCCACTGGCTCGGCAACGAGGTCGAGGGCGACGAATATCTCCCGGCCGAAGCCGCGTTCTTTCGCGATGTCGTCTCCGGCGTGGTTCGCGATCAGGGCAAGATCGACCCGGTGCTGGACGAGGCGCTGACGCGCGGCTGGCCGCTGAAGCGGATCGAAGCCATTTTGCGCGCGACGCTTCGCGCGGGCGCGTATGAACTGAGCCACCGCAAGGATATTCCGGCGCGCGTCGTCATCAAGGAATATGTCGATGTCGCCCACGCCTTCGTCGAAGCCGACGAGGCGGGAATGGTGAATGCCGTGCTCGACCAGATCGCGCGGCAGTTTCGCACGGATGAATTCGCGAAAGGCTAGGGAATGGCCTCGGCGGAAGACGATCTCATCGCCCGTTACTTCCGCCCGCTCGCAACCCATGCGGGCGCGCTGGGGCTGATCGACGATGCCGCGATCCTGGCGGCTTCGGGCGAGGACATCGTCGTCACCACTGACGCCATCGTCGAGGGCGTGCATTTCCTGCCCGATGATCCACCGGAGACGCTCGCGCGCAAGGCGCTGCGGGTGAACCTGTCCGATCTTGCGGCGAAAGGGGCCACACCCGCAGGATTCGTGCTGACGCTGGCGCTGCGCGATATCAATGAGGCATGGCTTGCGCCGTTTGCGCAGGCGCTCGGGGAAGATGCCGCTGCATTCGGCTGCCCGCTGCTGGGAGGCGATACGGTCTCGACGCCCGGACCGCTGATGATCTCGGTGACGATCTTCGGCAAGCTGCCCACGGGCACCATGGTGCGGCGGGACGGCGCGAAACCCGGCGACATCATCGCCGTCACCGGCACCATCGGCGACGCCGCGCTTGGCCTCGCCTGCCTCAAGGGCAAGAAACTGCTCGACGATGCATCGGCCTGCGAGGCGCTGATTGCGCGCTACCGGACCCCGCAGCCGCGCAACGCGCTGGCCGAAGCCGTCCGCACGCACGCCAGCGCGGCGATGGATATTTCGGACGGGCTTGCGGGCGATCTCGCCAAGCTATGCGCGGCCTCGAAAGTGTCGGCCACGGTGGAAGCGTCCGCGATCCCGCTGTCCGATCAGGCACGGCGGATTCTGTCGTCCGGCACCGCCGGAATAGAGATGTTGATCGCGGGCGGCGACGACTACGAGGTGCTTTGCACCGTTCCGGAGAATCGCTGGGCCGCGTTCCGCGAGGCGGCCGGGCGTGTGGCTGTTGCCGTGGCCGGGATCGGCCGGGTCCAGAAGGGGAACACCGCGCCGGTATTCCTCGATGTATCGGGAATGCCGATAGCCATGAAGCGATTGTCCTACAGCCATTTCTAGAATTGCTGCGCTGCACCTAATCCTTTGGCATGTTCTAGGTTGCAGGACGATTTGACTGTGGGTTGCATCATTGCGTCCGCAAAGTGATTTTGGCAGAGTTCGCGCCGAATTGGGGAAGCGATCGTCCGAGAGCTGCACTCATTTTGACGCCGTCCGCGCATTGCGGAGCACGGCCGTCTTTCGGGAAAATCAGGGGCCATTTCAATGACAGCTTTGTGGTTGATCGTGCTTTGCGGAGCACTGTCCATTGTCTATGCGGTATGGGCGACGTCATCGGTTCTGGGGGCCGATGCGGGCACCCCGCGAATGCAGGAAATCGCGGCGGCGGTGCGCGAAGGCGCACAGGCCTATCTGCGCCGCCAGTATCTGACGATTGCCATCGTCGGCGTCGTGATCTTCGCGCTGCTCGCGTACTTCCTCGGCATTCTGGTTGCAGTCGGCTTCCTGATCGGCGCGGTGCTGTCGGGTGCCGCGGGCTTCATCGGCATGAACGTCTCGGTGCGCGCCAACGTGCGCACCGCGCAGGCGGCGACCAAGTCGCTCGCGGGCGGTCTTGAGCTTGCCTTCAAGGCGGGCGCCATCACCGGCCTTCTGGTTGCCGGTCTCGCGCTGCTCGGCGTCACGCTGTATTTCATGCACCTGACCCAGCAGCACGGCCTCAAGCCGAACGATCGCATCGTGATCGACGCGCTGGTGGCGCTCGGCTTCGGTGCGTCGCTGATCTCGATCTTCGCCCGTCTCGGCGGCGGCATCTTCACCAAGGGTGCGGATGTCGGCGGCGATCTCGTCGGCAAGGTTGAAGCGGGCATCCCCGAGGACGATCCGCGCAACCCGGCCACCATTGCCGATAACGTCGGCGACAATGTCGGCGACTGCGCCGGGATGGCGGCGGACCTGTTCGAGACCTACGCCGTGACCTCGGTCGCGACCATGGTGCTGGCCGCGATCTTCTTCGGCAACACGCCGATCCTGACGCAGGTGATGACGCTGCCGCTCGCCATCGGCGGCATCTGCATCATTACCTCGATCGCGGGCACATTCTTCGTCAAGCTCGGCGCCAGCCAGTCGATCATGGGCGCGCTCTACAAGGGCCTGATCGCCACCGGCATCCTCTCGCTCGCGGGCGTCGCGATCGCCGTGCACCAGTTGATCGGCTTCGGTCCGCTGGCGGGCGTGAACTACACCGGCATGTCGCTGTTCCTGTGCGGCGTGGCTGGCCTCGCCGTCACCGGCCTCATCATCTGGATCACTGAGTACTACACCGGCACCGACTTCCGCCCGGTGAAGTCGATCGCTCAGTCCTCGGTCACGGGCCACGGCACCAACGTGATCCAGGGTCTCGCGATCTCGATGGAGTCGACGGCGCTTCCCGCCCTCGTCATCATCGCGGGCATCCTCGTCACCTACAGCCTTGCCGGCCTGTTCGGCATCGCGATCGCGACCACCACCATGCTGGCGTTGGCCGGCATGATCGTGGCGCTCGACGCCTTCGGTCCGGTCACGGACAACGCGGGCGGCATCGCGGAAATGGCTGGCCTGCCGAAGGAAGTGCGCAAGGCCACCGACGCGCTCGACGCGGTCGGCAACACCACCAAGGCCGTCACCAAGGGCTACGCGATCGGCTCGGCCGGTCTCGGCGCGCTGGTGCTGTTCGCGGCCTACAATCAGGACCTGAAGTTCTTCATCGCCGACTCCGCGCATCACGCCTACTTCAAGGGCGTGTCGCCGGACTTCTCGCTCAACAGCCCGTATGTCGTGGTCGGCCTCCTGTTCGGCGGCCTGCTGCCGTACCTGTTCGGCGCGATGGGCATGACGGCGGTCGGCCGCGCGGCGGGCGCCATCGTCGAGGAGGTCCGCCGTCAGTTCCGCGAGAAGCCGGGCATCATGCAGGGCACCGACAAGCCGGACTACGGCAAGGCCGTGGATCTGCTGACCAAGGCGGCGATCAAGGAAATGATCATTCCGTCGCTGCTGCCGGTGCTGTCGCCGATCGTTGTCTACTTCGCGATCTACGCGATCGCGGGTGGTGGCGCGGCGGGCAAGTCGGCCGCGTTCTCCGCGGTCGGCGCGATGCTGCTCGGCGTGATCGTCACCGGCCTGTTCGTCGCGATCTCGATGACCTCGGGCGGCGGCGCGTGGGACAACGCCAAGAAGTACATCGAGGACGGCCATTTCGGCGGCAAGGGTTCGGACGCGCATAAGGCGGCCGTGACCGGCGACACCGTGGGCGATCCCTACAAGGACACGGCGGGCCCCGCCGTGAACCCGATGATCAAGATCACCAATATCGTGGCGCTGCTGCTGCTCGCGATTCTGGCGCACTGATCGTAAATTATCTTACTGACGGAAAAGCCCGCGGCATGCCGCGGGCTTTTTTGTTGCGCGCCGATCGCTCGCGCCATGCGTCAATTTTAAGACAATGACGCGGTTATGCCCGACAAAATTTGCGGGCATTGCCGGAAACCCACCGCCTGCCTGTTGCGTTGGAGGTCAGGGCCGGAAGCGACCGGCGTGAGGAAGCGAAGCCTCAGGGAGCGAAACCATGGCGACCGATGACAGCGATCCGTTCGAGCAGGGGAAACTCGCGCGCTTCAATCAAGAGCCGCGCAAGAATCCCTATCCGGAAGGCACTGAACAGCATGCCCGCTGGGAGCAGGGGTACGACTTCGTGGCGCGCGGGCTGGTCGCGGTTTAGCCGCGACCTTCTGTACCCATAAAGATATCAGCGACGAAGCGCGTTAATCGAGACGCGAGCGGTATCGAAGCGATTGAGTCCAGCTCTGTCTGAACTCGACTGGTTCGTTCGCGAGCGATGTCGCGACTCGTTTTACCAGCAGGACGGGCGATCCGGTGGCAAGGCCCAATTCCTTGCCGACCGGGGGCGGGGCCACATTGTATTCGATCTCGTCCACGGCGCTGCGAATCATCTCGCCGCACTGTTTCTGATAGAGAACGTAGATTTCCTCCACCATGTCCCGGCTGGGTTCGATCGAAAGTCTCGCGAAGCGTCTGGCCGGGATGGAAATCCTTTCGAATACCAGCGGCACGCCTTTCTCGCTGCGCACCCGGGTGAGGACGGTCACCTGATCGCTTTTGTCCAGGGAGAGGCGCTGCTGCTCCTCCCGGCTGGGGCTTTGGACTTTTCGCGTCAGGAGCCGGGTTGTCAGCCGGGCTGGCCGCCCATCCGCATGGATGAATCGGAAGAAGCGAAATCTGGAGCGATCGCTCGTGTGCGGCACGATCTGGGTACCGCGGCCATGCTGCCGGTCCAGGATGCCCTGCGCGACCAGTTCCTCGGTCGCCTTTCGCACCGTGCCGATTGAAATACCGAGAGTGGCCGCCAGTTGCTGCTCGCTCGGCAGGAAATCTCCCGGCTGCAATGTCCCTTTCGCGATCTGATTCATCAGCGCGTCCCGCGCTTGCAAATAGAGCGGCCGGTTTTCAAGAACCGCCTGTGCTTGTGACGCCTTTGTTGCAGCTCGCTTCATGATGAACCTTTCGCACAGAAGGGTGCATTCGCAAAGATTGATCGGGGACAGGGCGAAAAATCCCACAGGTTTCGACTCGACACAAAGTCATATATATGACATATGTCATATGACATGAAATTTAAAGGGCGCGCCATGACCGCAAACAGCACCGACGGAATCGACCTCAGCCAAAAGAGCGACCTGTTCAAAAAGGGCCTTCAAACCCGCAAGGAGGTGCAGGGGGGCGCATCCGTGGACAAGGTGCTGGCGGGGTCTGACGAGTTCATGATGGCCTTCCAGGATCTCACGACGGAGTATTGCTGGGGCTACGTCTGGTCGCGCCCCGGCCTGCCGAAGAAGACGCGGTCGATGCTCAATCTTGCGATGCTCGCCGCGCTTAACCGGGGTCCCGAACTCGATCTGCATCTCGCGGGCGCGCTGACCAACGGCGTGAGCAAGGACGAGATCAAGGAAATTTTCCTTCAGGTCGCGATCTACTGCGGCGTACCTGCATCGCTCGACGCCTTCAAGCGAGCCTCCCAGCTCTTCAAGGAGCGCGGCATCTGACGCCGCAGAAGCACATGGCACAGGTTCTGGGATTTGTCGGGCTCGGCAAAATGGGCGAGCCGCTCACTCGCCGGCTGCTCGACGCAGGTCACGGCGTAGTCGTTTACGACACGAGGCAGGACGCTCTGGCGGACCTCGTGCGCGCGGGCGCAAGACACGCCGATTCGCTGCAACAAGTCGCCCGCGAGGCTTCGACGGTTTTCGTCAGCCTGCCGATGCCCGACGTCGTCAAATCGGTCGTTCTCGGAGAGCGCGGGTTGATGAGCGGCGGTGGAATGATGAAAACCATCGTCGATCTCTCGACGACGGGACCAAAAGTCGCCGCTGAAATCGCCCACGGGCTGGTCGGGACCGGCGTGACGTTCATCGATTGTCCCGTGAGCGGAGGTGTCGCGAAAGCTGTCGATGGCACGCTCGCCCTCATGGTGTCCGGTCCGCGGAACAGCTTCGAGGAAATCGCGCCTCTGCTCGCTCATTTCGGCAAACCGACCTTCATCGGGGAAGCGCCCGGTGCGGCCCAGATGATGAAGCTGTGCAACAATCTGATGGCGGCGACCTCGATGGCGATCGCCGCCGAGGCGATTACCGCCGGTGTCAAGGCAGGTATCGATCCATCGATCATGGTTGAGGTCATCAACGCCTCAAGCGGACGCAACAATGCGACGCAAGACAAGTTTCCGCGCGCAGTCCTCAATCGGACCTTCGATCACGGGTTCTCGACGGGCCTCATGTTCAAGGATGTGAGGCTTTGCCTCGAGGAAATTGAGAGCATGGGCCTCGACCTCGAAGTGTCGAAGGCAGTCGCCGCGACATGGAAGAAGTCCAACGAACGGTTTGGAGCGGACAGCGATCACACTGTCATCGTGAAAATGATCGAGGAGCCGGCCGGCGTCGTAATCGAACGGAGAAAATGACGAAAAGAGCCGCGTGGGGCGGCCAGACAAACCTTGGAGGATGGAATGATGCGCAGGCAATTTGCTGGCTTACTGACTCTCCTGATCGCCGCGGTGTTTCCGACGGCTTCACCCGCCGAAACCTCGACAGTCAGAATCGCCAAGCAATTCGGCATTTCCTATCTGACCCTCACCGTCATGGAGCAACACAAGCTCATCGAGAAACAGGCCAAAAAGGAAGGCCTCGATGTCAAAACCGAGTGGCTTCGCTTCAGCGCGGGTTCGGGAATGAACGAGGCGCTTCTCGCCGGAAATCTCGATTTCGCATCGGGCGGAATTCCACCGCTGCTCACGATCTGGGATAAAACGCAAAACAATCTGAAGGTGAAGGGCGTCGTCGGGCTGAACCTGATGCCCTATTATCTGATCACGACGAACCCGAAGATCAAAACCATCGCCGACTTCTCACCGTCCGACAAGATCGCGTTGCCCGCCATCAAGACGTCGATTCAGGCGGTTGTTCTTCAGATGGCGGCCGAAAAGCAGTTCGGGCGCGGCCAGCAGAACAAGCTCGACCCGTTGACCGTCTCCATGGGGCATCCCGACGCCATGGCCGCGATGCTGAGCGGCCACACCGAAATCAATGCCCATTTCGGAACCGAGCCATTCCAGACGCTCGAACTGAAAGACAAGAAAACGCACCTCGTTCTGAACAGCTACGACGTCGCCGGTGGCGAACACTCCAACAATATTCTCTGGGCGACGTCGAAATTCGTGCAGGCCAATCCAAAGGTGACGAAAGCCGTCGTGGCCGCGGTTCGGGAAAGCGAGGAGATGATCAAAGCCGATCCGGCGGGCATCGCCGCGCTCTGGGTGAAGGTGGAAAGTTCCAAGATGCCGGCCGCCGACGCCGAGAAGATCATCCGCGATCCCAAAAACAAGTGGACGACCACTCCCAGGGGATTCCTGTCCATCCTTCAGTTCATGAACCAGGCCGGATCGATTAAAACGAAGGCGACGAAGATCACCGACATCTTCTTCGACGATCCTTCCATCGCTGACGGCAACTAGAATATTCTGGTCCGGCTCGCCGGCCCATCCGGGTTCTGCGATGAACGAGGAGATCGGCGCCGACGCCCGCCGGCGTTGCGCTCACGCCCCGGACAGAGACTGCTCGCCTCCCATGTCAATGGGAGGCGTATTCAGCCCGCCACGACCGGTGCGTCACTGAAAATCAGTCGCGGAACCTGACCAGCTTGAAGATCGGCGCGAGGTAGCTGATCTCCTGGCCGCTGGTCGGCGTGGTGCGGCTGATGAAGTCGAAAATCTTGCCGTCCTTCAGGCCGTAGTTCGCCACGCGCCGGACGGTGCGGTTCTTGTCGAAATAAACCGCGATGACGCGCTGGTCGATCACCTCCTGATGCATGAAGGCGACCTTCCGCTCCGTGCGCTGCGAGATGTAATAGAACACGTCGCCGTCCAGTGTCGCGACGGTGGACGGCGTGCCCAGCACCACCAGCACCTGATCCTGGCTCGCGCCGATCTGGACTTGCTCCAGCGCGCCGGGCGGCAGGATGTAGCCCCTCTGGAACTGCTCGCTGGTGCATCCGGCAAGGACGAGACCGAGAGCCAGCGCGGCAACGGTGCCGCGAAGGGTGCCCGATATCGAGCGGGAACGGGGGCAGGAGGGGGTGAGGGCGCGAAACGTCATCTCAGGCGAAGGCCTTTCTTGCAGTCGCGAGGTTCTTGCATCGCAGGAGCGGTTGACGTACCCGGCGGCACGCTTCATTGCAACCATAGAACCGCATACCCGCACCGGCGGACAGGTCAACGGATCGGAAGATGTTCTCGTTTCTCAAGAAATCGGCCCCGGCGCAGCGTACCATCGATGCCATCTATGGCATGATCGTGGCGCAGGCCCGGCAGCCGGCCTTCTATGCCGCACTCCATGTCCCCGACACGGTGGACGGCCGCTTCGACATGGTGCTGCTGCATCTGTGGATGGCGCTGCGGGTGCTGCGGCAGGACCCGGCGGGAGAGGAACCGGCCCAGAAGCTGTTCGACCGTTTCTGCACCGACATGGACGACAATCTGCGCGAGATGGGCGTGGGCGATCTTACCGTCCCGAAGCGGATGCGGAAGTTCGGCGAGGCTTTCTATGGCCGCTCGGCGGCCTACGACGCAGCGCTGGAGGAAGGCCATGCGGAGCTGGCGGCGGCGCTGAACCGCAATATCTTCAACGAGGCCGATGCCGCCGATGCGGAGCGGCTGGCCGCCTATGTGGCGGAAGCGCTGGCGCAGCTTTACAAGGTCGATCAGGCGGCTTTCGCGCAGGGCGAATGGCAGTTTCCGCCTGTCGGCGGTTTGGCGGAAGGATAACCGGATGAGCGGACATCAGCCCCATCGCGATAATCCTCGTGACAATCCCTGGAGCCATCCGGTCGCGGTAGCGAAGATTCCGGCTGCCGGATCGCACGTCACCTTCGCGGCCAATGCCGCCGAGCGCGCGGCGCTGGCGGAGATCGCGGGCCTGCGGGAGGTTCTGGAAGCGCAGGCGAGCTTTCATCTCACCCATGTGCGGGGCGGCGGCATCGAGGCGCGGGGGCATGTCAGCGGGCTGGTCGGTCAGGATTGCGTGGTGACGCTGGAGCCTCTGGAAAACCGGGTCGAGGAAGACATCGACGTGATTTTCGCCGAGGCGGATTCGGCCGCGGCCGCCACGCCGAAAGTGGATATCGACGAGGACGAGCCGGACCCGCCGGAAATCATCGTCAACGGGGCCATCGACCTCGGGCGGCTCGCGACCGACATCCTGTTCCTTGGAATCGACCCCTATCCCCGCAAGGCGGATGCGGCTTTCACCGCGACGGTCGACGCCTCCGCCCCGGAGGAGCACCCGTTCGCGGCCCTGAAAGCCCTCCGGCAGGGGCCGGAAGGCGCCTCGAAAAGGCGGAAAAAGGACTGAGTCAAGAAGTTCAAGGAGCGAGATAGGCCGGTCAAGATATTGTATCGGCTTCCGAAGCGGCTATTGTTCAGGGAACGGCGGTATGACTGTCCCTCTGTAGCCGTCTCGCATTGCCAATCGCGGTTCGTTTTCCGATCAGTCGCAAACTCATCGGGCTCGCTGCACAATCAGGTTTTTACTCTGCCCATGGCCCAGAAGGTTCGCATTGCGCTCGATGCCATGGGCGGCGATTTCGGCCCCCCCGTGGTGGTCGCGGGCGCGGGAATCTCACTGACACGGCATCCCGACACGGAATTTATCCTGTTCGGCGACAGCACCGCGATCAGCCGGGAGCTTGAGAAGCATCCGGCCATGAAGGCGGCCTCAAAGGTCGTGCACACCGATGTCGCCATCACCATGGAGGAAAAGCCGAGCCAGGCGCTGCGCCGGGGCCGCAAGACCTCCTCGATGTGGCTGGCGCTCGATGCCGTCCGCAAGGGCGAGGCCGACGTCGCGGTGTCGGCGGGAAATACCGGCGCGCTGATGGCGATGTCGCGTTTCAACCTGCGGATGCTGCCCGGCATCGACCGCCCGGCGATTGCCTGCGTGTGGCCGACGATCCGCAGCGAATCCGTGGTGCTCGATGTCGGGGCCTCGATCGGTGGTGATGCGCGCCATCTGGCCTCGCTCGCGATCATGGGCGGCGCGATGGCGCGGGTGCTGTTCGATATCGAACGCCCGACCGTGGGCCTGCTCAATATCGGGGTCGAGGAGGTCAAGGGCGTCGAGGAGGTGAAGGAGGCGGCCGAGCTGCTGCGCTCCATGGACCTGCCGGAACTCGACTTCATCGGTTTCGTCGAGGGTGACGGCATCGGCAAGGGCGCGGCGGACGTGATCGTGACGGAAGGATTTTCCGGCAATATCGCGCTGAAGACCGCCGAGGGCACCGCCCGCCAGATCGCGGAGTACCTGCGGAGCGCCATGAGCCGGACCTGGCGCTCCAAGCTCGGTTACCTGTTCGCCAAGAGCGCCTTCAAGGCGCTGCGGGACAAGATGGACCCCCGCAAGGTCAATGGCGGGGTGTTCCTCGGCCTCAACGGCGTTGTGATCAAAAGCCATGGCGGCACCGACGCCGAGGGCTTTGCGTCCGCCGTGGATGTTGGCTATGAGATGGTCCGCTACGATCTCCTGACAAAGATCAATCAAACTCTCAACCGTGACGGCGGGTCGCTGACCCTTGTGCCGGCCGCGCAGGAGGCTGTTTCGTGAGTACGATGCGTTCGGTTGTGATCGGCCATGGGGCATATTTGCCCGAGCGCGTGATGACCAATGCCGAGCTGGCCGGCATGGTCGAGACCTCGGATGAGTGGATCGTCCAGCGCACCGGCATCCATCAGCGCCACATCGCGGCGGACGGCGAGTTCACCTCCCATCTCGGCCTCAAGGCGGCGCAGGCGGCGATCGCGGACGCGAAAATCGACGCGCAGTCGATCGACCTGATCGTGCTCGCGACCTCGACGCCGGACCACACCTTTCCGGCGACCGCCGTGCAGATCCAGAACGGACTCGGCATCCACCATGGTGCTGCGTTCGATATCCAGGCGGTGTGCAGCGGCTTCATCTTCGCGCTGGCGACGGCGGACAATTTCCTGAAAGCGGGCACCTACAAGCGCGCGCTGGTGATCGGCGCGGAGACGTTCTCCCGCATTCTCGACTGGAACGACCGTGGCACCTGCGTGCTGTTCGGCGACGGGGCGGGGGCGGTGGTGCTCGAGGCGCAACAGCAGTCGGGCACCAGCGCCGACCGGGGCATTCTCACCACGCATCTGCGTTCGGACGGCGCCCACAAGGACAAATTGTATGTCGATGGCGGTCCGTCCTCGACTCAGACTGTCGGTCATCTGCGCATGGAAGGCCGCGAGGTGTTCAAGCACGCCGTCGGCATGATCACGGATGTCATCGTCGATGCCTTCGCCGCGACGGGAACAACGGCTCATGACATCGACTGGCTGGTTCCGCATCAGGCGAACAAGCGGATCATCGACGCCTCGGCCAGGAAGCTCGATATCGCGCCGCAAAAAGTGGTACTGACCGTTGATAAGCACGGCAACACCTCGGCGGCCTCGATTCCATTGGCGCTGGCGACAGCGGCCGATGACGGACGCATCAAGCAGGGCGATCTGGTGATGCTGGAAGCGATGGGCGGAGGGTTCACCTGGGGCTCGGCGCTGCTGCGCTGGTAAAAATTTAGATCGAATGCAACCGAATATTGCGTCCGAATATCATGCGGTTGCATGATGAGCATGGTTGACCCATTGCGAGTAACCTCTTATTTTTAAGCATAATTTGCACGCTGTAGCTGGGGTCGGATCATGAGCGAGAGCGGAAAAACAGTCACGCGAGTCGATTTGTGCGAGGCGGTCTACCAGAAGGTCGGCCTGTCGCGTACAGAGTCGGCGGCGTTCGTCGAACTCGTTCTGAAAGAGATCACCGACTGCCTCGAGAAGGGCGAAACGGTGAAGCTGTCCTCGTTCGGCTCCTTCATGGTCCGCAAGAAGGGCGAGCGCATCGGCCGCAACCCCAAGACCGGGACCGAAGTCCCGATCTCTCCGCGCCGGGTCATGGTGTTCAAGCCTTCCGCGATCCTGAAGCAGCGCATCAACAACGGTGCCGTTGCGAAGGACGATGCCACGGTCGCGAGCGCGGCGGCCGGCTAGGCGGCAGCCGCCGGTCTTACGGCACCGAATCATTTCCGAAAATCTGAAAAAGCGTTACCCTTGCGGCGGCGGGATGATTCATGCCGTGATTCTGACAGGGGGCTTGCCTTTTGGAAAAGGCACCGGACGCATTTCGGACCATCAGCGAAGTGGCTGACGATCTCGATATCCCGGCTCACGTGCTGCGGTTTTGGGAAACGCGCTTCGTTCAGATCAAGCCGATGAAACGCAGCGGCGGCCGCCGGTACTACCGGCCCGACGATGTCGAGCTGCTGCGCGGAATCCGCCGCCTGCTGTATGGCGAGGGCTACACCATTCGCGGCGTGCAGCGCATCCTGCGCGAGCATGGCGTCAAGGCCGTCCAGAATCTCGAAGAGACAGTGCTCGCACCTGCGTCGTTCTCCGGCCCATCGTTCGACGCGGCGCCGCGACACGATGCGCATGAATTCGCCTCCGACGAGGACGAGACCGCCGAGGTCGAAGAGGAAGAGATCGACGACGCGGACGAGGCCGAGGAGGAATCGGACGAGATCGAGGTCGCGGCCGACAGTCCGCCGCTGCGGCCGTCGATGGATTTCGTGCCTTCGATGTCGGAGCGCATCGGCCCGATGCCGGCCGCCGCTGCAAGGCGTGCTCCCGATGTTCCGGTTGCGACGGTGACGAAACCGGCCGTCATACAGGCCGCTGCGTATCACAATGGAGCCGATGCCTACGCGCCGCCGGGCGTGCGCCAGACGCTTCAACATGGTGGCTTGCAGCAGAAGGCGTTCCAGCAGGCAAGGACTCATGGCGACGGGCAGGCCAAGCTGAAATCCGTTCTCGATGATCTGCTGAGCGCGCGTGCTCTGCTCGACAGGGCCATGGGCGGCTGACTGCATAGCGGCCTAGCACCCCGAATCTGAAGTTCTCCTCATCACTCAGCGCACTTCCCCCTGGCGACTTCGGATTCGAAAGGACGCCAGCGGGTCTATGATTCTCGTGTGGTTTATGTTCAGAAGTTCGCTTGAAGGGTTCGCGGAGAGAATGAGGCGAACTTTTGAACAAGCACACCAGTCACGCCTGCGGGATTGATCGACGTGTCATTGCCTTACCGACGAGACGTGGATGGCCTGCGTGCGGTTGCCGTCCTGTTCGTCGTCGGCTTTCACTATTTTCCATCCGTGTTTCGCGGCGGCTTCGTCGGCGTCGATGTATTCTTCGTCATCTCCGGCTTTCTGATTACCGGCCTGATCCGTCAGGATGTTGCCGCAGGCCGGTTCAGTGTCGCGGCGTTCTATGGTCGAAGAATCAGGCGCATTTTTCCGGCGCTGGTTCTCGTTCTGCTCGTCTCTCTGGGGATGGGCTTTCTGTTCATGCTGCCCGATGCCTATCGCGCGCTGGGTCTCAACTCGGCGGCGTCGGCGGGCTTTGTCGCCAACATCGCGCTGTACCTGCAACAGAACTATTTCGCGCCGAGCGCGGAGTTCAACCCGCTGCTGCACATCTGGTCGCTGGGCGTGGAGGAGCAGTTCTATCTGGTCTGGCCGCTGGTTCTGATGCTGCTGGTGCGCCACCGCGCGGCGCTCGCTGTTGCGATCGGGCTCGCTGTATTGTCGTTCGGCGTGAATGTCGCGCAAACCGCAAGCAATCCCGTCGCCGCATTCTTCCTGCCGTTCAGCCGCTTCTGGGAATTGGGAGCGGGGGCGGTGCTCGCGCTGCTCCATGCCCGTGTCGGCCGCCCGGTTCTTGAGAAGGAATGGGCGGGATGGGCCGGATTGCTGCTGCTCGCGGCGGCGATGGTGGCGATCGATCGCGACAGGGCATTTCCCGGATGGTGGGCGTTGTTGCCGGTGGCGGGAACGATTCTGCTGATTGCATCGGGCGAGAATGCGCGGGCCAATCGCATCCTGAGCCATCGCGCACTCGTTTATATCGGCCTCATCAGTTATCCGTTTTATCTGTGGCACTGGCCGCTTCTGGTGTTCGCGCGCATCATTCGCTTTCAGAACGAGCCGAAGGTTCTCTTGTCGATTGGCTTGATCGTTGCTGCCGGTGTTCTCGCGCATCTCACATACAAATTTATCGAGCGTCCGCTCCGCTCGGGCGGGCATCTCTCCGCCAAGGTGGTTTCGCTTACCATTCTTCTTGCTGTCTGCGGAGGTCTGGGATTGGCGGTGTACGCGAAAGACGGCCTCCCGGATCGTTTCCCGCAAGAGATTCAGAAGCGTGTGATCGATACGGGCAGGGATGGCGAGGCGGCTCAGGTGTGCGTGTACGGCGCCGACATCAGGCCATCCGCCGAATGCGACGGGATCGGACCGGCCGGTGCGCCGCTCGTTCTGGTCTGGGGCGATTCACACGCCTTTCATCTGATCGCCGGTTTGCGGGCCCTGCAACAGGACCGGCGGGACTTCCGTCTCGCGCGCTACATTGCGTTTGCCTGTGTGCCGATGGTGGACGCGCTCGCGCCGAGTCCACGCTATTGCAACGGAGCGAATGCGTTCGCGCGGCAGAAGATCGAGTTGCTGCGTCCCGATACCGTTATCATCGCGGCGCGATGGTCGGCTTACGACGGGACGCGCGGATATGCGTCGATGGATGAAAAGAGATTTACCCGGACGCTCGAATGGCTGAAGGCCATAGGCGTACAGCACATCGTCGTGTTCGGGCAGTTTCCGCACTGGAAGCTGGCCCCATCCGCGATCCCGCTACGGAATTTTCAGTTCAGCGTTTTCAATCGCCCGGCTCACATCGGCAAATTGGCTGAGCGGGATTCGAACTATCTCGATGCGCCGGCGTTCGCGGCAGAGGATATGGTCAAACGTGTCGCGACAGCCGAGGGCGCGAGCTTCATTTCTCCGAGTGCGACCCTGTGCAATCGTGAGGGCTGTCTGATCACTGTTCCGGACAGCGACGGCCTGCCGATATCGCGCGACGACGGCCATCTGACGCCTGCCGCGTCAAAATTCTTTATCGCGCAGAATGCAGCGGCCATCATGCCGGAATATCGCAAGAAGGAACCGCCCCAGTGAGAATGGCGGTTTTCGGCCCCAAATCGGTGAGGTAGCCAAGGCCATTTTGCCCGTTCTCACCTTGCCTTATGCCGCCAATTTCCCTAATCAGTGCCCGTTGTCGGAGCGTGGCGCAGCCCGGTTAGCGCACTAGTCTGGGGGACTAGGGGTCGTGGGTTCAAATCCCGCCGCTCCGACCATTTTCCTGCCAAGAACGATCTGAAACACCGCCGGGTGCAGGCCACCTGCGCGAGTGGCGCGCTTTGTTGTACCCATTCGCGCCTCCGAGCTGGCAGTTGCCTCGAATCCTGAACCGGCTCATCCTTCGCCCACAGCGGTGCCGATTCTGCCGCGCCCAACAGAAGGTGAAAACCATGCTCTCCATCCGGCTGCGAAAATGGGTTGTTGCGTTGGCTGTTGTCCTTGGAGCGGGTTTTGCCTCCGCGGCCCACGCCGATAGCGGCACGATCCGCATCTCCGTGCTCAAGGGCGGCTGGTTCATCGGCGCCTCGGGAGGAAGCGGTACGCTGGTGTTTCAGGGTCGCCGCTATCCGCTCTCGATCGGTGGTCTGAGCGCGGGCCTTGTGTTCGGCGCCTCGAAGACCGATCTCGTCGGCACCGTCAGCAACATCCGGCGGCCCTCCGATGTCGCGGGCGTCTACGGCGCGGCTGGCGCGGGCGTGGCGGCGGTGCGTGGCGTCAGCGCCATCGTTCTGACCAACGAAAAGGGCGCGGTGCTGACCATGCAGGGCCGTCAGGCGGGTCTGATGGTGAATGCCGACCTCAGCGGGCTTGCGATCTCGCTTCGCCGCTAGCTCCAGCGCGGTATTGAAAGCATCGGCCGAACGGTTCCGCGCCGTTCGGCGGGAGCGCTGATATGCGCCGGATGGCATTGATCGGCCTTGTCTTTTAAGACCATGACCTATAGCCAGATCACCTTATGATTAAGGTGATCTACGGATAGTATCGTTCCATGGCGCTCTCACGGTTTGACCGTGCACTCTGGCGATCGACCAGACAGCTTTATTTGCTCTCCCGCCGCGCATTTGCGCGAACGGGGAATGCTGCGTCGGACCCGGCCGCGAATGTCGAGCGCATTCTGCTGATCCGCACCGACAAGATCGGCGACGCCATCATCTCCACGGCCTTCTTCAAGGCGTTGCGCGACAGGTTTCCCGACGCCCAGATCGATATTGTGCTGGGGCGGAAGAATGAAACGGCGGCGCCGTTGCTGCCGCATCTCGACGGCGTCTTTGTTGTAAAGAAAAGCCCGATCGAGCAGGCGCGCCTCATCCGCCAGTTGCGCGAGCGCCGCTACGATATCGCCATCGACATGCTGACCGGGGATTCCATGACGGCGGCAAGCTATACGGCGCTCTCGGGCGCGCGCATCAATATCGGTTTCGATGGCAAGGCGGCCGGATTTTACGATATTGCGATTCCGCGCCCGTCTGCGCCAGAGCACCAGGCGATGCAAATGCTGCGGCTGATCGCGCCGCTTGGCGTGACTGTGAAGCCGGAGGAAGTGCGCACCGCGGTTGCTTTCCCGCAATCCGCCGCCAAAATGATCCGCCAGAAACTCGGCCCGATAAATGACGGGACGAGACTGGTCGTCATCAACCTGTCGGTTGCTGCGGCGAAGTATTGGACCGACGAGAACTTCATCCGCCTGATCGGTGACATCAAATCGCCATCCGTGCGGGTTGTCTTGGCCGGTGCGCCGTGGGATCTCGCCCGGATGGAGACGATCGGCGCGGCTGCCGATGTTGCGTGGCTTGAGCCGTCAGCCGATCTTTCGACGATGACGGCGGCGCTGTCATGCGCCGATCTCGTCATCAGTCCGGACACCTCGATTGTGCATATCGCGGCGGCGCTGAACAAACCGGTGGTGACGCTGATGGCTTCCTATACGGCGAACGGCGAATGGTATCCTTTCGGTGTGCCATATCGGGCATTGCATTGTGCGACCCGCGTGGCGGATATTCCCTATGACGAAGTGCTGGCGGCGGTCCGCGACCTGATGGCGGAACTGGACGGCACGAAGCAGGTGCCTTCAACAGACAGGGTTTTGTCCTGACGGCTTTGTCCCTCATATCTCCGCGGCGGCTGCTGGGCGCGATCGACGCCTATGTGGTGCGGCTGACGCTGCTGTCGTTCCTGATCGTGCTGGTGTCGCTGACCGGCGTGATCTGGGTGACGCAGGCGTTGCGCGGCATCGACCTGATGACGGCGCAGGGCCAGACCGTCCTGGTGTTCCTCGGCATCACCGGGCTTGCGATTCCGGTACTGGCGCTGATCATCGCGCCGCTCGCGATGCTGCTGGCGGTCACGCACACGCTCAACCGCCTGTCGGCCGATTCCGAGGTCATCGTCATGAATGCCGCCGGGCTGTCGCCGTGGCGGTTCCTGCGCCCGTTCATGGTCTCGACCGTGATCGTCGCCTGCCTGATTTCGTTCCTCGCGATCTTCCTTGCGCCGGAATGCCTGCGCGCCCTGCGGCGCTGGCATACCGAGATCGGCGCGGATGTGCTCGCGAACGTGTTGCAGCCGGGGCAGTTCATCCGGCTCGACAAGCTGGTGCTGCGCGTGCAGGAGCGCAGGCCCGGCGGCGTGCTGACCGGCGTGTTCATCGACGATCAGCGCAATCCGGCGGAGCGCATCAATATCACGGCGCAAAATGGCGTGGTGCAGAAGACCGACAAGGGTTCTTTTCTGGTGCTCAGCGACGGCAACCTGCAACGCTTCCAGGCGGACAAGAAGGATCCCCTGATCGTCGCTTTCAAGAGCTACGCCTTCGACATGTCGCAGTTCTCGCAGGCGCCGCAGACTTACAACTATAATGCCCGCGAGCGGTTCATCGGCGATCTGATCTCGCCGCCGGAGGACGACGCCGTTGCGCAGCGTAACCTCGGCCAATTTCGCGCCGAACTTCATGACCGGTTGCTGGCCGGTTTTTATCCGTTCGTGTTCGTGATTCTTGCTTTCGCCTTTCTGGGGCCGCCACGGACGACGCGGCAGGGACGGAATTTTGCGGTCTCCGCGCTTGTCCTGCTGGTTCTTGTGGTGCGTATCGCGGGATATGCCTGTTCGACCATCGCGGTCTCGCGTCCCGATGCGATTATCGTTCAGTACGCCATGCTGATAATTGTTGCAGGCGTGAGTATCTGGATGATCCTCAAGGGCGTGGTGGTCGATCCGCCGGCGAATCTCACGGCGCAGTTCGCAAGATGGGGTGAACGCCTGTCGTCGATCCGGCTGCCCGCGCTACGGCGGTGACAGCCCGACGCCACTTCGTGCGGCCATGCTGCGGGTCTTGTATTCGTAGGTCGCGGCGGCAAATCCCCACATCGCGCCGAGCATCAACCAGAAATGCCGCCAGTGGTCGACGTCGATGATGAAAGCCTCGCCGACGGTGCCGAGGAATGCGCAGAAGAATGCGAGGTAGGTGCGCTGCCAGGGCACGCGCACGAAAATCAGCCGGAAGCCCATCGCCACCGTGACGAAGACCAGCGTCGGGAACAGGATGCCGGAAATCCAGCCGCCCGACATGAAGGCGTTGAGGAAGGAATTATGCGTGTCCTCCGGGAAGAACCGCCTGAACTGCAACGGGCCGATGCCGAGCGGCAGGTCGAGCGCCATCTGGAAGCCGAGAATATGGCGGCCGAACCGCCCGAACCGGCCGCTGTCGTAAGTCTGGTGCAGGCTCGCGCGTTCCTTGAACAGGCTGTCGATGGAATCGAACGACAGGAGCACGGCCAGCGCCAGCGCCAGCGCGGCGACGGCGGCGATCGCGGTCAGCACGATGCGGCTTTGCTGCGAGCGCGACCGGCTCGTCAGGTACATCAGCGCCACCATGAAAACGGAAGTGAAAACGAGCTGGCCCCATGCTGCGCGCGAGAAGGCCAGCAGCAAAGCGAGCGCGATGATCCCGAACGCCAGTACATTACGGAGCGATTTGAAGAACGGGGCCGTGATGACGTTTTGCAGCGCCAGCAATGCCGGGAGGATCAGGAAGGCCGACAGCACGTTCGGGTCCTTGAACGTGCCGCGCGCGCGCCCGTACAGCGTCAGGAGATCGGTGCCGCCCGGCACGAGGTGGAAGTAGCCGGCGACGCCGGAGCCGCCCGCGATCACGCCGCCGATAATCAGTCCGCGTTGCAGGAGATCGAGCCGCTTCTCGGTGTCCTCGGCAAGCACCAGCGCGAAGAAGAACGCGGTGATCGCCATGTACCATGAGGTCGCGATCCAGTTCACGATCTGGGACTGGTCCATCAGATCGATCGAGCAGATCGTGTAGCCGAAATTCAGCATCACCAGCATGATGAGCAGCGGCAGGAACACCGGGCGCATCCGCAGGCCCGTGGCGTAGAAAAAAATGATGCCAGCCAGCGTCGCGAGTTCGTAGGGACTCGGCTCGATGAACACCAGCGCGCCGCCGACACCCACGATCCACATCAATGCATGCTGGATGGCGCGCACGCGGGGCGGCGCGAGGCGATGGGTGGAGAGCAGGTGATCGGTGGCGAAGGTCATCGCCGGGCCTCCGCCGGTGCGCTCAATAGGCGTTCTCGCCCTTGATCAACGCCCACGGCGTTTTCAAAAGAATGTAGAGATCGAACAGCGGCGACCAGTTCTCGATGTAATAGAGATCGAACTCGACGCGCTTCTGGATTTTTTCCTCGTTGTCGATCTCGCCGCGCCAGCCGTTGATCTGCGCCCAGCCGGTGATGCCCGGCTTGACGCGATGGCGCGCGAAATAGCCGTCCACGGTTTCGTCGAACAGGCGGCTTTGCAGCTTGCCCTGCACCGCATGCGGACGCGGGCCGACGATCGACAGGTTGCCCTTGAACACCACGTTGAAGAGCTGCGGCAATTCGTCGAGGCTGGTCTTGCGGATGATGCGGCCGACGCGCGTCACCCGCGGATCGTTCCTGGTCACGACCTTGGCCGCCAGCGGATCGGCCTGATGATGATAGAGCGAGCGGAATTTGAAGACGTCGATGCGCTCGTTGTTGAAACCGAAACGCTTCTGGCGGAACAGCACCGGGCCGGGGCTGTCGAGCTTGATCGCGAGCGCGACCAGCGCCATCACCGGCGCGAGCAGGATCAGCAGAAGGGCGCCGACGAAACGGTCGAACACCCATTTCATCACCATGTCCCAGTCGGTGATCGGCTGCTCGAACATGCCGAGCGTCGGCACCGAGCCGATATAGGAATAGGAACGCGGCCGGAAGCGCAGCTTGTTGGTGTGGGCGGAGAGGCGGATGTCCACCGGCAGCACCCACAGCTTCTTCAGCATCTCGAGAATGCGGCCCTCGGCGGAAATCGGCAGCGCGAACAACACCAGATCGACGCGAGTGCGGCGGGCGAATTCGAGAATGTCGTTGACCTTGCCGAGCTTGGGAAGGCCCGCGCAGGTGTCGAGCGCGCGCGCATCGTTGCGGTCGTCGAACACGCCGAGCAACTTGAGATCGGAATCGTCCTGCTGGCGCAATGCCTCGATCAAATGCTCGCCGTTCTCGTCGGAGCCGACGATGATGGTGCGCCGGCCAAGCCTGCCTTCACGCGCCCATCTGCGCACCAGCGAGCGCAGCGCCATGCGCTCCAGGCTGAGTGCGATGAAACCGAAGACGAAGAACGTCACCAGCCAGACGCGGGACACGGTGTCGCCGAACTTGGCGAAGAACGACACGCCGATGAACAGCAGGAACACGAAAGTCCATGACGAGATCAGGCGCGTGAACTGCCGCAGCCGTCCGCGATAGATCTCGATGTCGTAGACCTCGGCGGCCTGAAAGCTGATGACGGCGACCAGCGACATCGCCAGCACGGCCCAGACCGGAATCCATGAGAAGCCGTCGATCGGCACGACATAGCCGAGATAGGAGGCGACGCCGACGATGCTGAGGCAGACGAAATCGGCGGTGCGGACCACGCCATTGATGACGACGCTGGAGTAGGCGGAGTGGACCTTCTCGTTGGCGACGGCCAGCGCGGCGGATGAAAGCCTGCGGCGGCGTTCGAATGGATAGGCACGGCCTGCCGCCGTAGGCGCAGCACCCGCTGCGGCCGCATCCGCCTTGACCTGAAGATCGCTCGATTCCACGCCTGAAAATCCGCCTGTGTCACGCCTTGCGCGATGCCCGACCGGATACCGGACAAATCAGAACAATCCGTTATTCCAATTGGGTGTTAACGAAGATTGAAGGTATCTCGATAGGCTTCCAATACGCCGTCGACCATCGCCTTCTGTGAGAAGTTCATGAAGATGCGCTCGCGCAGCGCCTTGGCGCGCTCGCGGGCGACGCCGGGATTGTCGAGCGCCGCCGCGATGGCGTCCGCCATGGCCTCGACATTGCCGGGCGGGAACATCGCCTCGGAGAAGGGGCCAAAAATTTCAGGAATGCCGCCGACATTGGCGGCGAGCAAAGGCACGCCGGCGGCGGCGGCCTCGATCACCACATAGGGCATGGAGTCCCCGCGCGAGGGGACGATCAAGAGGCGGCCTTTCGAGAAACCGAAGCGCGCCTTGACGTGGCCGATGAAGCGTACCGCGTCGCCCAGTCTGTGCCGGGCAATGAGCGCCTTGAGGCTTGCGGTTTCCTCGCCGTCTCCGGCAAGCGTGAGCGTGACGGGCCTGCCGTTGGCGCGCAGCCGCGCCACGGCTTCGATCAGCAGATCCGCGCCCTTGATGTGGCGGAATTCCCCGACATAGGCGAGATCGGTCGCATCCTCGGCCAGCGGCACCGGATCGAATTCATCGGCGCCGACGCCGTTGAACACGCAGCGCACGAGGCCGGACGGCTTGCCGACCACGCGCTCGTAAGTGTCGCGCGCAAAGCCGCTCTCGAACAGGAACAGGTCGGTGCGGTTCATCAGGGCGCGCTCGAGCCGCGTATAGAACGCGCCTTTCAGCGTCTCGGGCCGGTAGTGCAGTGAACCACCATGCGGGGTGTAGATGCGGATGGTGTCTTTAGACGCGCCCTTGAGGCGGACGAAGGCGCCTGCCTTCGCGCCGTGGCCGTGCAGCACGTCGAGCTTGAGCATGCGCGCGAGCTGGAGGAAGCGCAGCGCCGTGACCGGGTCGGCGGGATGCGGTTCGCGGCGGATGGCAAGGCGATGGATGCCGAGTTTCATCTTCGGCGCGATGGCTTTCAGGGCCGCGTCGGCGCGTTCGCCGCCGGTCAGACTGTCGGCGAGGATGCCGACCTGATGGCCGCGCTCGGCCTGTCCGTCCGCGAGATCGAGAATGTGACGGATGATGCCGCCGACCGGCGCGCGGACGGCGTGCAGAATGCGAAGAGGGCGGTCAGGGAAGGGCATGGCTTTTGCTTAGCCCCTTCGCGTTTAAAAAGCATGACGTGCGCGATGTTAACCGCGCAGCAACCTTAATGGATTGTAATCGCGCCGTATCAGTTGTGTGAGCGTAGCGGGAGCTGTTGATGCGTGTGGCGTATTTGCGTGACCGGCTGAAAGGTGCTGCAAGCGCTTTTCGCCAGTACATGGCTCCCGCGACCGCCCCCGCCGCAAAGCCGGCGGACAGGGTTGTATCCAGGCCGCGCCTTGGCGATCTCGATTTAAGACTGATCTGGCAGGCGCTCGTCGACAAGCGCAAATGGGTTCTGGTGCCGACGGCGGCGGTGTTCGTGCTGTCGATGGTCGCCGTCAACGTCGTCACGCCGCGCTACAAGTCCGAAGCCCGCATCCTGATCGACGGCCGTGAGAACATCTTCCTGCGTCCGAACGGAGAGCGGACGGAGGAACGTGCCGCGCTCGACGATGCGGCGGTGACGAGCCAGGTGCAGTTGCTGCTGTCGCGCGATCTCGCCATCGACGTCATCAAAAAGAACCATCTCGACAAGTTGCCGGAATTCGATCCGGTGCTGAACGGCATTTCGCCGCTGAAATCGCTGCTGTCGTTGTTCGGCATCGGACGCGATCCGTTCCGCATGACGCCGGAGGAGCGGGTGCTGGGCGCCTATTACGAGCGCCTCACCGCCTATGCGGTGGACAAGTCGCGCGTCATGGTCATCGAATTCCAGTCGCGCGATCCGAAACTCGCGGCAAAGGTCGCGAACTCGATTGCCGACGGCTATCTGGTGATGCAGCAGGCCGGGCGGCAGGAGCAGGCCAAGGCGGCGGGCCAGTGGCTGTTGGGCGAAATCGACAATTTGCGCAAGAAGGTTGCCGACGCCGAGGATCGTGTCGCGACGTTCCGCTCGAAATCGAACCTGTTCATCGGTACCAACAACACCTCGCTGTCAAACCAGCAACTCGGCGAGTTGAACACGCAGCTCAACAATGCGCGCGCGCAGAAGGCCGATGCGGAGGCGCGTGCGCACGCGATCCGCGACATGCTGCGCAGCGGGAAGCCGATCGAGGCTTCCGAGGTTCTGAATTCCGATCTGGTGCGCCGGCTCAGCGAGCAGCGCGTGACGCTGCTCGCGCAACTGGCCGAACAATCCTCCACGCTGATGGACCTCCACCCCCGCATCAAGGAATTGAAGGCGCAGATCGCCGACCTCGACCGGCAGATTCGCGAGGAGGCGGGCAAGCTGTCGCGCGCGTTTGAAAACGATGCGCGCATCGCCGGTGCGCGGATGGACAGCCTCAATGCGAGCCTCGACCAGTTGAAGGCGCATGCCACCTCCAGCAATGGCGAGGAAGTGCAGTTGCGTGCGCTGGAGCGCGAGGCGAAGGCGCAGCGCGACCTTCTGGAAACCTACCTTGCGAAGTATCGCGAAGCGACGGCGCGCGAGAGTATCGATTCCGCACCCGCCGATGGCCGCATCATTTCCCGCGCCATCGTCTCCAACACGCCCGCCTATCCGAAGAAGCTGCCGATCGTGCTGATCGCGACGCTGATGA
This sequence comes from [Pseudomonas] carboxydohydrogena, assembly GCF_029030725.1. Classification (NCBI taxonomy): domain Bacteria; kingdom Pseudomonadati; phylum Pseudomonadota; class Alphaproteobacteria; order Hyphomicrobiales; family Nitrobacteraceae; genus Afipia; species Afipia carboxydohydrogena. Next base: position 1,533,742 of record NZ_CP113162.1, read on the forward strand.
CGATGATGCTCACCGGCGGCTATATCGCTACCGCCGAGCTTCTGCGCATGGCGGCGCCGTGGGGCGCGCCGAGGAACGAGACATATGTGTCGGAACCGTTCGGTGGGCTTCAGCCCGTATTGTCGGTGCAGTCGCAGATCGAGCGATTGGCGGAAACGCTGCGCGCGAATGGCGAGCGTGCACGCAAGATCACGCTGATCGGCGCGGGTGCCGCGGAAGACGTCTCCAACACGGCGCTGGCGCTGGCGCGGCAGTTGTCGCGGGATTCAAAGGTTTTGCTGATCGGCCTGTCGCCCGCGGCGGCGGATGCAGTTTCGCAGACACCGGGCTTGAGCGATCTGGCCAGAGGCGTCGCATCGTTTGGGCAGATCATCAACCGCGATACGCGCTCGCCGGTACATATGATCGGCGCGGGCACCCAGCCGGATCACGCTTTGCTGACGTCGCCCCGCGTCATCATGGCGCTCGATGCCCTGATGCAGACATACGACCATGTGGTGCTCGACGCCGGGACCGCGATCGGCCTTCCGACGTCGCTGATCGCATCGCAGGCCCATGCCGTGATCCTGCCGGCACCCGGCCTTCCGGAGGCCGCGAAGGCGACCATGCGCGCGCAACTGATGGCTTCCGGCTTTGTCGCGGTGAGCATTCTCAACCGCACGGCTTTGAACGAAGCCGCGCCGGAAGAAGTCGCGGCGGCCTGAGTCCGGTTGTGGGTTGTGTGGCGGCGGGTGAAGCGCAGTTGCTGCGTCAGCGATGCAGGGCTGCGCGCAGCCGGTGCGCCATCGCCACCAGGGCCGGATTCTGCTTCACCATGCGCTTGGCATGATTGAGCGATGACATGCCGAGTGCGGCCAGCCGCCCATAGGCGCTGAGCGGAATGAAGCTGTCGAAGATCGGTTCGTCGTCCTTGCAGAACTGGAGCTTGTAGTCATCCGAGCCGATGCCGAGATCGAACGCGCCATAGCCGAGTTCGGCATAACGGTCGATAATGTTGCGCAGCAGGATCAGGCCGGGACTGTATTTCGCGTTCTCGGACATCGTGTAGGTGTTGAACATCATCGAGATGCGGTGGCCGTCGGCGACGCCTGCGAACATCGCGATGATTTCATCGTCGCATTCCAGCGCATGGATCACGATGGCGCGCCCGTCAGTGGGGGCTTTGGACAGGCAGGCCGTGCGGATGAAGGTTTCGATGCCCGCGTCGGCGAATACGTTCGGCAGGTTCTGCGCGGCCATGCGCAGCGGCTTGATGGCGAAGAACGAGTCGAGGGCACGCGTGATATCCTCGTCGGTGCTGGCGAGGAAGAAGCGATAGCCGGGAAGCGTTTTCAGCTTCTTTTCCTTGGCGCGGATGCGGCGGCGGAAGCCTGAACTGATGATGTCTTCCGGTTTCGCGCCGGACGGCATGCGCAACAGCGGACAGGCATTTGCCGAGGGCTGGTGCGAAAAGTGCGCGAGCGGATTGAGAGTGCCGTTCCATCGCTCCGGCTGTTGCGCCAGCGCCAACAGGTCTATCCGGTCGCCGTGGGCCGCAATCGCGGCGAGGATGGTGTCGATGTCGGCCTTGCAGGCGGAGGCCGCGAAATCGCGCCGCCACAGGCCCATGTTGAATGTCGGATGCTTGCCGCCGAGAAAGCGCGCGATGTTCACGCCATTCTCCCGCGTCGAGCCAAGCGGCAGCAGCATCAAGGGGTGGCCCTCGCGGTCGAGAGCGACGACAATGAGCGGCTTTATATTCAGGTGCACGCCGGCATGGCTCTGCCAGGCGTTGAGAAAATCGAAGCGTTGAAAGGACGTGTGGAGATGATCGGGCGTCTCCATCCCGCGCCAGATGGTCTCGGTCTCCGCAAGGCTGCTGTAAATGACGACGCTGGCAACGGCGCTGACGGCCCCAGCGCGCGCGCGAGCGGCCTGGTTTTCGTGCTCAGCGAGCGTAGCCATAATCAACCTTGTTCTTAGGGCGGATGAGACAGGGGAGTATTCTGGTCCCCGGCGAGGCCGACCTTTTCAAACAAACGTCAACAAAGGGTAATGAAACAGGGGGTACGAAACCGGGCCGGGGGCTTTCAGGCGGTCGGCGCGTCCGGCCGCGACATCCACGCAATCAGCGGCATGGCCGGCAGAACCCAGCCCAGACCCGCGACAACATAGAAAATGGCCTGCGCGAGCCGCGAGGCAGCGAGCCAGGGTGTTTGCGCGATCGTCATTCCGAGCAGCGACCACACCACGACGAGAACGAGCAAGCCAATGGTTCCGATGAATTTTCGCGTTCTGATCTTCATGAAATCGTGAGCTCGCGTGGATGCGCGCCTTGCGCCGCAAGGCGGGGAGACTATAAGGGCCGCGTCCGGCCGATCAAGCCTTCCTCAGCGCACCTTAATATCTCCATGACCGACACCCTCGATGAGACCCGTTCCGCCACCACGCCGTCGCGGCGTCCGATCCGCATCTGGCTCGGAATTGTGGCCGCGATGATCGTCTGCACGCTTCTCGTCGGCGGCGCGACGCGGCTGACCGAGTCTGGCCTCTCGATCACGGAATGGAAGCCGGTTTCGGGCATGATACCGCCCCTCAGCGCCCAGGCGTGGGATCAGGAATTCGCGGCCTACAAGCAGATTCCGCAATATCGCGAAATGAACGCGGGCATGAGCCTGTCCGAGTTCAAAACGATCTTCTGGTGGGAATGGACGCATCGGCTGCTCGCGCGCAGCATCGGCGCGGTGTTCTTCTTTCCGTTTCTGTATTTTCTGATGCGCGGCGGCCTGGGCTCCGCCTTGAAGCGGCGGCTGTGGGTGCTGTTCGCGCTCGGCGGGCTGCAAGGCGCGGTGGGCTGGTGGATGGTGAAGTCGGGACTGACCGCGCGCGTTTCCGTCTCGCAATACCGGCTCGCGATTCACTTTCTCCTCGCGCTACTGATCTTCTCCGCGATCGTGTGGACCATGCGCGGCCTTGCGCCGCGCATTGAGAAAGTCCTCGCCAGCACGCGGGCCGCGCTGACCGGCAAGATTCTGCTCGGGCTGGTGTTCCTGCAATTGTATTTCGGCGCGCTGGTCGCGGGCCTGCGCGCGGGCAAGATCTACAACACCTGGCCGGACATTGATGGCGGGTTCATTCCGCCGCTCGACCAGTTGTTCTTCGAGCAGCCATGGTGGCGCAATTTCTTCGACAGCACGCTGACGGTGCAGTTCACCCACCGGATGATCGCCTACACGCTGTTCGTGGTGGCGCTGCTGCATCTCGTCGATGTGATCCGCGGCAAGGCATCGCCCGCCGTGATCCGGGGCGCTGCATGGTTGATGGCCGCACTGAGCCTTCAGCTCGTGATCGGCATTTTCACGCTGCTGCATCAGGTGCCGATCTCGCTCGGCCTACTGCATCAGGCGGTCGCCATCGTGGTGCTGACGTTCACGCTACTACAGGCCTATCGTCTGCACCATGCGCAAAGCCCGGTGGGGCAGGCGCTCGTGCCGGTGTTGCAGTAACATTCTGGACGAATTCCAGACGTTTGCCCCTCGCACGAGGCCGTGCCGCGCCTAGATTGAGAAATGCGCGGACGACGATTCGCGCTTTCGAGGTTCATGTTCGATGTCGAACGCATTCATCCAGGCTGCCGTCATCCTGCTGCGCGAGGGCCTTGAGGCCATGCTGGTGATCGCGGCGCTCGCGGCTTACCTGCGCAAGGTCGATGGCGGGCATCGCATCGGCGCGCTCTATATGGGGGCGCTGGCGGCGATCGGCGCGAGTCTGATCGCGGCGTGGCTGTTCGCCGTGCTCAACTCCGGCGAACACAGCGACCTGATGGAAGGCATCGTCATTCTCGTCGCGGCGGCGCTGATGCTTTATGTCAGCGGCTGGCTGTTGAACAAGCAGGATCCCAAGGACTGGAAGGACTATCTCGCCGGGAAAGCCAATCACGCGCTGGCGCGCGACACCGGCTGGGCCGTGGGCCTGCTTGCGTTTCTGGCGGTGTTTCGCGAGGGCGCGGAAACGGTTCTGTTCATCACCGCATTGGCCGCGACCGAAGGCGGCTGGAGCGGGGGACTGTTCGGCGGCCTTGCGGCGGCGACGCTGGTGCTCGCGGTGCTGTTCTATTTCATCAATCTGGTGGCGCAGCGGATTCCGTTGCGGCCCTTGTTCATCGTCACTTCGGCCTTCCTGTTCCTGATGGGCATCAAGTTCATCGGCGAGGCGATGCAGGAATTTCAGGAGCAGGCCATCGTGCCGTTCACGCCGCTGAAGGGTTTCGGCTGGATGGAAACCATCGGCCTCAATCCGACGCTCGAAGCGGTGTCGGCGCAGTTGCTGGTGATCCTGTTCGCGGTGGCGAGTTTCGCGGTCGTCCAGCGCAACAACCGCCTCGTGCGGCGCGACAAGGCGGCCCGCACGGCGTAGCTGCGATCAACACCCCAAGAAGGAAAAACGGCGCCGTATTCGGCGCCGTTTTTTATTCGCGTATCTCGATCGCTCAGTACGGAACCGCGAGCGCCTGTTCGAGGTCGGCGATCAGGTCTTCCTTGTCCTCGATGCCGATCGACAGCCGCACCACGTCGGGGCCGGCACCTGCCATGGTTTTCTGCTCGTCGGTGAGCTGGCTGTGCGTGGTCGAGGCGGGGTGGATGATGAGCGAGCGGGTGTCGCCGATATTGGCGAGATGCGAGAACAGCCGTACGTTCGAAACAAGGCTGATGCCCGCCTCATAGCCGCCCTTCAAGCCGAAGGTGAACACCGCGCCCGCGCCCTTCGGCGTGTATTTGCGCGCGAGGTTGTAATAGCGGTCGCCCGGCAGGCTCGCATAATTCACCCATGACACGGCGGGATGCTTCGATAGCCATTCGGTGATGGCCCTGGTGTTGTCCACGTGACGTTGCATCCGCAGTGCCAGCGTCTCGATGCCGGTCAGGATCATGAAAGAGTTGAACGGCGAGATCGCGGGCCCGAGATCGCGCAGCGCCAGCACGCGCACGGCGATGGCGAAGGCGAAATTGCCGAACGTCTCGTGCATCTTGATGCCGTGATATTCCGGGCGGGGCTCACTGAGCAGCGGATAGCGGCCGCTCGCCGTCCAGTCGAACGTGCCCGCGTCCACGATGATGCCGCCGAGCGAATTGCCGTGGCCGCCGAGAAACTTGGTGAGCGAGTGCACGACGATGTCCGCGCCGTGATCGATGGGCTTGAGGAGATAGGGCGAGGCCAGCGTGTTGTCGACGATGAACGGCACCTTGGCCTTGCGCGCGACTTCCGCCACCGCTTCGAGATCGGTGATCGCGCCGCCGGGATTGGCGACCGACTCCACGAAGATCGCCTTGGTTTTTGGCGACACCGCGCGCTCGAACGTGCTGATGTCATCGGAATCCGCCCACACCACGTTCCAGCCGAAATTCTTGTAGGCGTGAGTGAACTGGTTGATCGATCCGCCATACAGGCGGCGCGAGGCGATGAACTCATCGCCCGGCTGCAACAGCGTGTGGAACGCCATCACCTGCGCGGCGTGGCCGGAGGCGGCCGCGACCGCCGCGGTGCCGCCTTCAAGTGCGGCGACGCGCTCCTCCAGCACCGCCGTCGTCGGATTGCCAAGGCGCGTGTAGATGTTGCCGAAGGTTTGCAGGCCGAACAATGATGCCGCGTGATCGGCGTCGTTGAAAACGAAAGAGGCCGTCTGATAGATCGGAGTGACGCGCGCGCCGGTGGTCGGATCGGGCTGCGCGCCCGCGTGAATCGCGAGAGTGGAGAAACCGGGCAATTGTTCAGTCATGGAACGTCCTTTGGCTAACTGAAACCTTGAAATGGACAGATATCACGCCGCGCCGTTGCGATCCTTGTCGGCCTGCGTGCGTGCCGCGCGGTCGGCCGCCGCCGTCGAGCCGCCGGTTACGCTCGGGCGGTTGAGGGACAGGCGCATGCCGGTGGTTGGCACCGGCGCGCGTTTCGAGCTGAGGGTGCGCGAGTTCACGCCGACCCACTGGATCTCGGAGGTGAGGCGGCCGTATTCGATCTTCGGGCAGCGGTTCATCACCACCTTGATGCCTGCCGCCTCCGCCTTGGCGGCGGCGGCATCGTCGCGCACGCCGAGTTGCATCCAGATCACCTTCGGCAGCACCGGAAGCGCCAGCGCTTCCTCGACGATCGGCATGGCGTGAGCCGAGCTGCGAAAGATATCGATCATGTCCACCGGACGGCCGATCTCTTTCAGCGAGCCGACGAACGGCTTGCCCGCGATCACCTTGCCGAGCTGTCCGGGGTTTACCGGAATCATGTCGTAGCCGCGCTGGTCGAGATATTTGAATGCAAAATAGCTCGGCCGTACATTGACGGGCGATGCGCCGACCATTGCGATGGATTTGATATTGGTCAGGATGCCGCGAATATAACTATCGGGGTACGCATCGTGATCCATCGGCGGCAGTCCTCGTGTGGATATTCGTCTTTAGTCCCGCAGCGGGCGCACGTCTTTGTTTTTATTGTCGCGTCGCGGTGATACAGGCGTCATATATGAGATCGTGACGAAACGGGCCATATGACAAATGCGAAAATGACGGTGGCTGAACTTGAAGCGTTCCTCCACCGCGAGTTTCCCCAGGCGTTCAGCTCCGGCGAGATTCTGATCGAGAGCGCGGACGGTGCCAGCAGTCTGCTGCGCCAGCCTTATAGCGAGCATATGTTGCGTCCGGGCGGCACCGTGTCGGGACCGACGCTGATGGCGCTCGCCGATTTCGCGATGTACGTGGCGCTGTTGTCGGCGATCGGGCCGGTCGGCCTCGCGGTGACGACCAATCTCAGCATCAGCTTCATGCGCAGGGGCCAGCCGGGGCAGGACATCGTCGCCGCGGCGCGGCTCATCAAGGTCGGCAAGCGCATGGCGTTCGGCGAGGTGAACCTGTTGTCGGGCACGTCGCCCGATCCGATCGCCCATGCGAGCGCGACCTATTCCATTCCAAAACCATCATGATTTTTATGGTATTATAACACCATATTTATAAACCATTGTTTTGTATGGTGTTATTTTCACAAGTGGACGTTGACGGGTGAGGGGGCGTTCTCTAGAAACACGCCCAGTCCGGCGACAGCGCCGCACGCCATTTTCACGGATATCTCACATGAAGACGTTTTCGGCGAAACCGGCCGAGGTCAACAAGAAGTGGGTGATCATCGACGCCAAGGGTCTGGTCGTCGGTCGTCTCGCCACCCTGGTCGCGATGCGTTTGCGCGGCAAGCACCTGCCGACCTACACCCCTCACGTTGATTGCGGTGACAATGTCATCATCATCAACGCCGCGCATGTCGTCCTCACCGGACGCAAGCGCGACAACAAGATGTACTACAACCACACCGGGTTCATCGGTGGCATCAAGGAGCGTTCCGCGAAGTCGATCCTCGAGGGTCGCTTCCCCGAGCGCGTCGTCGAGAAGGCCGTTGAGCGCATGATCCCGCGTGGTCCGCTTGGCCGTATCCAGATGGGCAACCTGCGCGTCTATCCGGGTGCCGAGCATCCGCATGAGGCCCAGAGCCCGGAAGTCGTCGATATCGCTTCTCTGAACCGCAAGAACACGAGGGCCGCGTAATGTCCGATACCATGCAGTCCCTCGACCAGTTGTCGTCGCTGAAGACGGCGGCGCCCGAAGCGCCCAAGCGCGAGAAGAAGGTCGACAAGCAGGGCCGTGCCTATGCCACCGGCAAGCGCAAGGACGCGGTCGCCCGCGTCTGGATCAAGCCCGGTTCCGGCAAGGTCACCGTCAACACCCGCGACGTCGAAACCTATTTCGCGCGTCCGGTTTTGCGCATGCTGATCCAGCAGCCGATCGTCGCCGCTGCCCGTCAGGGCCAGTACGATGTCGTCGCCACCGTCGCCGGTGGCGGTCTGTCGGGGCAGGCGGGCGCTGTGCGTCACGGCATCTCGAAGGCGCTGACGCATTTCGAGCCGGATCTGCGCGGCGTGCTCAAGAAGGGTGGCTTCCTCACCCGTGACTCCCGCGTCGTCGAACGCAAGAAGTACGGCAAGGCGAAGGCCCGCCGGTCCTTCCAGTTCTCGAAGCGCTAAGGCGCGCTTCGGCGCCAGTTCTCGAAGCGCTAAGAAAATCATTCGACTTGTCTGCAACCGCAGCGGTCAATCAAAAGGGCGCCCCTTGGGGCGCCCTTTTTCGTCGAATGACCAGTTCCAGATCGTCGCAAACTATCGACAATTTTCGAGAAAACTTGTCGCCGCAAACAAACACATCGCCAATATCCGGCTGGTAATTTTATCCTGCTGAGAGAGCTATTCCGGCCGCTCCAGCGGAGCCTACGTTCGTATGCCCGGCAATAGCCTGTCACTCGACATTTCAACCCTTTATCTGGTTGCAACGTTCGTCGCCGCGATGCTTGGCGGTCTGCTGATGTTTTTCTGGCAACAGGAAAAGATCGAGGCGCTCGGCTGGTGGGGCGCGGCCTATCTGCTGGGTGCGGCGTCCATCGCGCTGTGGATCGCAGGCGGCGAGAATCTCGGCTTTGGATTGTTGCTGGCAGTCAACGCGGTCGGTTTCATCGCCTGCGGTCTGGTGTGGGATGCCGCGCGGGTGTTCCACGGCCGAGCGCCGAGCGTCATCGGGGTCGTCGCGGGTGCGGCCGTCTGGCTTGCCGCCGTCATTTTCGCCGATCCGCTGTCGGAGCATGCGCGTCTCGTGCTTGGCGCAAGTATCGTCGCGATCTATGCGGCGCTGACGGCTGCGGAGTTGTGGCGGGAGCGGCGCAAGTCGATGCGGTCGCGCTGGCCCGCGATTTTCGTACCCGTCCTGCATGGCGCGGTGCTGATGCTGCCGATCGTGCTCGGCGATGTCATGGACGGGCCGGGCACCAATCCGCATGCGGGCGTCTGGGTCGCGGTGTTCGCCGCCGAACTGGTGTTCTACGCGGTCGGCACCGTATTCATCATCTTCATGCTGGTGTCGGAGCGCACGCTGGCGATCCACAAGGTCGCGGCGTCGGTCGATCCGTTGACGGGCCTGCTCAATCGCCGTGGGTTTGGCGAAGCGACCGGGCGCATGATCGAGCGCGAGGCCAAGGCCGGCCGGCCGATCACGGTGATGATCTTCGACATCGACCATTTCAAATCGGTCAACGACACTTATGGTCATGCGACGGGCGACGACGTGCTCAAGGTGTTCGCGAACACCGCGGTCGGCGCGCTGCGTATCACAGACCTTGTCGGCCGCGTCGGCGGCGAGGAATTCGCCGCGCTGCTGCCGTGCGCGATGGACGAGGCCCTGCTGGCGGCGGAGCGCGTCCGCGAGGCATTCGAGCAGTCGGGCGTGGCGATCGACGGTGCGCCGCTTGCCACCACGGTCAGCATCGGCGTCGCGGGCGGGCCCGCCAACACCGAACTCGACGTGCTGATGGCTTCCGCCGACACCGCGCTCTATCGGGCCAAGCGCGGCGGGCGCAACCGCGTCGAGGCCGTGATGGAGGAACCGCTGGCGCTCGATCATTCCCGCCGGGGCGGCATGAGTCAGACATCGCGCTCCGTGCACGAAGACGTGCATGCCTTTGTCCCGGAAGTGCACGCCTGAGCGGATAAATCGCGTCGGCCCTAAACGATCTGTTTACCATGCGCCGCGTAGCATCGGCCCATGATCGACCGTGCCCGCAACGATATCTCCGCCCTCGAAGCCGCCGCCGCCTCGGCGCGCGCCGGTTTCGCCTGCATGTTCTCGACCTCCGATGAATATGAGCGGGCGCTGATCGCGGAGCGCCGCGCGCAGGGCCGCTATCATCAGACGCGGGACTGGCAGCCGATGTTTCTTCTGGGCTGCGTGTTCATCCTGTCGGGCATCCTGCTGGTCGCGCTGTAAGGCGCATCCCCTGATTTTGACTTGATCCGGCGGCTTCCCGTCCGCTACAGCCTCCTGCAACCACAGGGGGAAGCCGATGATTACCGAAGTCGTGCAGATCGACGTCAAGCCGGGTCAGGAAAAGGATTTCGAGCAGGCGGTGGAGATGGCGCAGACCATCTTCAGGCGCTGCAAGGGCTGGAACAGCCTCGAAATCCATCGCTCGATCGAGAAGCCGTCGCGCTACCGTCTCTTCATCAAGTGGGAAACGCTGGAGAACCACACGGTGGATTTCCGCGAAGGACCGAACTTCACCGAATGGCGCGCGCTGGTCGGGCCGCATTTCGCAAGCCCGCCGGAAGTCGAGCACATGACGGCGGTGGGCAAGTACTGAACTTCGCTCACGCTGCGATGGTCTTCGGGCGATCCTCGCGCAGATAGACAAGGATCACCTTCACCACGGCCATCACCGGCAGCGCCAGCGCCAGCCCCCAGACGCCGAACACCACGCCGAGCAGGATCTGGAACGCGAACAGCGTCGCGGGCGGAATATCGATCGCCTCGCGCTGGATGATCGGCGTGAGGATGTAGCTTTCCAGCGCATGTACGCCGAGCAGCAGCGCGAAGGCGCTGCCGATGGCGACCCAGCCCGATGAAATGCTCGCCAGCACGATAATGAGCCCGCCCAGTAGCGCGCCGACCGTCGGAATGAAGGTCAATAGCCCGGCCTGAACGCCGAGGATGAACGCGCCGGGAATGCCGATCACCAGAAGGCCGAGCCAGGTGACCACGAACACCGCGGTCATCGTGATCATCTGCGCGATCAGCCAGCGCTCCAGCGTGGAGCCGATGCGGTCGATCACGGTCTCCATCTGCGGGCGGATTGCCCGGGGCGACATCGCGATCAGGCCCTTGCGGTAAACTCCCGGCTGGGCCGCGAAGGCGAGGCCGAGGAACAGCACGATGAAGAAGTTTCCGACCGCGCCAACGGTGCCGAGGATGAGCTTCAGCGTCTGGCTGACGATGGCGCCGCCGCCCGATGCGATCGCGCCCGCGCTCGGCAGATTGTGCTGCACGTTGGGCAAAGCGGGCGTGGCCGCCGGTGTCGTGGGCGAACGCGGCGCGGTTGCCGAAATGGTGTTGAGGTCGAGATAGCTCGCGTCGAATCCGTAGGATTCGAGGAACGTTTTGAGGTTGACGATCTGCGATTTGATCGTGCCGCTGAGGGCCGTCGCCTGCTGGGCGATGGTCGAGCCGCCGAGCGTGAAGATGCCCGCCATCATCGCCGCCAGCAGCAGGCAGATCACGAGGAGGCGTCCCGCGTGCGGGCCGGGCATGACCTTCTTCAAAAGATTGGTCATCGCGGTCAGCGCCACGCCGAGCAGCACGCCGGAAAAGATCAGGAACAGCGTCGCCGCGAATTCCCAGGCAAAAACCAGAAGTGCCGCGAAGCTGACGGCAACGATGCCGCCGACGGCGATGGCCCAGGCGTAATCCTGCCGCTGGTTTTTCCGTTCGGTTGAAACGCTCACGGGCGATCCTTCTGAAAGCTGTTGCGGTGCACTTTGTTCTGAAAGGTTGTGCCGGATCAAGAGCGGTCGCGAACCTTATCGGGCGCTGCGCCGTCATGGCGCGGGGATAAAGCGGCTTGCGCGGCGGTCTAAATTGTAATAATCGAAGTTACATGAAAAAGGACAGCCGCCTTTCATCCGTTCTTCACGCGCTCCTGCACATGGCCGGGCACGGGGAACCGATGACGTCGGAAGCACTGGCACAGTGCATGGACACCAATCCGGTGGTCGTGCGCCGTACGATGGGCCTGTTGCGCAAGGCCGGGATCGTCACCTCCGCGCGCGGGCATTCCGGCGGATGGCGCATTCGCGCCGATCTCGGAAGCATCACGCTGCGCGATCTGCACCATGTGCTCGGTGAGCCCGCGATCTTCGCGATCGGCAACCGCAACCCGAAACCGGAGTGCCTTGTCGAGCAGGCCGTCAACGCCGCGCTGGACGGGGCTTTCAGGGAAACCGAGACGCTGCTGCTTGAGCGGTTCGCGGAGGTGACGCTCGCCGATCTGGTGGCCGACCTCGGCCGCCGTCATGCCGTGTGGCGCAAGAAAAAGGGGATGATGTGACTTACGATGTGATCGTGATCGGCGGCAGCTATGCCGGGATGTCCGCCGCGCTGCAATTGCTGCGCGCGCGGCGCAGCGTTCTGGTGATCGATGCGGGGCAACGCCGCAACCGTTTCGCCGCCCATGCGCACGGATTCCTCGGGCAGGATGGCGTCGACCCGGCGGAGATCGCGCGGGTGGCGCGCAAGCAGCTTCAGGCCTATCCGACGCTGACATGGATTGAAGGCGCCGCCGAGGCCGCTGCTGGAGAAAGAGACTCGTTCACGGTGACGACCAGCGACGGTTCTCGCCATCAAGGACGCAGGCTGCTGTTCGCCGTCGGCGTCAGCGACGCGCTGCCGCCGATTGAAGGACTGGCGGACCGCTGGGGCCGCAGCGTGTTTCATTGCCCGTACTGCCACGGCTACGAACTCAACCGTGGGGCGCTCGGCGTGATCGCGACCGGGCCGATGTCGGTTCACCAGGCGCAACTGATTCCGGAATGGGGGCAGGTGACGTTCCTGACCAACGGCGCGTTGACGCTGGATGATGCGATGCGCGCGGACCTCGTCGCGCGCGGCGTGACGATTGAGGAGACCTCGATCCAGCGTCTCGACGGCGAGGCGGACGTTCTTCTGACCGATGGTCGTCGGCTGTCGTTCGCGGGCATGTTCACGGCGTCGCGGAATGCTCCGTCCACGCCGGTCGCATCGACGCTGGGCTGCGCGCTAGTGGAGACGCCGTTCGGCAGCCAGATTCGCACCAGCGACATGAAGGAGACCAGCGTTCCGGGAGCCTTCGCCTGCGGCGACGCCGCGCGAGTGCCGCATTCGGTTTCGCTCGCGGTCGCGGACGGCGCATGGGCGGGCGCGACCATCCACCGCTCGCTGGTCTTTCCCTGAAATCGAGCGGGCCTTTTACTCCCGTTACGCAAACAAAAAGGGGCGTCCCGAAGGACGCCCCTGATCTTGTGACGACGCGGCAAGAGCCGCTGACGCTTACAGCGAGTAGTACAGTTCGAACTCGACCGGGTGAGGGGTCATCTCGTAGCGCTCGACTTCGGTCATCTTCAGCTCGATGAAGCTGTCGATGAAATCGTCGTCGAACACGCCGCCGGCCTTGAGGAATGCGCGGTCCTTGTCGAGGTTTTCCAGCGCCTCGCGGAGCGAGCCGCACACCGTCGGAATCTGCTTCAGCTCTTCCTTCGGCAGATCGTACAGGTCCTTGTCCATCGCCGGACCCGGATCGATCTTGTTCTTGATGCCGTCGAGGCCCGCCATCAGCATCGCCGCGAAGGCGAGGTAGGGGTTGGCCATCGGATCGGGGAAGCGCACCTCGACGCGCTTGGCCTTCGGCGAAGCGGTGTAGGGGATGCGGCAGGAAGCGGAACGGTTGCGCGCCGAATAGGCGAGCAGCACCGGCGCTTCATAGCCCGGCACCAGACGCTTGTAGGAGTTGGTGGACGGGTTGGTGAAGGCGTTGATCGCCTTGGCGTGCTTGATGATGCCGCCGATGTAGTGGAGGCAGTTGTCCGACAGGTCGGCATACTTGTTGCCGGCGAAGGTCGGCTTACCGTCCTTCCAGATCGACTGGTGGACGTGCATGCCCGAGCCGTTGTCGCCATAGACCGGCTTCGGCATGAAGGTGGCGGTCTTGCCGTAGATGTGCGCGACCTGATGGATGCAGTACTTATAGATCTGCATCTGGTCGGCCATCAGCGTCAGCGTGTCGAACTTCATGCCGAGCTCGTGCTGGGCGGAAGCGACCTCGTGGTGATGCTTCTCGACCTTCACGCCCATGCGCGCCATCGCGCCGAGCATTTCCGAGCGCATGTCCTGGATCGAATCCTGCGGCGGCACGGGGAAGTAGCCGGCCTTGGTGCGGATGCGGTGGCCGAGGTTGCCGCCCTCATACTCGGTGTCCGAGTTGGTCGGCAGTTCGGAGGAGTCGAGCTTGAAGCCGGTATTGTACGGCGTGGTCTGGAAACGCACGTCATCGAACACGAAGAATTCGGCTTCCGGGCCGACGAACACGGTGTCGCCCACGCCCATCGACTTCACCATGGCTTCGGCCTTCTTGGCGATGCCGCGCGGGTCGCGGTTGTAGGGCTGGCCGGTCGATGGCTCGAGGATGTCGCAGGTGATGACCATGGTGGTCTCGGCGAAGAACGGATCGATCGTCGCGGTCACCGGGTCCGGCATCAGCGTCATGTCGGACTCGTTGATGGCCTTCCAGCCGGCGATCGAGGAGCCGTCGAACATCGTGCCCTCGGTGAAGATTTCCTCATCGATCATCGAGATGTCGAAGGTGACGTGCTGCCACTTGCCGCGCGGATCGGTGAAACGCAGGTCGACGTACTTCACGTCGTTGTCCTTGATGGCCTTCAGGACGTCTTGGGCGGTCTTCATGTAAACCCCTTGTGTGGCTTGGATGGAGGATTGTTGAGAAGTGCCGTCCGGCGGGATGCGGCAGGCGCGGGCCGGGCGGGATTGGCTTGTGTCAGATGGCGTCGACGCCGGACTCTCCGGTGCGAATGCGGATGGCCTCCTCGATGTTGGAGACGAAGATCTTGCCGTCGCCGATGCGCCCGGTCTGGGCGGCGCGGCGGATGGCGTCGATGGCTTTATCGACGAGTTCGTCGCCGATCACGATCTCGATTTTGACCTTCGGCAGGAAGTCCACGATGTACTCCGCGCCCCGGTACAGTTCGGCATGGCCCTTCTGGCGTCCGAAGCCCTTGGCTTCGGTCACGGTGATGCCTTGAAGGCCGACTTCCTGAAGGGCTTCCTTCACCTCATCGAGCTTGAACGGCTTGATGATCGCCTCGATTTTTTTCACCTGCACGCCTCCGGCATTTCAGAATTCCTGGACGCCGCCGATGCGGCGCGGATCGTTCGGGGCCGTTTGGCGGCCTCGTTCGTTGCCCCCTTAAAAGCAGAGTCCGTGCCAACTGGCGCGGCTGTCGATTGTATTGGATTATCAAACTGTTAATCTCCGCTCTGCGAGGGTCGCTGGAGCTTTTGGCGAAGTTTGTGGCGTCAAAATATGCAATTGCACAGTTTTAAGGCAGGCAATCTGCCGTCGCTTTGGGCGGCGCTGCCTCGAAGACGGGCGGTATAATCATGGAACTCCTGAGCGTGTCCGAAATGACCTGCGCGGATGCCCTCGCGGTGGAGGGCGGTGGGGACAGCTTCGCGCTGATGCAGCGGGCGGGACAGGCCGTGGCCGCTGCGGCGCAGACGCTCGCACCCTCCGGGGACATCGTGGTGGTGGCGGGGCGTGGCAACAATGGCGGCGACGGTTTCATTGCCGCCGCCGATCTCGCCGCGCGCGGCCGCAACGTCGCCGTGACCTTGCTGTGCAAGCCGGAGACACTGACGGGCGATGCGGCGCGCGCCGCGAAAGAATGGCGCGGCCCGTTGCTGCCGTTCACGCCGGAATCGCTGGGGCGGCCCGCGCTCATCATCGACGCGTTGTTCGGCGCGGGACTGGATCGCGAGGTGAAAGGCGAGCCGCGCGCGATGATCGAAGCGATCAACGCAAGCGGCGCATCGGTGCTGGCGGTCGATCTGCCGAGCGGCGTCAACGGCAATAGCGGCGAGGCGATGGGTGTCGCGGTCAACGCCACCCGCACGGTGACGTTCTTCCGCAAAAAGCCCGGCCATCTGTTGCTGCCGGGCCGTGTCCATTGCGGAGAGACCAGGGTCGCCGACATCGGCATTCCGCCGCGCGTGCTCGATGTTATTCATCCGAAAACCTTCGAGAACATTCCGGAATGGTGGCGCGGTCATTTTCCAGTGCCAGGCATCGCCGGTCACAAATACGGGCGCGGCCATGCGGTGGTGATGTCGGGCGGCATGGCGGAAACGGGTGCCGCGCGGCTTGCGGCGCGTGCGGCATTGCGCGCGGGCGCGGGTCTCGTCACGGTCGCCTCGCCGCGCGACGCGCTGGCGGTGAATGCCGCGGCGCTGACCGCCGTGATGGTGCGCGAGATCGGCACCGCCGTCGATTTCGCCGCTTATCTCGAAGATGACAGACTCAACGCCTGCGTGATCGGCCCCGGCGCGGGCATTGGCCTGCGCACGCGCGACATGGCACTCACGGCGTTGTCGGGGCCGCGCGCCGTGGTGCTCGACGCCGATGCGCTGACGAGCTTTGCCGATATGCCGCAGACATTGTTCGACGCCATCGCTTCGCAGCCCGGCGCGCAGGCGGTGCTGACGCCGCATGAGGGCGAATTCGCGCGGCTGTTCGCTTCGCTCGCGGGCAGGGACCATGCGCTCTCGAAGCTGGAGCGTGCGCGGCTCGCGGCGCAGGAGTCGCACGCGGTGGTGCTGATCAAGGGCGCCGACACGGTAGTGGCATCACCCGATGGGCGGGCATCGATCGCGGAGAACGCGCCGCCATGGCTTGCGACGGCCGGCGCGGGCGATGTTTTGTCCGGCATGATCGGCGGGATGCTGGCGCAGCGCGTGCCGGCATTCGAGGCGGCGTCGATTGCGGTGTGGATGCACGGCGAGGCCGCGCGCCGCTTCGGCCCCGGCCTGATCGCGGAAGACCTCGCGGACGTGCTGCCGAATGTGTTCCGCGATCTCTATCGCCGGTTCGGGGTCGTTCTCTAGCTCACCTCGTACCAGCTCAGCCGTCGCGGCGAATTCCACTTCGTCCCCATGCATTGCATCAGCCACTTGCCGGGATGTGCTGCGTTGAACGCGATGCGCTGAGTCTGGCCGGGATTGAATGCGAGCGTATCCAGCCAGTATGGCTTCCAGCCGTCGTCGAGGCGGTCGAGCACTCTGAAATGCTGGCCGTGCAGATGGAACGTCGCGGCGGAGCTGTCGGGCGGATTGGTGATCGTCAGCACCACGGTGCGGTTGGTGGGGGTACGGAAAACAGGAGGCAGCGCCGGGTCGAACGCCATCGCGGGAAGCCACTGTCCCCGTTCGAGCGCGAGATCGACACGCTGGGCATTCTTCAGGTCGATTTGCGACGGCGGAGGTGAGGGAGCTGCCGGCGGCGGCAGCGGGGCCGCGCGCGGGGGCGCCGAGAACGATGTGACGACATGGCTGATCGGTACCGGCCTGGTGCCGTCGTGCAGCAGGATGTCGTTGCGCGTGCCGACCGGCTGCGTCGCATCGAGCAGGGCATCGACCCGGCTTCCGGGGGCGAGCACGATCTGGCCGTCGCGCGCGACGAACGATTCAGCCGGCTGGCTGTCGACGGAGATGACGGTGATGACGCAATCGACGAATTTCAGGGCGATGACGCAGCGCTGGCAGCCATTGACCAGCCGCAGGCGGACGCGCTCGTTGGGGCGCACGGTGATGTCGTGGGTGACCCTGCGGTTGATCGTATACAGCGAGGGGACGTTCCCGCTGTCGCGGCCCGCAACCTGCGCCACGCCGTCCGTGCCGATCTTCCAGTCCTCGATCAGCAACACCTCGTCGCGGTCGGCGCCGAAGGTCTCGTCGCCTTCGACCACCAGCACGCGCGGCAGGGCCGGGCGATCGTCGTCGCCCGACAGCAGTCGCGGATCGATCAGGAATGTTCCGGGCCTGGACGGCAGCTCGCATGTGGCGGTGCCGCCGCGCGGGGCGAGGGGAGGCTGTCCCAGCAGCGGCTCGATGCTGGCGGGTCCGTCGAGGCCGTGAAAGGCCATCGCCACCGGTTGGGCCGTCTCGTTGGTGAAAACGACCTGGGGCGGAGCGCTGCCGGAAAAGCGCGTGAAGGGGAGGCCGTCGCCCAACTGCCAGACCGGCGTCGCCATCCCCTCGGTGTGAAGATACAGGGATTGCGGGCCGAACCGCAAAGGGACCGGGTTTCCGGGCTTGCGCGCGGGGAGGGTCTGGGCCCGGCCCGCCGCCGTCAGGACAGGGCTTATCGCAGCCCCCGCGAGGGCTTCCAGAAAGCGGCGGCGTGGACGCGAAAACGATAAGAATTTCATGGCCGATGGGGACCATTTTCAGAGGCAGGAGTAAACCCGCAGGGGCTGCGGCGGATAGCGCTTTTTTTCTTGCCGCGTCTGGCCGGCACCATGTTATAAGCCCGCCGCTCGCGGCTGTGCCGGGACACTCAACGATGTGTGCTGCGCGCTCGTGGCGGAACTGGTAGACGCGCTGGGTTTAGGTTCCAGTGTCGAAAGACGTGGGGGTTCGAGTCCCTCCGAGCGCACCAATCCTCGTTCGCGCGATCGGTTCCGGCAAGACGTGTTCTCGTCCGCCATGACTTTGGTCCGCATGACTGAAGTTAGACTTTCCACGATGCGGCCTCGCGCGGCATCCCATTAATGACAACAGCCGACATTGGATCGGCAAGCCGGAAGAAGATTGACGCTATGCAGGTGAATGAAACCCTCTCCGAGGGACTTAAGCACGAATTCCAGATCAGCATTCCGGCCGCGGAAATCGATGCCAAGGTGAACGAACGCCTCGCCGGCATGAAGGACAAGGTCCGCCTCAATGGCTTCCGCCCCGGCAAGGTGCCGGTCGCCCATCTCAAGAAGGTCTACGGCAAGTCGGTCGCGGCCGAGACCCTCGAGGAGACGATCCGCGAGACCAACCAGCGAATTTTCAACGAACGCGGCTTCCGCCTCGCCAACGAGGCCAAGGTGACGATGCCGACCGATCAGGCCGAGATCGAGGGCATCCTCGATGGCAAGAAGGACCTGAATTATTCGGTCGCCATCGAAGTCGTGCCGCCGATTGAACTCGCCGATTTCAAGACCTTCAAGGTCGAGAAGCAGGTTGCCGAAGTCACCGACGCCGACCTCGACGAGGCGATGAAGCGCGTCGCCGACCAGAGCCGTCCCTACGCCGCCAAGGCCGAAGGCGCCAAGGCCGAGAAGGACGATCGCGTCACCGTGTCGTTCAAGGGCACCATCGACGGCGTGGCGTTCGACGGCGGCACCGGCAGCGACATTCCGGTCGTGCTCGGCTCCAACTCCTTCATTCCGGGCTTCGAGGATCAGCTCATCGGCATCGGCGCGGGCGAGACCCGCACCCTGAAGGTGGCCTTCCCCAAGAACTACGGCGCGGCCAATCTCGCCGGCAAGGATGCCGAGTTCGAGACCACCGCATCGCTGATCGAGGCGCCGCAGGAAGCCAAGATCGACGACGAGTTCGCCAAGACCCTCGGTCTTGAGTCGCTCGACAAGCTCAAGGACGCGATGCGCGAGCGCCTGACGCAGGAGTACGCCGGCGCGACCCGCCAGCGGCTGAAGCGCGAACTGCTCGACCGTCTCGACGAGACACACAAGTTCGATCCGCCGGAATCGCTCGTCAACGACGAGTTCGACCTGATGTGGAAGTCGATCAACGCCGAGATGGAATCTTCCGGCAAGACGTTCGCCGACGAGGACACCACCGAGGAGAAGGCGAAGGAGGACTATCGCAAGATCGCCGACCGCCGCGTGCGCCTCGGCCTCGTGCTCTCCGAAATCGGCGACAAGAACAAGATCACCGTCACCGACGACGAGGTGAGCCGCGCCGTGATCGAGCGCGCCCGCCAGATGCCGGGCCGCGAGAAGGAAGTCTGGGATTACTATCGCAGCAATCCGGGCGCCGTGGCCCAGCTCCGCGCGCCGATCTTCGAGGACAAGGTGGTCGATTTCATCCTTGAACTCGCGCAGGTCACCGAGAAGAAGGTGTCGCGCGAGGAATTGCTCAAGGAAGAAGACGACAAGGACGCGGCCTAAGCGCCGCTTCCGTTTGAATTCGGTTTTTGTGCCGTCCTCCGCGTGGGGACGGCACTTTTTTGTTAACCTCACTCCCGGTGAGTGCTTCGTTTGGACCGCCGAATCGGCTTGAACATCCCTTGCCGGGGAGCGATCCTCGCTTATCTTGCCCGTACGGCTTAACGAATTTTCCGAAAAACCTTCAGGTGACCAATGCGCGATCCGGTTGAAACCTACATGAACCTTGTGCCGATGGTGGTCGAGCAGACCAACCGTGGCGAGCGGGCCTACGACATCTTCTCGCGCCTCTTGAAAGAGCGGATCATCTTCCTCACCGGGCCGGTCGAAGACGGCATGTCGACGCTGGTTGTCGCTCAGTTGCTGTTCCTGGAGGCCGAGAATCCGAAGAAGGAAATCTCGATGTACATCAACTCGCCGGGCGGCGTGGTGACGTCGGGCCTTGCGATCTACGACACCATGCAGTTCATCCGCCCGCCGGTTTCCACGCTCTGCACCGGGCAGGCGGCCTCGATGGGCTCGCTGCTGCTGGCCGCGGGCGAGAAGGACATGCGCTTCTCGCTGCCGAATTCGCGCATCATGGTCCACCAGCCGTCCGGCGGCTTCCAGGGCCAGGCCACCGACATCATGCTGCACGCGCAGGAAATCCTGAATCTCAAGAAGCGGTTGAACGAGATTTACGTCAAGCACACGGGCCAGGATTACAAGACCATCGAGGATGCGCTGGAGCGCGACAATTTCCTCACCGCCGAGAAGGCCCGCGATTTCGGCATCGTCGACAAGGTGATCGACAAGCGGCCGGAAGATCCGGTAGCGAAAGCCGCCTGATAGGGCTGCCTCTTAACGTGGCCTCTCAAGGCCGGTTTGGGCGATTCTGCCTGCCATAACAGTTGGGGACCGGCGGCCCCAACTGTCCCGGTTTCTCGTGTCATTCCCGCAACGCCGGGGTGAAATCACGGTTTGGCAGTCGTGAAACCGCGGCAAATCGGGCTAGAGTCCGCAAATCAGCCCTCCGGGGATTAGTGAATTCTTGATCCTCGGGTGCCAGCATGGTTCGCTGGCAGGGTGAGCCAGGTTTGAATCGGGATTCGGTGAGGGTCACGATTCGAGCATATCTCGAATGCAACGTCTTTTCAGTACGCGTTTTGTTCCTATCTCCAGCCGAGATCAGAACAGCCGGACGGAAAGCGGAAGACGGAGACAGGAATGAGCAAGGTCGGTACGGGCGACTCGAAGAACACTCTCTATTGCTCATTCTGCGGAAAGAGCCAGCACGAGGTCCGCAAGCTGATCGCGGGCCCCACCGTGTTCATCTGCGACGAGTGCGTCGAACTGTGCATGGACATCATCCGCGAGGAGAACAAGTCCTCGCTCGTGAAGTCGCGTGACGGAATCCCGACGCCGAAGGAAATCTGCAAGGTGCTCGACGATTACGTCATCGGGCAGAACCATGCGAAGAAGGTGCTCTCGGTCGCGGTGCACAACCACTACAAGCGGCTGAACCACCAGACCAAGCACAACGATGTCGAACTTGCGAAGTCGAACATCCTGCTGATAGGCCCCACCGGTTCGGGCAAGACGCTGCTTGCGCAGACGCTCGCCCGCATCCTCGACGTGCCGTTCACGATGGCCGACGCGACGACGCTCACCGAAGCCGGTTATGTCGGCGAGGATGTCGAGAACATCATCCTGAAGCTGTTGCAGGCCGCCGACTATAACGTCGAGCGCGCGCAGCGCGGCATCGTCTACATCGACGAGATCGACAAGATTTCGCGCAAGTCGGACAATCCCTCGATCACCCGCGACGTATCGGGCGAGGGCGTGCAGCAGGCGCTTCTGAAGATCATGGAAGGTACGGTCGCTTCCGTTCCGCCGCAGGGCGGGCGCAAGCATCCGCAGCAGGAATTCCTGCAAGTGGATACGACCAACATCCTGTTCATCTGCGGCGGTGCGTTCTCGGGTCTCGAGAAGATCATCTCCTCGCGCGGGCGCACCACCTCGATCGGCTTCGCAGCCAGCGTGCTCGCGCCGGAGGATCGTCGCACCGGCGAAATCTTCCGCGAAGTCGAGCCGGAGGATCTCTTGAAGTACGGCCTCATTCCCGAGTTCGTCGGCCGTCTGCCCGTGGTGGCGACGCTGGAAGACCTCGACGAGGCTTCGCTGAAGAAGATTCTGGTCGAGCCGAAGAACGCGCTGGTGAAGCAGTACCAGCGGCTGTTCGAGATGGAGAATATCGAGCTGACCTTCGCCGACGAGGCTCTGGGCGCGGTGGCGCGCAAGGCCATCGAGCGCAAGACCGGCGCGCGCGGGTTGCGCTCGATTCTGGAGAGCATCCTGCTGGAGACGATGTTCGATCTTCCGGGTCTGGAAGGCGTCGAGGAGGTCGTGATCTCCCGCGAAGTGGTGGAGGCGACCGCAAGGCCGCTCTACATCTACGCCGACCGCAGCGACCGGGCAGGCGAGACCAGCGCGAGCGCGTAACGCGCATCTGTGGAACTCTGTATATTCGAACGGCCGCCGGTTTTCCGGCGGCCGTTTTTGATTCGTGCCAGGCGTAAAAAAGCCTGTTGTGGCTGGGGTTTGTCAGCCGCTTGACACCCCCGTGGGGGATAGCCACCTAATGGGACACGGCGGCATTTGTAAAAGCTCAGATTCGCCAAAAATACTGCCCGGAGGGAAAGGCCGCCACGCGCGGATGGCTCATTCGAGCCCTTTGCTTTCCGGTTATTCTGCACCTTGCTGCGGTTGCATCCTGAGATGGGCTGCGCGCAAGGGGGCGCAATGAAAAGGAAGTAAGGCATGACTGCCTCGACCAAGCCTCGTCCGACCATCGTCGCCGGTGAAAGCCATCAGTATCCGGTCCTGCCGCTGCGCGACATCGTTGTCTTCCCGCACATGATCGTGCCGCTGTTCGTCGGCCGCGAGAAATCCATTCGCGCGCTCGAAGACGTGATGAAGAACGACGCGCTGATTTTGCTGGCGACGCAGAAGAATGCTTCCGACGACGATCCGGCGGCGGATTCGATCTATGAGATCGGCACGCTCGCCAGCGTGCTGCAACTCCTCAAGCTGCCCGACGGCACCGTGAAGGTGCTGGTCGAGGGCCTGGAGCGCGCGCGCGTCACCAAATATTCCGACCGCACCGATTACTACGAAGCGGAAGCCACGGCGCTCGCCGACACCGACGCCAAGAGCGTCGAGGCGGAAGCGCTCGGCCGCTCGGTCGTGTCCGATTTCGAGAGCTATGTGAAGCTGAACAAGAAGATCTCCGCCGAAGTGGTGGGCGTCGTTCAGCAGATCACCGATTTCGCCAAGCTCGCCGACACGGTCGCCTCGCATCTCGCGGTCAAGATCGCGGATCGGCAGGACATTCTGGAGACGCTGTCGGTTTCGCAGCGCCTTGAGAAGGTGCTCGGCCTGATGGAAAGCGAAATCTCGGTCTTGCAGGTCGAGAAGAAAATCCGCTCGCGCGTCAAGCGCCAGATGGAGAAGACCCAGCGCGAGTACTACCTCAACGAGCAGATGAAGGCGATCCAGAAGGAGCTCGGCGACGACGAAGGTCGCGACGAGTTGGCCGATCTGGAAGAGAAGATCGCCAAGACCAAGCTCTCGAAGGAAGCCCGCGAGAAAGCGCAGCACGAACTGAAGAAGCTGCGGCAGATGTCTCCGATGTCCGCCGAAGCCACCGTCGTGCGCAACTATCTCGACTGGCTGCTGTCGATTCCGTGGGGCAAGAAGTCCAAGGTCAAGAAGGACCTCGGCGCCGCGCAGGAAATCCTCGATGCCGATCACTACGGGCTTGAGAAGGTCAAGGACCGCATCGTCGAGTATCTCGCCGTGCAGTCGCGCGCCAACAAGCTGACCGGTCCGATCCTGTGCCTCGTCGGCCCTCCGGGCGTCGGCAAGACCTCGCTCGGCAAGTCGATCGCGAAGGCGACCGGCCGCGAATTCGTGCGCGTGTCGCTCGGCGGCGTGCGGGACGAGGCGGAAATCCGCGGTCACCGCCGCACCTATATCGGCTCGATGCCCGGCAAGATCATCCAGTCGATGCGGAAGGCCAAGACCGCGAATCCGCTGTTCCTGCTCGACGAGATCGACAAGATGGGCGCGGACTTCCGTGGCGATCCGTCCTCGGCGCTGCTGGAGGTTCTCGACCCCGAGCAGAACGGGACGTTCAACGACCACTATCTCGAAGTGGACTATGACCTGTCCAACGTGATGTTCATCACGACCGCGAATACGCTGAATATTCCCGGCCCGCTGATGGACCGCATGGAGGTGATCCGCATCGCCGGCTACACCGAGAACGAGAAGGTCGAGATCGCGCGCAAGCATCTGATCCCGACCGCGATCTCCAAGCACGGCCTGTCGTCGAAGGAATTCTCGATTGACGATGCGGCGTTGCTTCTGATGATCCGGCGCTACACCCGCGAGGCGGGCGTGCGTAACCTCGAGCGCGAGCTGTCCACGCTGGCGCGCAAGGCGGTCAAGGAACTGATGCTCTCGAGCAAGAAGTCGATCAAGGTGACGGAAGCCGTGGTCGAGGAAATGCTCGGCGTGCCCAAGTTCCGTTACGGCGAGATCGAGAACGAGGATCAGGTCGGCGTCGTCACGGGCCTTGCATGGACCGATGTCGGCGGCGAACTGCTCACCATCGAAAGCGTGATGATGCCCGGCAAGGGACGCATGACGGTGACCGGCAATCTGCGCGACGTGATGAAGGAATCGATCTCGGCGGCGGCGTCTTACGTCCGCTCGCGGGCGATCAATTACGGCATCGAGCCGCCGTTGTTCGAGAAGCGGGACATCCACGTCCACGTTCCCGAGGGCGCGACGCCGAAGGATGGCCCGTCGGCTGGCGTGGCGATGGCGACCACCATCGTCTCGGTGCTGACCGGCATTCCGATCCGGCATGACGTGGCGATGACCGGCGAGATCACGTTGCGCGGACGTGTGCTGCCGATCGGCGGTCTGAAAGAGAAGCTGCTCGCGGCGGGCCGTGGCGGCATCAAGACGGTCTTCATTCCGGAGGACAATGCCAAGGACCTCACCGAGATTTCCGACGCCATCAAGGGCGGCATGGAGATCATTCCGGTGAGCCGGATGGACGAGGTGCTGGCCAAGGCGCTGGTGCGGGCTCCGACGCCGATCGTCTGGGAGGAGGACACCGCTGTGCCTCCCAAGGCGGAAGCGGATGAGGCTGCGGGCGGTCTGACCGCGCATTAGAATGGCTTGATTGATATGAAAAGGCGCCTTCGGGCGCCTTTTTTATCGGATCGGAGCGAGAGGCGCTCGCGGATGACTTCGTTTTGCGAGTTCGCTAGAATCGACTGCCAAGGATAAGGAGAGGCAAATGCTCCGGAGTTGTTTGCTGGGTCTGGCGTTCGCGCTGTTTGCGGGGTTGTTTACGCAAACAGCCTCGGCTCAATATTATGGCAGGCCGGGCTACGGCCCTGGCCCTGGATATGAGTATGGACCCGGTCCTGACTATCGCCGTGGTCATGGCCGTGGCCAGTTTTGCGCGAACGAAAATGAAATATGTGATGTTGGCGGCGTCGCGAATGTGCGTTATGGCGCGCATGGCCAATACGTCGTGCGTCGCGTCCACGGCTCTATTCCTTGCGCGAACCAGTATTTCGGCGACCCCGCGCCCGGGATAGTCAAGCACTGCGTAATCGACTAAAGGAAAGCGACGGGCGGCTAGCTCAGCTGGTTAGAGCATCTCGTTTACACCGAGAGGGTCGGGAGTTCGAATCTCTCGCCGCCTACCATCGCCAAAACTTTCAGTACATCGGTCGCAACACGCAAATGCCCCGCTCAGGTGAGCAGGGCATCGTGTGAATGGTGTGATCAATTGTCTGGAGGGTCTAAAGGCTGATGATCGACGCCGCGACGATTGTCGCCATCGCCAGCGGGATGCCGATGACGGTGATCGCGGTGGCCGCCAGCACGGTCTGGAGAGACGGTTTCATCCTCTTCGTTCCTTCTTATTTGCGCCAAGATTTAGCCGCGTTTCTGGACGGCGCAACAAAGTCCGGTCGTCAACCTAACCGGATGAAGAGGAGCGAGTTCGCAATTGCGTCTATGAATTTAACGATCGATTCACGCTGACGTGTCGGAACGATCTTGAGGCAGGATGCAGGACGCGGACTATGCCTGTTCTTCCCAGATCGCGGCGAGGTGCACGATGGTGCGTACCGCGGCTTCCATGTCCTGCACGCTGACCCATTCGAGGCGAGAGTGGAAGGCATGTTCGCCCGCGAAGATGTTGGGGCAGGGCAGGCCCATGAACGACAGCCGCGAACCATCGGTGCCGCCGCGAATGCTGCCGCGTTCGGGCTTAAGTCCAGCGCGGCGGATCGCTTCGATGGCATGCTCGACGATTGCAGGCTGGCGGTCCACGATCTCCTTCATGTTGCGATATTGCTCGCGGATATCGATGCGATAGGTCGATCGCGGGAATTCCTTCATCACCTCGGCGACGGTGCGCTCCAGCAGGGCCTCTTTCTCCTTCAGTCCGGCCACGCTGAAATCGCGGACGATGTAGTGCAGCGTCGTCTCTTCCAGCGCGCCGGTGATTCCGACCGGATGCAGAAAGCCCTCGCGCCCCTCGGTCGTCTCCGGCGTCAGCGTATCCTGCGGCAGGCGTTCGACAATGCGCGCGGCGATCTTGATCGCGTGCTCCATCTTGCCCTTCGCCATGCCGGGATGGGCGCTGACGCCCTGAATCCGGATGGTCGCGGCATCGGCGGAAAAGCTTTCGTCCTCGATCGAGCCCGCGCTCTCGCCGTCGATGGTGTAGGCGACATCCGCGCCGAGCTTTTTCAGATCGACCTTGTCGACCCCGCGGCCGATCTCCTCGTCAGGCGTGAACAGGATCTTGATCGTGCCGTGCTTGATCTGAGGGTTGGCGAGAAGGACCTGCACCGCGTCCATGATCTCGGCGACACCTGCCTTGTTATCGGCCCCTAACAGCGTGGTGCCATCGGTGGTGACGATGTCGTGGCCGATCTGCTGGGCGAGGGCGGGGTGCTCGGCGAAGCGGATGATTTGAGACGAATCCGCCGGCAGCACGATGTCGCCGCCCTGATAGTTTGTCACGATCTGGGGCTTCACGTCCTTGCCGCTGCAATCGGGTGACGTGTCCATGTGCGAACAGAAGCACACCACCGGCACCTTTTTGCCGGTGTTGGCCGGAAGGGTGGCATAGACGTAGCCGTGCCCGTCGAGATGGGCATCGGCAAGACCCAGCTCAAGCAATTCCTGCGCGAGCAGGCGGCCGAGGTCCTTCTGCTTTTCGGAGGAGGGCGTGGTCGGCGATTCCGGATCAGACTGGGTGTCGATGCGCACGTAGCGCAGGAAGCGTTCGAGCACGGTGTGATTGAATTTCATGGCGGACGACATGGCGCCGGACCTCATACGCAGGGCACGGCATTCGATCCGCGCGTGTAGATGGAATCTATCTTGAGAAGAAGCGGGACAGGGTCAAGGCGCGACCGCGATGTTTTCAAACCGGGCAGCCTTGCTCCGTGTTTCTATGATACGCGCATAAAGAAAAACGCCACCCCAAAACCGCGTATGCGGTTTCGGGATGGCGTTTGGCGAAAAAGCGTAAAGGCGCTTAGACGGCTTCCTTCAGCTCCTTGGCGGCGCGGAAGGCGACCTTCTTGCTGGCCTTGATGTGGATGGCTTCGCCGGTGGCCGGGTTGCGGCCCATGCGGGCGGCGCGCTTGCGGACCTGGAGAATGCCGAGGCCGACGATGCGGATGCGCTCGCCCTTCTTAAGGTGCTTGGTGATCTTGGTGACCATGTCGGTCAGGATCGCTTCAGCGGTCTTCTTCGACAATTCGTGTTCTTCCGCGAGAGCGGCGGCAAGGTGCTTGAGCGTAACAGTCGCTGGGGTAGCTGCTTTCTTCGCCATGATGACCCTCCTCGTGGTACTTGGCTTTCAGGAACTGACTATCCCGCAAGGGTTAGTTGATTCGCCATGGATCTGACCATGATGTTTTGCCCATAAACAGGGTCTTTTTTGCATCAATGGTGGAAAAAGGTCCGGCGGATAGGGACATCTGTAATGTCCTTGACTTGGATTGTGGCCTCCTTTAAGTCCCAGCGTCTCGCGGATCGATCACATCGGCCCGCTGCGGGAGTAGCTCAGTTGGTTAGAGTGCCGGCCTGTCACGCCGGAGGTCGCGGGTTCGAGCCCCGTCTCTCGCGCCACCTTTTCAATGACTTAGCAAAAGTCTGAAAAGGGGCATGATCCCAGATGTGTCTGGGCTTTTGATACATCCAGACTTTGCATAACGACCTGATCGGCGGATCGCCGCGCCTCGGGTGGGAAACTGACGCGGCCGCGCCACATCGCGGTGTGATATTTTTGCTGTTGATTCCCTCACGGGGTCGCCATCGAAACCAACGTCAGGAAACAGCATGAAGATGATGAAGTATCTCGCCCCCGCGCTCTTTGCGTCGTTTTTCGCCCTTGCGCCGGCGTCGGCCATGCCTGCCTCCTCAGCGGCGGGGCTGAACGGGGCGGATGCCTCATCCATCGTTCATGTGCAGTATCGCGGCCATGGACATCATCATCGCGGTGCACGCGGCCCGGTCTACCGGCCCGGTGGCCGTTATTCGTCGGCTCCGCGCGGTTATCGCCGCTATGGTGCGCGGCCGCATGACTGGCGTGCCCGGCGCTGCGTGATGGCGGGCCCCGTCTGGTTCTGCCCGTAAGCGGCTTGTGGAAAGAAAGCCCCGGCCTCGTGCCGGGGTTTTCGATTCCGGGGCGGATTTGAGAGCGCAGACATCGGGAAAAAAGGGGCGCGCAAGTGCATCCCCCAGCACCTTATTGTTATCGCGGAGGAACGGGGTTCGGCGTTATACCCCGCCGAGCAGCCCTCTGATTTCAGGAATCCCAGATGACCCAGCCCAGCTCCGGTACCAATCGCAAATACCGCCTCGCCATCATTCCCGGCGACGGGATCGGCAAGGAGGTCGTGCCGGAAGGCGTGCGGGTGCTGGAGGCGGCGGCGAAGAAATTCGGTTTCGAGCTGCAACTCGACGATTTCGATTTTGCCTCATGCGACTACTACCAGAAGCACGGCCGGATGATGCCGGAGGACTGGAAGGAGCAGGTCATCCATCACGACGCGATCTTCTTTGGTGCGGTCGGCATGCCCGCCATCGTGCCCGACCACGTGTCGCTGTGGGGCTCGCTCATCAAGTTCCGCCGCGAATTCGACCAGTATGCCAACGTCCGCCCGGTACGGTTGATGCCGGGGGTAAAGTCGCCGCTGGCGGGCCGCAAGCCGGGCGATATCGACTTCTTCGTGGTGCGCGAGAACACGGAGGGCGAGTATTCGTCCATTGGTGGACGGATGTATCCGGGCACCGATCGCGAGATCGTCACCCAGCAAACGGTGATGTCGCGCACCGGCGTCGACCGCATTTTGAAATATGCCTTCGAGCTCGCTCAAAAGAGCCCGAAGAAGCATCTGACCTCCGCGACCAAGTCCAACGGTATCTCGATCACGATGCCGTACTGGGACGAGCGCGTGAAGGCGATGGCCAAATCCTACCCCGACGTGAAATGGGACCAGTACCACATTGATATTCTGGCGGCCCATTTCGTCCTGAACCCGGACCGCTTCAACGTGGTGGTGGCCTCGAATCTGTTCGGCGACATTCTCTCCGACCTTGGTCCGGCCTGCACCGGCACCATCGGAATAGCGCCCTCGGGAAGCCTCAATCCGGAAAGGAAGTTTCCATCCCTGTTCGAGCCTGTCCACGGCTCGGCTCCCGATATCGCGGGACAGGGCGTCGCCAACCCGATTGCACAGATCTGGTCGGCGGCCATGATGCTGGACCATTTGGGCGAAGCGGAGGCCTCCGGGGCCGTGATAGCCGCGATCGAGCGTGTGCTTTCGGAGGACAAGCTGCGGACCCGTGATCTCGGCGGCAGCGCGAACACGCAGGCTTGCGGCAAGGCCGTAGCGGCCATCCTCGGCTAGGCTACGGGTGCCTCAAGGGAAACATGAATTCGGCTTCTTCTTTGGGAAAATCTTCTGCGTGCGCAGTGCTACGGCTAGGCGGTATGCCCGTCTTGCCCTTACCGGTGGGCTGCGCTATTCCCCCTTCGAATTATTCCAGAGTTCGCGAATCCGCGGACGCGATCGCCGCGATTGAGGGCCACCGATGGGCGGAATCTTGCAGAACTATCTGCCACTTGTGGTGTTTATCGGAGTAGCGGCCATCATCGGTCTGGCGCTGCTGGTTGCGCCGTTCCTGGTTGCCTATCAGCAGCCCGACCCGGAAAAGCTGTCGGCCTACGAATGCGGGTTCAACGCTTTCGACGACGCTCGCATGAAATTCGACGTCCGCTTCTATCTGGTGGCGATTCTCTTCATCATCTTCGATCTGGAGGTCGCCTTCCTGTTCCCGTGGGCGGTGGCGTTCGGCAAGCTCGGCGCGGTCGGTTTCTGGTCGATGATGGTGTTCCTCGGCGTCCTGACCATCGGGTTCGCCTATGAGTGGAAGAAGGGTGCGCTTGAATGGGATTGAACCCGACCCCGGTGTCGTCCGGCTCGCCGCAAATCTCAAAGCCGGCGACGGGCGTGCTCGATCCGCGTACCGGCAAGCCGGTCGGCGCGGATGACGGCTATTTCCTCGAGATCAATCATGAACTGTCCGACAAGGGATTCTTCGTCGCGGCAGCCGACGATCTCATCACCTGGGCGCGCACCGGTTCGCTGATGTGGATGACCTTCGGCCTCGCATGCTGCGCGGTCGAGATGATGCAGGTGTCAATGCCGCGCTACGATGTCGAGCGCTTCGGTTTCGCGCCGCGCGCTTCGCCGCGCCAGTCCGATGTCATGATCGTCGCCGGAACGCTGACCAACAAAATGGCCCCGGCCTTGCGCAAGGTCTATGACCAGATGCCGGAGCCGCGCTACGTGATCTCGATGGGATCGTGCGCGAACGGCGGTGGCTACTATCACTATTCCTATTCGGTGGTTCGCGGTTGCGACCGCATCGTCCCGGTGGACATCTATGTGCCGGGCTGCCCGCCGACCGCGGAGGCGCTGCTTTACGGCGTCCTGCTCCTGCAAAAGAAGATCCGCCGTACCGGAACGATTGAACGCTAAGGCTGAATGATGGACGACGCCAGACTCGACGCTCTCGGTCAGACGATTGTTGGTGCGCTGCCAGATGCGGCGCTCGGCCATGCGGTCGAGGTCGGCGAACTCAACATTTCGGTCGATCTGTCCCGCATCGTCGAGGTCGCGCGTTTCCTCAAGACCGATTCGCGCTGCCGCTTCGTCAACATCATCGACGTGACGGCGGTGGACTATCCCGGGCGCGAGAACCGGTTCGACGTGGTGTATCATTTGATGTCCCCGACGCTGAACGCGCGGCTTCGCTTGCGCGGCCAGGCGAGCGAGGCGACGCAGGTGCCCTCGATCATTTCGGTGTTTCCGGGTGCGGACTGGTTCGAGCGCGAGACCTACGACCTCTATGGCGTGATCTTCACCGGTCATCCCGACATGCGCCGGCTGCTGACCGATTACGGCTTCGAGGGTCATCCGCTGCGCAAGGATTTCCCGACCACCGGTTTCGTCGAGGTCCGCTACGACGATCAGGAAAAGCGCGTGGTCTACGACCCGGTGCGCCTCAATCAGGAATTCCGCAAGTTCGACTTCCTGTCGCCTTGGGAAGGCGCGGACTATCTGTTGCCGGGCGACGAAAAGGCCGCCGCTGCGCCGAAGCCGCCGGGCGAAGAGAAGAAGGCGTCCACGCCATGAAGCCTTCGCTCACCGCCGGATCGACCCACCGCTTCACCTACCGCGTGCCGGAGAACAAGACCGTGCCGCATCTGTTTCCTGAAGCGCGCGATTTCCAGATCATGCCGCACGTCTTGGCCACCGGCTACATGGTCGGCCTGATGGAGTGGGCCTGCATGGACATGATCCGTCCTCATCTCGAGGAGGGCGAGGGCACGCTCGGCACATTGATTGATGTCAATCATACCGCGGCGACCCCGCCCGGCCTTACAATCAATGTCGATGTCGAATGCACCGATGTGAAGGGCAAGCTGCTGCGCTTTACCGTCAAGGCGCATGACGGCGTCGATGTGATCGGGGAAGGGCGCCACGAGCGTTATGCGGTGATGTGGGACAAGTTCAAGGCGCGGGTTTCCGACAAGGCCGCGAAGGCGGGAGTAGCCGCATGAGCATCACCGAGGCAGACGCGCTCCGCGACACTCCCGGCACGCGCAACTTCACCATCAATTTCGGCCC
Source organism: [Pseudomonas] carboxydohydrogena (assembly GCF_029030725.1). Classification (NCBI taxonomy): domain Bacteria; kingdom Pseudomonadati; phylum Pseudomonadota; class Alphaproteobacteria; order Hyphomicrobiales; family Nitrobacteraceae; genus Afipia; species Afipia carboxydohydrogena. The sequence continues at coordinate 1,565,638 of NZ_CP113162.1, forward strand.
GCAGCATCCGGCCGCGCACGGCGTGCTGCGTCTCGTGCTCGAACTCGACGGCGAGGTTGTCGAGCGCGTCGATCCGCATATCGGCCTCCTGCATCGCGGCACCGAGAAGCTGATCGAGCAGAAGACCTATTTGCAGGCGATCCCGTATTTCGACCGGCTCGATTACGTCGCGCCGATGAATCAGGAGCATGCCTTCTGTCTGGCGGCGGAAAAACTGCTTGGCATTACCGTGCCGCGTCGCGGGCAATTGATCCGCGTGCTGTATTGCGAGATCGGCCGCATCCTGTCGCACCTCCTCAACGTCACCACGCAGGCGATGGACGTCGGCGCGCTGACGCCGCCGCTGTGGGGCTTCGAGGAACGCGAAAAGCTGATGATGTTCTACGAGCGCGCCTCCGGGTCGCGCATGCATGCGGCGTTCTTCCGCATCGGCGGCGTGCATCAGGACCTGCCGCCGAAGCTGATCGACGATATCGACGCCTGGTGCGATGCCTTCCCCGAGAAGGTCGACGATCTCGAAGTGCTGCTCACCGACAACCGCATCTTCAAGCAGCGCAACGTCGATATCGGCGTGGTGACGCTCGATCAGGCGTGGGAGTGGGGCTTCTCCGGCGTGATGGTGCGCGGCTCGGGTGCCGCGTGGGATCTGCGCAAGGCGCAGCCCTATGAGTGCTACGCCGAAATGGATTTCGACATCCCGATCGGCAAGAACGGCGACTGCTACGACCGTTACTGCATCCGCATCGAGGAGATGCATCAGTCGGTACGGATCATGAAGCAGTGCATCGCCAAGCTGCGTGCGCCGGACGGGCAGGGGCCTGTCGTGATCGAGGACAACAAGATCACGCCGCCGCGCCGGGGCGAGATGAAGCGCTCGATGGAAGCGCTGATCCATCACTTCAAGCTCTACACCGAAGGCGTTCACGTTCCGGCGGGCGAGGTCTACGCCGCCGTGGAAGCGCCGAAGGGCGAGTTCGGCGTCTATCTCGTCGCGGACGGCACCAACAAGCCTTACAAGTGCAAGATCCGCGCGCCGGGCTTCGCGCATTTGCAGGCGATGGATTTCATCTGCAAGGGCCATCTGCTGGCCGACGTTTCCGCCATCCTCGGCTCCCTCGACATCGTGTTCGGCGAGGTGGATCGATGATGGCTTCGCACATCGACAATCTGGGCAGGAGCTTCGCGCGCTGCGGCTCCATGACGATCGAGAGAATGTAATGTCCGTTCGGCGTTTGGCACCGAAAGAGTTGCAGCCCGCGAGCTTCGTCTTCACCGACGAGAATCTCGCCTGGGCGAAGCAGCAGATCGCGAAATTCCCGGAAGGGCGTCAGCAGTCAGCCGTGATCGCGATCCTGTGGCGCGCCCAGGAGCAGAACGCGGGCTGGGTGTCGGAAGCCGCGATCCGCGCGGTCGCCGACCTGCTCGGCATGGCGCATATCCGCGTGATGGAGATCGCGACCTTCTACACCATGTTCCAGCTCTCGCCGGTCGGCAAGAAAGCGCATGTGCAGGTCTGCGGCACCACGCCGTGCATGCTGCGCGGCGCGAAGGATCTGGTCGAGGTCTGCAAGCATCGCATCCATCACGATCCGTTCCACGTCTCGGCCGATGGCGACTTCTCGTGGGAGGAGGTCGAGTGCCTCGGCGCCTGCGTGAACGCGCCGATGGTGATGATCTGGAAGGACACCTACGAGGATCTGACGCCGGAGACGCTGAACAAGGTGCTCGACGGTTTTGCCTCGGGCAATCCGCCGGAGCCGGGCCCGCAGAACGGACGCCAGTTCTCGGCTCCCGAAGGCGGCCCGCGTGTGCTGACCAGCGTCGATGGGAAGGACAAGCCATGAGCAACCTCGCGAACGGGTGGGGCCGGGTGGCTCTTCACGCGCTGCTCGCGGCGGCGTTCTTCTTCGTACTGAACTACTACTTTCTCAAGACCGGGCTTGAAACCAGCTTGAGCTGGGCATTCGCGCTTGGTGGGATTGCTGCTGTCATCGCCTACAGACAATCGAAAAGCTGAGGCTTCAGGAAGCGACATGCTCGACGACAAGGATCGCATCTTCAAGAATCTGTACGGCCTTCATGACTGGGGGCTGGAAGGCGCGCGCCGTCGCGGCGCATGGGATGGCACCAAGGCCATCATCGAAAAGGGCCGCGACTGGATCGTCAGCGAGATGAAGGCATCGGGCTTGCGCGGCCGTGGCGGCGCGGGCTTCCCGACCGGCATGAAATGGTCGTTCATGCCGAAGGAATCCACCGACGGCCGTCCGAGCTATCTCGTCGTCAACGCCGACGAGTCCGAGCCCGGCACGTGCAAGGACCGCGAGATCATGCGGCACGATCCGCATCTGCTCGTAGAGGGCTGCCTGCTCGCGAGCTTCGCGATGGGTGCGCATGCCGCCTACATTTATATTCGCGGTGAATTCATCCGCGAGCGCGAGCATCTGCAAGCCGCCGTCGATCAGGCCTATGAGGCGAAGCTGATCGGCAAGGACAACATCCACGGCTGGCCGTTCGATCTCTACGTGACGCACGGCGCGGGCGCCTACATCTGCGGCGAAGAGACGGCACTTCTCGAAAGCCTTGAAGGCAAGAAGGGCCAGCCGCGCCTGAAGCCGCCGTTCCCCGCGAATGTCGGCCTCTATGGTTGCCCCACCACGGTGAACAACGTCGAGTCGATCGCGGTCGCGCCGGACATCCTGCGCCGTGGTGCTGCGTGGTTCGCGGCCATCGGCCGTCCGAACAATGTCGGCACCAAGCTGTTCGGCATTTCCGGCCACGTCAACACGCCCTGCGTGGTGGAAGACGCGCTCGGCATCACCTTCAAGGAACTGATCGAGAAGCACGGCGGCGGCATTCGCGGCGGCTGGGACAATCTGCTCGCGGTCATTCCCGGTGGCGCATCTTGTCCGCTGATTCCGGCGGCGGATTGCGAAGACCTCATCATGGACTTTGACGGCACCCGCGCGGTGAAGTCGAGTCTCGGCACCGCAGGCGCCATCGTGATGGACAAGTCCACCGATGTCGTCGCGGCGATCGCGCGCATTTCCTACTTCTTCAAGCACGAGAGCTGCGGCCAGTGCACGCCGTGCCGCGAGGGCACCGGCTGGATGTGGCGCGTGCTCACCCGCATGGTCGAGGGCCGCGCCCACAAGCGCGAGATCGACATGCTGCTCGAAGTCACCAAGCAGGTCGAAGGCCATACCATCTGCGCGCTCGGCGACGCGGCGGCGTGGCCGATCCAGGGCCTGATCCGTGCCTTCCGGCCGGAGATCGAACGGCGCATCGACGACTTCACGCGCAAATCTACACTCGACGATCAGGGCATCCTCGACCCCGATCACATGGTCGCGGCGGAGTGAATGCGATGACCAAGATCCTCGTCGACGGAAAAGAGATCGATGTCCCGGCCGAATACACGCTGTTGCAGGCGTGCGAGGCGGCGGGCGCCGAGATTCCACGCTTCTGCTATCACGAGCGGCTGTCCATCGCGGGCAACTGCCGCATGTGCCTTGTCGAGGTCGCTGGCTCGCCGAAGCCGGTCGCGAGTTGCGCCTGGGGCGTGCGCGATTGCCGTCCGGGCCCGAACGGCGAACTGCCATCGGTGAAGACCAAGTCGCCAATGGTGAAGAAGGCACGCGAAGGCGTGATGGAATTCCTGCTCATCAACCATCCGCTCGATTGCCCGATCTGCGATCAGGGCGGCGAGTGCGATTTGCAGGATCAGGCGATGGGCTACGGCGTCGATACCAGCCGTTTCGCCGAGAACAAGCGCGCGGTCGAGGACAAGTATCTCGGCGTGTTGGTGAAGACGGTGATGACCCGTTGCATCCAGTGCACGCGCTGCGTCCGCTTCGCCAACGAAGTCTGCGGCGTGCCGGAGATGGGCCTGATCGGCCGTGGCGAGGATGTCGAGATCACCACCTATCTCGAAAGCGCGCTGACCTCCGAGTTGCAGGGCAACCTCGTGGACATCTGCCCGGTGGGCGCGCTGACCTCGAAGCCTTATGCGTTCGCTGCGCGTCCGTGGGAATTGGGCAAGACGCAATCCGTCGACGTGATGGATGCGGTCGGCTCCGCGATCCGCGTCGATACCCGTGGCCGCGAAGTGATGCGCATTCTGCCGCGCGTCAACGAGGCGGTGAACGAGGAATGGATTTCCGACAAGACCCGTCACATCGTCGATGGCCTGCGCACCCAGCGTCTCGACCGTCCGTATGTGCGCGAGAACGGCAAGCTGCGCGCGGCTTCGTGGAGCGAGGCGTTTGCCGCCATCGCCGCGAAGAAGGCGACAGGTAAGCGCATCGGCGCCATCGCGGGCGATCTTGCCGCCGTGGAGGAGATGTTCGCGCTGAAGGACCTGCTGTCGCGGCTCGGCTCAAGCAACATCGCCGCGCAGAATGTCGCGAGCTTCGATCCGAAGTTCGGCCGCGCATCCTACATCTTTAATCCGACCATCGCGGGCATCGAGCAGGCCGACGCGCTGCTCATCATCGGCGCCAATCCGCGCAAGGAAGCGACGATCGTCAACGCGCGCATCCGCAAGCGCTGGCGCACCGGCCAGATGAAGGTCGGCGTGATCGGCGAGAAAGTCGATCTCACCTATAAATACGAACATCTCGGCGCGGGCCCCGAGACGGTGGCGGACATCGTTGCGGGCAAGCATTCGTTCGCAGACGTGCTGAAGGGCGCGAAGAATCCGATCGTGCTGGTTGGCGCGGGTGCCTTCGGCCGCAAGGACGGCGCGGCGCTGCTCGCGCAGGCGGCGGCGTTGGCTTCCGGCATTGCCGCCGTCAAGGACGGCTGGAATGGCTTCGGCGTGCTGCACACGGCGGCGTCATCGGTCGGCGCGCTCGATCTCGGCTTCGTGCCGGGCGAGGGCGGACTTGATGCCGAAAAGATGCTCGCACCCGGCGCACTGGACATGCTGTTCCTGCTCGGCGCGGACGAGGTTGAGGTGCCTGCGGGCGCATTCGTTGTCTATATCGGCACCCATGGCGACCGTGGCGCGCACCGCGCCGATGTGATCCTGCCGGGCGCGGCCTACACCGAAAAGAGCGGCATCTACGTCAACACCGAGGGCCGCGTGCAGATGGCCAACCGCGCGGGCTTCCCGCCGGGCGAGGCCCGCGAGGACTGGGCCGTGCTGCGCGCGTTGTCGGAGACGCTTGGGCAACGGCTGCCTTACGACTCCTTGCAGCAGTTGCGGCAGGCGATGTTCAAGGCGCTGCCGCATCTGATGCGCCTCGACCAGATCGAGGCGTCGGATGGAGCGTCCGCGCTGAAGGCGCTGGCGGGGCGGGGCGGCAACGCCGACAAGGCTGCCTTCAAGAGCCCGGTCGCGGACTTCTACCTGACCAATCCGATCGCCCGCGCATCGGCGGTGATGGCCGAATGTTCGCGTCTTGCCTCCGGGCAAATCCTGAGCGCAGCGGAGTGATGAACTGATGTCCGAATTCTTCGCAAGCTCTGTCTGGACGGACTTCCTCTGGCCGCTGATCATCATGCTGGCGGAGAGCGTGCTGCTGCTCGTCGTGCTGCTGGTCGCGATCGCTTACATCCTTCTTGCCGACCGCAAGATCTGGGCGGCGGTGCAGATCCGCCGCGGCCCGAACGTGGTCGGCCCGTGGGGCCTGTTTCAATCCTTCGCCGACTTGCTGAAGTTCGTGCTGAAGGAGCCGACGATTCCGGACGGCGCCAACAAGGGCATCTTCCTGCTCGCGCCGCTCGTCTCCTGCGTGCTGGCGCTCGCGGCTTGGGCGGTGATCCCGGTCAACCTGAACTGGGTGATCGCCGACATCAATGTCGGTATCCTCTACATCCTCGCGATCTCCTCGCTGTCGGTCTACGGCATCATCATGGCGGGCTGGTCGTCGAACTCGAAATATCCGTTCATGGCGGCGCTACGCTCGGCGGCGCAGATGGTGTCCTACGAGGTCTCGATCGGCTTCGTCATCATCACCGTGCTGTTGTGCGTCGGCTCGCTGAACCTCACCGCCATCGTCGAGGCGCAGCACCATCGCGGCCTCGCCACCATGCTCGGCGTGCCGTGGCTCAGCTTCCTGAACTGGTACTGGCTGCCGCTGCTGCCGATGTTCGTCATCTTCTACGTCTCGGCGCTGGCGGAAACCAACCGTCCGCCGTTCGACCTCGTCGAAGCCGAATCCGAACTGGTCGCGGGCTTCATGACCGAATACGGCTCGACTCCGTACCTGCTGTTCATGCTTGGCGAGTACGTCGCGATCTGTACCATGTGTGCGATGGCCGCGATCCTGTTCATGGGGGGCTGGCTGCCGCCGGTCGATCTGCCGCCGTTCAACTGGGTGCCGGGCGTGATCTGGTTCTCGCTCAAGGCGTTCGCGTTCTTCTTCATGATCGCGATGGCGAAGGCGATCGTTCCGCGCTACCGCTACGATCAGTTGATGCGTCTCGGCTGGAAGGTATTCCTGCCGCTGTCGCTGGCGATGGTCGTGATCGTCGCGGGCGTCCTGCAATTCTTCCAGCTGGCGCCGAAGTGAGGGCATCATGGGAATAGCATCAGCCGTCAACTCGCTTCTGCTCAGGGAATTCGCGTCGGCCTTCGTGCTGACGATGCGCTACTTCTTCAAGCCGAAGCCGACCGTGAACTATCCGTTCGAGAAGAACCCGATCTCGCCGCGATTCCGTGGCGAACATGCGCTGCGCCGTTATCCGAACGGTGAGGAACGCTGCATCGCCTGCAAGCTGTGCGAGGCAATCTGCCCGGCGCAGGCCATCACCATCGAGGCGGGGCCGCGCCGCAATGACGGCACGCGCCGCACCGTGCGCTACGACATCGACATGGTGAAGTGCATCTATTGCGGTCTGTGCCAGGAAGCCTGCCCGGTGGATGCCATCGTCGAGGGGCCGAACTTCGAGTTCGCCACCGAAACGCGCGAAGAACTCTATTACGACAAGGCCCGGCTGCTCGCGAACGGCGACCGCTGGGAGCGCGAGATCGCCAAGAACATCGAACAAGACGCGCCGTACAGGTAACGCCTCATGATCCTTCCCGCGCTGTTCTTTTATCTCTTTGCCGGCGTTTGCGTCGCCTCGGCCGTGATGGTCGTGACCTCGCGTAACCCGGTGCATTCGGTGCTGTTCCTGATCCTGACCTTCGTCAACGCGGCGGGGCTGTTCGTGCTTTTGAACGCCGAGTTCCTCGCGATGATCCTGATCGTGGTCTATGTCGGCGCGGTCGCGGTGTTGTTCCTGTTCGTCATCATGATGCTCGATGTCGATTTCGCCGAACTGCGGCAGGGCTTCATCGAGTATCTGCCGGTCGGCATTCTGATCGGCGCGATCTTCCTCGCAGAACTGCTGCTGGTCGCGGGCGGCTGGGTGCTGAGCCCGAACGTCGCGCATTCGATCACCGCGCCGATCCCGGCGACCGTGACCAACACCGAGGCCATCGGTCTCGTGCTTTACACGCGCTACATCCATTACTTCCAGCTCGCCGGTCTCGTGCTGCTGGTGGCGATGATCGGCGCCATCGTGCTGACGCTGCGCCACAAGCCGAGCGTCAAGCGGCAGAACATCAGCGCCCAGAACGCGCGGGGCAAGGCGACCGCGATGGCGGTGCGTCAGGTGCCGTCAGGGCAGGGATTGCAGGACGCCGATGCCGGGGAGTGGGTGAAATGACGATCGGTCTCGGACATTATCTGGCTGTCGCGGCGATCCTGTTCACGCTCGGGATTCTCGGCATCTTTCTCAATCGCAAGAACGTCATCGTCATCCTGATGTCGGTCGAGTTGATCCTGTTGTCGGTCAACATCAATCTGGTGTCGTTCTCGAGCTTCCTCAACGACATCGTCGGTCAGGTATTCGCGCTGCTGGTTCTCACGGTGGCAGCGGCGGAAGCCGCGATCGGACTTGCGATCCTCGTCGTCTACTTCCGCAACCGCGGCTCCATCGCGGTCGAAGACATCAACCTGATGAAGGGCTGACCAGCATGATCCCGAAAAGTGGGCACCGGTTTTCGGACCAGATCATGGTCAGGGGAATGACGTTATGATTCAGGCGATTGTTTTCCTGCCGCTTCTCGGCGCGCTGATCGCGGGCGTCATCACGCTCATCGGCGCGCATGCGCGCTGCCCGAGCGGGGATGAGATGGACCATGCGCATGGGCACGATGACCATGCCCATAACCATGCCAATGGCGCGGCCCACGCGCACGATGCCCATCATGACGACCACGGCCACGACGACCATCATGGTCCGGTTGAGCCGGCGGCGGCTGGCTCGCGCCTCGCCGAAATCGTCACCACCGCTCTGTTGCTCACTTCGGCCGCGCTCGCCTGGGTGACGTTCGTCGATGTCGCGCTGATGCATCACGATCTGCGCATCGTGCTGACGAGCTGGATCGATTCAGGTTCTCTCAAGATCAACTGGGCGCTGCGCGTCGATACGCTGACGGCGGTGATGCTGGTTGTGGTCACGACCGTGTCCTCGCTCGTGCATCTGTATTCGATCGGCTACATGAACGAGGACCCGAACCGTCCGCGCTTCATGGCGTATCTGTCGCTGTTCACCTTCGCCATGCTGATGCTGGTGACGTCCGACAATTTGGTGCAGCTGTTCTTTGGCTGGGAAGGCGTCGGTCTCGCGAGCTATCTGCTGATCGGTTTCTGGTACAAGAAGCCCTCGGCGAATGCGGCGGCGATCAAGGCATTCGTCGTCAACCGCGTCGGCGATTTCGGCTTCGCGCTCGGCATCTTCGCGATCTTCGCGCTGGTCGGCTCGACCGATTTCGAGACGATCTTCGCGGGCGCGCCTGGCCTCGTGGGCAAGACCATTCACCTGTTCCATTGGGATGTCGATGCGCTGACGCTGACCTGCCTCTTGCTGTTCATGGGCGCGATGGGTAAGTCCGCGCAGTTCCTGCTGCACACATGGTTGCCGGACGCGATGGAAGGCCCGACGCCGGTCTCCGCGCTGATCCACGCCGCGACCATGGTGACCGCGGGCGTGTTCATGGTGGCGCGCCTGTCGCCGCTGTTCGAACTGGCGCCGCACGCCAAGGCATTCGTGATGCTGATCGGCGGCACCACGGCGCTCTTCGCCGCGACCATCGGCCTCGTGCAGAACGACATCAAGCGCGTGGTCGCGTATTCGACCTGTTCGCAGCTTGGCTACATGTTCGTGGCGATGGGGGCGGGGGCTTACTCCGTCGGCATCTTCCACCTGTTCACGCACGCCTTCTTCAAGGCGCTGCTGTTCTTAGGCTCGGGCTCGGTGATCCTCGCGATGCATCACGAGCAGGACATGCGCAACATGGGCGGGCTGTGGCGGAAGATTCCGTTCACCTACGCCACCATGGTGATCGGCACGCTGGCCCTCACCGGCTTTCCGCTGACGGCGGGTTACTTCTCGAAGGATGCGATCATCGAATCCGCTTTCGCGGCGAACAGCAATCCGTTCGCGTTCTACGGCTTCCTCTGCACCGTGGTCGCGGCGGGCCTGACTTCGTTCTACTCCTGGCGCCTGATTTTCATGACGTTCCACGGCAAGCCGCATGACGAGCATCATTTCGAGGCGGCGCATGAAAGCCCGCTGGTGATGCTGATTCCGCTCGCGGTGCTGGCGGTCGGCTCCTTCGCCGCCGGTTTCCCGTTCAAGGAACTGTTCGCGGGCCACGGCGTCGGCGAGTTCTTCGGCTCCGCGCTGAAGGTGGACGAGCATGTGATGGAGGCGATGCATCACATCCCGCACTGGATCGCGCTGCTGCCGACGGTGATGATGTTCGCGGGTCTTGCGATGGCTTATTTGTTCTACATCGCCAGGCCGTATCTGCCGGTCGAACTCGCGCACCAGCAGCCGCTGCTCTACAAGTTCCTGCTCAACAAATGGTACTTCGACGAGCTGTACGATTGGATCTTCGTGCGCCCGGCCAAGTGGCTCGGCACCACGCTGTGGAAGAAGGGCGACGGCATGCTGATCGACGGGCTCGGACCTGACGGCGTGTCCAAGCGGGTACTGGATGTGACGCGTGGCGTCGTCAAGCTACAGACCGGCTATCTCTATCACTACGCCTTCGCCATGCTGATCGGCGTGGCGGGGCTCATTACCTGGTTCATGTTCGGTCTCGGGGGCCAGCAATAATGACCACCTGGCCTGTTCTGTCCGTCACCACGTTCCTGCCGGTCGCCGGCGCGGTGCTGCTGTATCTGCTGGCGCGGGGCAACGATGCCATTGCCGCCCGCAACGCGCGCTGGATCGCGCTGTGGACCACGCTCATCACCTTCGCGGTGTCGCTGGTCCTGCTGCTGCATTTTGATTCTTCGCAACCGGGTTTTCAATTTGAGGAGCGCGCCCAGTGGCTGGGCGCGGCGATCAACTACCACATGGGCGTGGATGGCATTTCGCTGCCGTTCGTGATCCTGACCACGGCGCTGATGCCGTTCTGTATCATTGCGAGCTGGAAATCGATCCAGACGCGCGTGCGCGAATACATGATGGCGTTTCTGGTTCTGGAAACGCTGATGGTCGGCACCTTCTCCTCGCTGGACCTCGTGCTGTTCTATCTGTTCTTCGAAGGCGGCCTGATCCCGATGTTCCTGATCATCGGCGTCTGGGGCGGCCCGCGCCGCGTCTATGCGAGCTTCAAGTTCTTCCTCTATACGCTGCTCGGCTCGGTGCTGATGCTGCTCGCCATCATGGCGCTCTATGCGCAGGCGGGCACCACCGACATCCCGACGCTGATGACGACGAACCTGCCGCATCGCCTCCAGACCTGGGCGTGGCTGGCGTTCTTCGCGTCCTTCGCGGTGAAGATGCCGATGTGGCCGGTGCATACGTGGTTGCCGGATGCGCACGTCGAGGCGCCGACGGCAGGCTCCGTGGTGCTGGCGGCGATCCTTTTGAAGATGGGCGGTTACGGCTTCCTGCGCTTCTCGCTGCCGATGTTCCCGCTGGCCTCGCATGACTTCGCGCCGCTGGTGTGGACGCTGTCGGCGATTGCGATCATCTACACCTCGCTGGTCGCCCTGATGCAGGAGGACATGAAGAAGCTGATCGCTTATTCGTCCGTCGCGCATATGGGCTTCGTCACCATGGGCATCTTCGCCGGCACCATGCAGGGCGTCGCGGGCGGCGTGTTCCAGATGATCTCGCACGGTATCGTGTCCGGCGCGCTGTTCCTCTGCGTCGGCGTCATCTACGACCGCATGCACACCCGCGAGATCGCGGCCTATGGCGGCCTCGTCAACCGCATGCCGCTGTATGCCTTCACGTTCCTTCTGTTCACCATGGCCAATGTCGGCCTGCCGGGAACCTCCGGCTTCGTCGGTGAATTCCTGACGCTGCTCGGCACCTTCAAGGTTTCGGTCCCGACCGCGATCTTCGCCACCACGGGCGTGATCCTGTCGGCGGGTTATGCGCTGTGGCTGTACCGCAAGATCGTGTTCGGCGAACTCACCAAATCGTCGCTGGCCAGCATCAAGGACATGACCGGGCGCGAGATCGCGATCTTCGTGCCGTTCATCGTCCTCACCATTCTGTTCGGCGTTTATCCGAAGCCGGTGCTGGATATGTCGGCGGCATCGATCCATCAACTCGTCGAGAATTACGGCGCGGCGGTTCACGCCGTCAAAGCCGCGGCACTATTTTAAGAGCAGGACGCACGAATGAACGTCAACGTCGCAGATTATTCGCTGCTTCCGGTCCTGCCCGAGATTGTGCTCGCGCTGGGCGCGATGGCGCTGTTGATGCTGGGTGCCTATCGCGGCGAGCGCACGGTGCGCATTGTCACCATTCTGGCTGTTGTGCTGCTGGCCGTGGTTTTGGTGCTGGAATTGTGCCTGCCTGCCGGACGGCTGACCACCTTCGGCGGCAGCTTCGTGGTCGACGACTACGCGCGCTTCCTGAAAACCGTGATGCTGATCGCGTCCGCCGTGACGCTGGTGATCTCGCGCGGCTTCCTCGCCAATCAGGCGCGGATTTTCGAGTATTCGATCCTCGTTTTGCTCTCCAGCGTTGGCATGATGGTGCTGATCTCCGCAACCGACCTCATCACGCTTTACCTCGGCTACGAACTGATGAGCCTCGCGCTCTACGTCGTCGCGGCGAGCCACCGCGACAATCTGAAATCCACGGAAGCGGGCCTGAAGTACTTCGTCCTCGGCGCGCTGTCGTCGGGCATGATGCTGTACGGCGCCTCGCTGATCTATGGCTTCACCGGCACGGTGGAATTCGCGGGCATCGCCGCGGCGGCCAAGACCGGCAGCATCGGTGTGATCTTCGGCATCGTGTTCCTGCTGGTCGGCCTGTGTTTCAAGATCTCGATCGTGCCGTTCCACATGTGGACGCCGGACGTGTACGAGGGTGCGCCGACGCCGGTGACGGCGTTCTTCGCCTCCGCGCCGAAGGTCGCCGCGCTCGCGGTGCTGGTGCGCGTGCTGCTCACCGCATTCCCGAACGTGACGCACGACTGGCAGCAGATCGTCACCTTCGTTTCCATCGCCTCCATGGCGCTCGGCTCGTTCGCCGCGATCGGCCAGAAGAATATCAAGCGCCTGATGGCTTATTCCTCGATCGGCCATATGGGTTTCGCGCTGGTCGGCCTCGCGGCGGGCACGGCGCAGGGCGCGCAGGGCGTGCTGATCTATGTCGCGATCTATGTGGCGATGACCTTCGGCAGCTTCTCGTTCATCCTTTGCCTCAAGCGCAACGGCCAGCCGTTCGAGCAGATCAGCGATTTCGCGGGCCTGTCGCGGACCAATCCGTATCTCGCCTTCATGTTCGCGATGCTCTTGTTCTCGCTGGCGGGCATTCCGCCGCTCGCGGGCTTCTTTGCGAAATTCTACGTCTTCCTCGCGGCGATCCAGGCCGGGCTTTACCCGCTGGCCGTGATCGGCGTGCTGTGCAGCGTGGTGGGCGCGTTCTACTATCTCGCCATCATCAAGACGATGTACTTCGACGAGGCCAAGGGCGCGGTCGATCCGATGGCGGGCGAGCTGCGGACGGTTCTGACACTCGCTGGCATCTTCAACCTTCTCTACTTCGCCTATCCCGGTCCTCTGGTCAGCGCGGCCACGGCTGCGGCGAAGTCGCTGTTCTGATGGGCTTCGCGCTCGGACCCCGAGCACAATCAGCACAATACCGCCTTGTCAGCTTCGACACGCTCAATTCGACCAACGCCGAGGCGTTGACGCGCGTGCGCGCGGGTGAGCAGGGGCCGCTCTGGCTTGCGACCGCGCACCAGACGGCGGGGCACGGGCGGCGGCAGCGGGCATGGATTTCGCCGCCGGGCAACCTCGCATGCAGCGTCGTCGAGACGCTCACGACCGATCACGCGGGCGCGGCGACGCTGGGCTTTGCCGCCGGGCTGGCGCTGGAGACGGCCTTGCGGAAGGTCAGCAATGAGGCGGCTTCGTTCCGGCTCAAATGGCCGAACGATGTGCTGGCAGGCGGCAAGAAGCTCGCGGGCATCCTGATCGAGGCGGAAGCGACACCGGACGGCCTTGCGGCGGTTGTCGGCATGGGTGTCAATGTCGTCGCCGCGCCGGAGGGCACGCCGTATCCCGCGACCTCTCTGAATGCGCAGGGCATCGTCACCGATGCGGCGGCGTTGTTCGCAGCGCTGACGGATGCATGGGCCGAGTGGTTTGCGCTCTGGGATCATGGCCGGGGCTTTGAGACGATCCGCACGCAATGGCTGGTGCGCGCGGCGGGACTTGGCGCGGCGATTCAGGTGCGCCAAGGCGAACGGGTGATTGACGGTGTGTTCGAGACCATCGACGAGGCGGGGCGTCTTGTCGTGTCCCATGATGGCGGATCGACCAAGGTCGCGGCGGGCGACGTTTATTTCGGTGCGGCGATGTCCGCGGGAGCGGCGTAATGGCGCGTGCTGATGAATTGAGTTTTGTGCCGCTCGGTGGCATCGGCGAGATCGGCATGAACCTGTCGCTCTACGGCCTCGGCAAGGGCAGGCAGCGTTCATGGCTCGCGGTCGATCTCGGCGTGTCGTTCGGCAATGAGGAGCATCTGCCGGGCATCGACGTGGTGATGCCGGATATTCGTTTCATTGAATCCGAGAAGAAGAATCTCGTCGGGCTCGTGCTGACCCACGCCCATGAAGACCATTTCGGTGCGATCATCGATCTGTGGCCGCGCCTGCAATGCCCGATCTACGCCACGAAATTTTCCGCCGCGCTGTTCGAGGCGAAGTGTGCGAGCGAGCGCAACCCGCCGAATATTCCTGTCACGGTGATCGAATCCGGCGGACGTATCGACATCGGCCCTTTCAATGTCGAATTCGTCGCCGTGCAGCATTCGATTCCGGAATCCCATGCGCTGGCGATCCGCACCGCCGAAGGGCTGGTGATTCACACCGGCGACTGGAAGCTCGATCCGACGCCGCTGATCGGCGAGCCGACCAACGAGAAACGCTTGCGCGAACTCGGCGACGAGGGTGTGCTGGCGCTGGTCGGCGATTCCACCAATGCCGTTCGTGAAGGCCGCTCGGCCTCCGAGCGGGAAGTCGCGCTGGGCCTCGCCGAGATCATCAAGGCCGCGAAGGGGCGGGTGGCGGTGACGACCTTCGCCTCGAATGTTTCGCGGATGCGCGCCGTGGCGGAAGCCGCGCGCGAGGCGGATCGTGAAGTCGTACTGATCGGCCGCGCGATGGAGCGCGTGGCGCAGGTGGCGCGCGAGACCGGTTATCTCGACGGCATCGCGCCGTTTCGCGGCGCGGACCTCTACGGTCACTTTCCGCCGAACAAGGTACTGGCGCTGTGCACCGGCAGCCAGGGCGAGCCGCGCGCGGCGCTGGCGCGCATCGCCAATGACGATCATCCCGAGGTGACGCTCAACAAGGGCGACACCGTGATCTTTTCCTCGCGCACCATTCCGGGCAACGAGAAGGCGGTGGGAGCGATCATCAACGGTCTCGTCAGTCAGGGCATCAAGGTCATCACCGACCGCACCCATATGGTCCATGTCTCCGGCCATCCGCGCCGCGACGAACTGCGCGACATGATCTCGTGGGTGCGGCCGCAACTCTTGATCCCCGCGCATGGTGAGGCGTTGCATCTGTCGGAACATGCGAGCCTCGCGCGGTCCTGCGGCGTGCCTAAAGTGCTGGTGTGCAGGAATGGCGATCAGGTTCGGCTCGCGCCCGGCGAGCCCGCCATCGTCGAACAGGTGCCGTCCGGCCGCCTTTACAAGGACGGCAAGATTCTGGAGGACCAGAATGCGCGCGCGGTGGTGGCGCGGCGGCGGCTGGCATTTGCCGGTGGCGCGTTCGTCGCATTGGCGCTGACGGAGCAGGGCGAACTGGCGGACGACCCCCAGGTCGATCTGGTCGGAATCCCCGAGCGGAACGCGGCGGGCGAACTGATGGATGAACTGATCTACGACGTCGCGGTTGCGACTTTCGACAATCTGCCGCGCGCCAAGCGGCGCGATTCCGATGCCGTAGGTGAAGCGATACGGCGCGCGGTGCGCTCGGCCATCGCCGAGCAATGGGGCAAGAAGACGGTCTGCGTCGTCCACGTTCTGGAGGTCTGAGAAGCGCGATGCTGGGCCGGCTGAACCATGTGGCGATCGCGGTGAGGGACGCGAAAGCGGCGGCTGCCGTGTATTCCGCGGCCGGCGCCGAGGTATCCGTGCCGACAGCCCAGCCGGAACATGGAGTGACGACGGTGTTCGTGGCGCTGCCGAACACCAAGCTGGAATTCATCGAGCCTCTGGGTGAGGCGTCGCCGATCTCAAAATTCCTTGAGCACCACCCGGATGGCGGCATTCACCACATTTGCTTCGAGGTTGATGATATCATCGCCGAGCGCGACCGGCTCATTGCCGATGGCAGGCGGGTGCTTGGCGACGGCACGCCGCGCATCGGCGCGCACGGCAAACCGGTGCTATTTTTCCACCCGAAGGATTTCTCGGGAACACTGATCGAGATCGAGGAGGCGTAGAATGGCCCAGGCAATCTCCTCCGCGTTTGCGATCTATTTCGTGGTCTGGTGGGTCACTCTGTTCGCCGTGCTGCCGTTCGGCGTGCTCAGCCAGCAGGAAAGCGGCGAGGTGAGCATGGGAACCGATCCCGGCGCGCCGGTGCTTGCACGCATGGGCCGCAAACTGTTGTGGACCACGCTGATCTCGTCGGTCATCTTCGGTTGCGGTTTTTTTGCATATCGGCTCGGGTTTATCGATATGGATCGCATAAGCAAGGCAATCGGCCTGCCGTTCTGACCCGCAAAATTGGATCGTGACGCGATCCACTGATCTCGCGTTTCTGACTTCGTATGTTCCCATCGCGGCCATCGTCGCGCTTGATCCAGCGCAATGCGCGGGTCTCTGCGTGCGATCAGCATAATGCGAACAGAACCGGGCCACCAAGGATGAGGTCGATAAAGACAGGCGAAACGGACCGGAAATAGGGACAAAAAAAGAGCAGGGCCGGAAGCCCTGCTGCTGAAATGTCGCGACCCTGTGTCCCCGAGCAGTTGGATCTATCGTTGTTTAGACGGGGATGACGCTGCGTTGTGCACGTCGGGCCTCCTCCCAAGACCTAGACCACAGCAGGTTCGGCAGAATGGCCGTCCTGACTGACGCCGCCGTTTTACCGCATTGTTTTTTTCTTGTCATCATTTTTGGAAACAAAATTCCTATTTGACTCTGGCATTGAATTATTGTTGCGCGGCGGTGTTCTATATGTGGAACAGACAATATCGACATTTCGATATTGCCGTGCTTAGTCAGGAACATCCGGATTTCATCCGGTGGGGGACACAATGCGCAAGCGGTTGGGACATCTGGTTCCCATCGTCATGATCGCGGTTCTGGTGCAGCTTTTTGCACCGATCGCGATGATGCGCGCCGCTGCCGCCGCGAGCAATGATCCGCTCAGCGGTATTGTGATCTGCTCGGGCGAGCACGACGGGACGGCCTCTGATACGGCGCCTTCCGCGGCCCATACGAACTGCTGCCCGCTTTGCGCGGTGGCGCATGTCGTACCGACGCTCGATCATCCCGTTGCGCTCCATGTCGCCATCCAGCGCATCTACCAGCGTGTCGCCTGGCTCGAGAGCCGGACGCCCTTCCGCCGCGGCGGAATCGATGACCGGCCTCATGCGCGCGGTCCCCCTGCCTATTCCTGATTGAGACAGTCCGCGGGCTGCGGGTTTTGCCTGCTGCCTTCTGTTCAGTGACTGCCCACGGCAGTTATCGGGAATATTGCAATGCTCAAGCCTCCCGCCCTTGGTGGCGTCACGATTATCGCCGCTTGCGGCGCGCTGTTTGCTGGTGCGTCATCCAGTTTCGCCGATCATGTTGATGGGCATGTTCTTCCCGAGGTCACGGTGGAAGCACCCCGCGCGGCGCGCGCCAAGCCCGCCCGCAGGCAGAATACGCGCGCGGCAGGGACGCGGCGGTCCTCGCGATCCGCCGCCAATCCAGCGACTACGCCGCGCGTGATCGTGACGGGCGGCAGCGCCGCGCCGGCGGCAGCGCTTGCGGGCCTTGCGCAGGCGCCTACGGGACAGACCGCGACCACCATCGATCACGGCCAGTTCGATAACCGCCCGTCGTTCTCGGTGAACGACGTGCTGCGCGATAGCCCCGGCATTTCGGTGAAGCAAGGCAACGGACCGCGCGATTTCGGCATCTCGATACGCGGCTCGAACGCGCGCAACGGCTTCGGCATCCGCAACATGGTGATCTTCGACGACGGATTCCCGGTGACGCAGCCGGACGGGCTCTCCCGAAGCGATCTGATCGACCCGCACGCCTATGGCGCGATCGACGTGATCAGGGGGCCGTCCTCGGCGCTGTACGGCAATTATGCCACCGGCGGCGCGCTGAATTTCCGTACCCGTCCGGGCGGCAGCATCAATGGCGCCGAATACGGCATCGACGGCGGCAGCTTCGGCTACCTCAACAATTATTTCACGGTGGGAAAGAAGGTCGGCAATTTCGAAGCCTCGCTGTTCGCGAGCGACGCGCGCGGCGACGGGTTCATCGGCAATAGCTGGTTCAACACCCAGACGGTGAATTTCCTCGGCACCTATCAGGCGACGCCCGACGATCGCTTCACGCTGAAGATCATCAACAACAATGTCGATGCGCGGCTGCCGATCCGGTTGTCGCTCAATCAGTTTGACCAGAATCCTTTCCAGCGCGGCTGTGCAACGGCCGCGGGTGCTGCGCCGGGATGCGCGACGGTGTCGCTGTTCAATAACGGCTTCAATGGCTCGAAGTCCGCGCTGACGGCCGAGCAGGCAGGGCTGGGGCGCACGGATCGGCGCACCATCGTCGGCGCGCGCTGGGAGCACGACGTCGACAACCAGACCACGTGGCGCAACCAGCTTGTGTTTGACGACCGCAACATCAGCCAGCCGACCGGCGCGACCAGCGCGATCGGCGACTATCCGTCCTATAATTTCATGAGCGATCTCACTCATCGCGGCCAGTTGTTCGGCTTCGACTCCACCACCTATTTCGGCGGTTTCTACAACACGCTGAGCTGGTCGGGCGATACGCGCAACGTGATGCCGGGGGGCGATGCCACGCTCGGTCTCCTGTCCTCGAACGTCACCGGCACGCACACCAATTTCGGCTTGCGCGCGCGCGAAGAGTTGCGGCTGACCGATGCGCTAACCTCCATCGCCGGGATCGGCTGGGAGAATACTGAGCTCAAGGGCGTGAATACCGCGTATAAATATCCGGTCGCCAACGATCCGGCCTCAACGACAGCGCTGACCTCGGCCGACAAACAGTTCACCAATGTCGCTCCTGAATTCGCGCTGCTCTACAAGTTCAACAACGAATGGCAGGGGCGGGCGCGCGTCGGCACCGGCTACGGCACGCCGCAGGTCGGCAACCTGTTCGTGCTTGCCAATGGCCAGAACGGCAACAACACCAATCTCGTGCCGCAGCGGAATGTCGGTTACGACCTCGGCGTGGACTGGACGCCGAACAAAACGGTGAAGGTGAGTCTCACCGGCTTCTACGAATTCTTCCGTAACGAGCTTGTGTCGCAAGCCACGCCCGTGGGTGCGCCGAACGGGAGCTTCATGTTTAACGCGCCGCGCTCGGAGCATCGCGGTATTGAACTCGCCGCCGACTGGCGATTCCAGCCCGGCTGGCGCGCGACGCTCGCCTACACCTATCTCGACCAGATCTACACCGACTACACCGAGATCCTGAATAACGGCACGAGCTTCAGCTTCAACCGCGCTGGCAACAAAATTCCCGGCATCTCTCCGAATGAACTGACGGCGCGGCTCGGTTATGACGAGATGGCAGGCGTCTATGCCGGGCTTGGCGCGTTCGTCGAACTCCAGTGGAAGGATGCCTTCTACATGGACAATGCCAATCTCCTGAAAGCGCCGGGCTACGAATTGGTGAACCTCAACGTGCATTACACGACCGGCCTGAAGTCGGACGTCTTCAAGACACTCAATGTTTACTTTGAGGTCCGCAATCTGTTCGATAAGACCTACATCGCGTCAGCCAACAACATCGGCAACAGCGTGACAGGTGCGGGCGTTCAAAATCCGGCAAGCGTGCTCGCCAATTCGACCGGCTCGGTCTACGCCGGATCGCCACGCGCGTTCATCGCCGGCATGAAGGTGGCGTTCCGATGAGACAGGTCATCATGAAAAAATGGATTGCTCCCGCTGCCGCGCTGATGCTTTGGCAGGCGCCAGTGCTTGCGCATGACATGCGCAGCCACGCAGGCGAGGCCGGTTGCGCCGAGGTCACGCTGGCGTGCGCGACCAAGGTGACGCCCGCATTCGGGCCGGACGGCAAGCTCTGGATCGCAATGCTGGCGGGCGGCAATGTCGCGGTCGCGGCCTCGACGGATGGCGGGCGGAATTTCACCAAGCCTGTCGCGGTTACGGATCAGAAGCTCGACATGGACTGGGGCCCGGATGCGCGGCCGAAGATCGTGATCGACAAGCACGGCGACCTGATCGTGGCGTTCTCGACGTTCCGCGACAAGGCGTTCAACGGCGAGGTCTTCACCACGCGTTCGACGGATGGCGGTGCGAGCTTCGCGCCGATCAGGCCGATCACGCCGAGCAATATCAGCCAGCGATTCGAGGCGCTCGCGCTCGACACCGACGGCACGGTGTTCGCGGCTTGGCTCGACAAGCGCAATCGCGCGCCCGCGAAGAAAAAGGGCGAGGCCTATGACGGCGCGGCTCTGTTCTTCGCGACCTCGAAAGACGGCGCGGTCTATTCGCAGGCGCAGCTTGCCCACGACAATACCTGCGAATGCTGCCGCCTCGGTGTGGCGTTCGCCGGACACGGACATCCGGTCGTGATCTTCCGTAACATTTTTAACGGCGGTGTGCGCGATCACGCCATCGTCACGTTCAGCGACCTGAACACGCCGGGCCAGATTCATCGTGTCAGCAATGACGACTGGAAGGTCAATGCCTGTCCGCATCAGGGACCGAGCCTCTCGATCGCACCGGGTGGCACTTATCATGCGACCTGGTACACCAACGGCAAGAATCGTCAGGGCCTGTTCTACGCGCGCTCGACCGATGGCGGTGCGACCTTCTCCGACCCGGTCGCGATCGGCGATTCCGCGCACAATCCGGCGCGGGCCTTCGTGCTTGCCACCGCCAAAGACACTTATCTGGCGTGGAAGGAATTCGACGGCGAAAAGACCACGGTGCGGATGATGCAGTCCGCCGATGACGGCAAGACGTGGTCGGAGCCGAAGACTGTCGCCGCAACGGCGGATTCCTCGGACCATCCGTTGCTGGTGAGCGATGGGCATACAGTGTTTCTGTCGTGGATGACGAAGAAGGACGGCTATCATTTCCAGCCGGTCGGGCAGGGAACATGAGACGTCACATGAAACAGCATCTGACTGGCGGGCTGTTTGCCGTTGCGGCGACGCTCCTGTTCGCACGCGCCGTGCTGGCCGATGCAGCTATCGAGATCAGGCCGTTTGAGCGCGGAAGCTGGCAAATGATCCGGCAGGCCCATGCCGGGCGGCCGACGCTGGTGCATTTCTGGGGCGTGACATGCGGGCCCTGCAAGGTCGAACTGCCGGAGCTCGGCCGCTTCGCCAAAGCGCATCCCGATATCAACGTGGTGATGATCGATGCCGATCTGGTTCCAAACACGCCCGCCGCCGTGCGGGCGATGGTGTCGCAAGCGGGGCTCGCCTCCACCGAGAACTGGGTGTTCGGCGACACCTTCACCGAGCGGTTGCGCTACGAGATCGATCCCAAATGGCAGGGCGACATCCCACGTACCGTGCTGATCGGCAAGGACGGTTCGATGAAGACGATCGAGGGATCTGCAGAAATTTTAAGCCTTGAGAACTGGGCGGCAAGCGAAAGGAAGAAATGATGAGGACGACAAAACTGGGCATCGCAGGTGCCGCGCTGTTTCTTGCGATTGGCGTGGCCACGCCGGCTCTCGCGACGGACTACAAGGCCGGTGATCTGACGGTCGTGCAGCCGTGGGCGCGCGCCACGCCGTCAGGCGCCAAGGTCGGCGGCGCGTATCTTGCCATCACCAACAATGGCAAGACGGCTGACCGCCTGACCGGGGCGTCGATTCCGGAGGCGGATCATGTCGAGATTCATGAGATGAAAATGGACGGCGGCGTGATGAAGATGCGGCCATTGCCGAATGGCATTGAGATCAAGCCCGGTCAGACCGTGAAGCTCAATCCCCAGGGCAATCATCTGATGCTGATGGGCCTGAAAGCGCCTCTCAAGCAGAATGAAGTCGTCAAGGGCAAGCTGACCTTCGAGAAGGCAGGGGCCGTGGATGTCGAATTCAAGATCAACTCCATCGCTGCGATGTCGGCGGACAGTGCGCCCGTGGACGGCACGATGAAGATGGATGCTATGAAAATGCAGAAGATGGACAAGACACACACGGGACATTGATCGCTGCGAACACGATCTTGTCTGAATCAAAACGCCGGCCTTGGGGGCCGGCGTTTTTTATTGTCTGACGTTTGGTTCAGAACTTGACCGAGAGCCGCGTGTTGTAGGAGCGGCCGGGCCCTGCAACGTTGTATCCGTACATCGGAGACGATCCCATCATCGAGACGGAGCGGAAGTCGACCAAATCCGCGCCGCCAAGCGGCAGGTAGTATTGCTGGTTCAGAACGTTATCGATCCCGAAATCCAGCCTTACGTTGCGCCACTGATAGCCCGTGCGCAGGTTGAGCAGCGCGTAGGCCGGGGTCGTCAACTCGTTGTGCACCTGGCTGACCTCGGTCTTGCCGCCGACCAGTTGCACTTCGATGCTGTTGGTCCAGTGCCCGAGCGTGTGATCGAGCGCCAGCTTTCCATTCAACGGCATCATGCGATACAGATTGATGCCGTCGGTCCGCTCGCCACGTACATAGTTCAAATTGCCGCGCAAGACACCGCGCCCGTAAGCGGGATTGTCCCACACCGCGACGTGGCCTGAGAGATTGACGCCGTAAAGCCGCGCATCGTGATTGGCGAACTGCAAGTTCACGAATCCCGTTTTGGCGTTCACGTTCGCCGCGTCGCAGACCGGGCCCATGCCTATGCCCATCGCCATGGGAGAGAAGCAGCGGTCCACGTCGATATAGTCCTGCACGTAAGAGTAGTAGGGCGTGATCTCGAGGCCCCACAGTTTCTTGGTCGGGTCGTGCCAACCTGCCGTGAAGGTCACGGTGTGGGCCTTCTCCGGTTTGAGATCGAGGTTGCCGACATAGCCGTTGCCGTCGCCGAACCAGCCGATCATACTCATGGCCATGCTTTCGGTTGACCATGCGTATCGCTCATACAGATTGGGCGAGCGGGTCTTGCGCGCGAAGCCAAGTTCGAAATTGCTGGTTTCGTTCGGCTCGTAACGCAACAGGGCAGAGCCGTCGAAATTGGCATCGGTTCGTGCACGGTCGCGCGCGTTGAAGGCCGCCGCATCCATACCGTAACTCACCATTGGATCGTTGCTGTAGCCTTGTACGTTACCGGTGTTCATCCACACCATGTCGTTGCGAACGCCGAGCACGGTGGTCCATTCCCGGCTCCAGTGGCGTTCCCATTCGAGAAACGTGCCGAGACGTCCGCGCCGGCCGTTATTGATGTTGATGAACTTATCGGGTCCCATCATAGGAGCCGTCCCCGCGACCGGATCCCACCAATCGTCGAGATGGTTGTAGTGGAATTCGTTGCCGACGCGGAAAAGGTCATGGGGTGAGGCCACGATCGTTGCCTTCAATGCGTAGCCCGTATCCTGACCGCGCGTGTCCATAGGCATATCGCTGACCTTGTCAGGCGGAATGAACCCCATGGTGTGGCGGATGTCGTGGTAGTAGGCGCGTGCCTCGAACTTGCCCCAGTCGAATACGCCTTCATAGCGGCCGTTCGCGTAAAGCCCCCGATTGAAGGTCATGTCCATGTACTGGTTGACGAAGCCCTGATACGGGATGAACTGGCCGCCCACCTCGAAGGTAAAGAGGTTGCCCGGCGTCTGCTTCGAGATGCTCAGGGCGTGGTTCTGCACCTCGTATAGGGTCGAGCCGATCTTGCGGCCGTTGCCGTCCTTGTAGTCGCTCGCGCGCGCCCATCCGCCGGTGTAGGTGATACTGGTGTCGCGGTTGGCCATGGTCGCGTTGACATCGACGCCGTAGATGTTGCCGTTGCTGCGATAGAAGCCTGACATCAGGATGCTGGTGACGAAGTCAGGTCCTGACGTAAAGGCTGGCGGTGCCGTGGTCACATCGAGCCTGGTGCCGACATAGTCGCCACCGACGCTGACGGGCGCTACGCCGATATAGGCTTTCGCTCCGGCGATCATCGACGGATTGACGAAGGAGAGCGGCGGATTCATCTGGTTCGGACATGCCGGACTGATCAGCATGCCGTTGACCGTGACCTGGTTGCGATCCGCGCCGAAACCGTTGAACGCAGGCAGGCTCGATATGCCGCCAGCACCCCAGACCGCTCCGCCGGGCAGGTCTGTGACAAGCGAGGCGGAGTCACTGGTTCGCAGTGCTGCCGAGAGCGCCTGCTGCCCGGAGATGGAAGCGGTCGGCGGCGGAGGGGGCAATTGTTCGCTGACAGGAACAGGCTGCCGAGTTTCGGGTGCAGACTGCACCCGAGTCGATCTCGAGCGAGACGAGTTCGCATGGTGCCTCGGCTTTGCGCGATGCCGGGCAGGACTGACGATGATCGGCGGAATCTCGGTGGCGGTTTGCGCCGATGCGGGGTTCGGGATGATGCTTGTCAGAAGTGCCACAGGTGAGAGCGCCGTTGAGGCGATGAGGATTGTTCGGCAAAAGCCGGTGCAAGAAGACATTTTGATCTCGATGTTCGATGACGAGGCCACAGGGCCTCACGTTGAATCGTTCCGCGGATGCGGACGCATCGCAGAAGGGCGATCATGGGCGCGCGGAATGCCGCCGCTTGAACAGCGGACATCAACGGCGCGCAGTACGCGTCATCAAACGAAGGAGGGAGGCCCTCTGGCCCATGCCCGGAGCGGAGTGCTGCCGACGCATTGCGTTTCAGTGGGGGCTACACGGACGATTTTCGCCGCCTGCTGAACCGTCGGGAGAACAGGTTCGCCGGGAGCGATGAAACTGAACGCGTTGAAGGAAAGACACAGCGGGCAGGAAATGAGCCGCTTGTGCGACGTATCGTGATCAGCCGGACCGTCGGCGGCGGGCGTGATGTTCAGACAGAGATAGTGAGCAGGATCGAGACTGCTGGGAGAGAGCGAGGCATAAAGCGAGGTCGTGAGCGTTGTATTGAGCAACAACGCATAAGCCGCGATTATCACGGCCCACCGCCCCAAGCGAATTTTGCGAAGTGTGGTCATCCCCTCAATCCCGTGCGGGTCTTTAACACAGTGTCACCTGATTGGAAAGAAAGGGCAGGCTGTTCGAACGCAAGGAGCCGGTGCTGGCAAAGTGGCAAAGTCCACCATGATGCTCACAGGGCTTAGAGACGACCTGCCGAAACAGGCTGCCTGTGCCGGTAAAACCCTTGTCTTTTGTCCGCCAATCCGGTTTCAGTGGCGGCATCCCGGTCCCACGATTCCTGAGCATCCCATGCGGCTGACGCGCTTTTTTCTCCCCATCCTCAAGGAAACACCGAAAGAGGCGGAAATCGTCTCGCACCGGCTGATGCTGCGCGCGGGCATGATGAGGCAGGAGGCGGCGGGCATCTATGCCTGGCTGCCGCTCGGCTTCCGGGTGCTGAAGAATATCGAGCGGATCGTGCGCGAGGAGCAGGACCGCGCGGGCGCCATCGAGCTTCTGATGCCGACGCTGCAACTGGCCGACCTGTGGCGCGAGAGCGGCCGCTATGACGCCTACGGCCCGGAGATGCTGCGCATTGCCGATCGCCACAAGCGCGAGCTTCTCTACGGGCCGACCAACGAGGAGATGATCACGGAGATCTTCCGCGCCTACGTGAAGTCGTATCGCAGCCTGCCGCTGAACCTCTATCACATCCAGTGGAAATTCCGCGACGAGCAGCGTCCGCGTTTCGGCGTGATGCGCGGCCGCGAATTCCTGATGAAGGATGCCTATTCGTTCGACATCGACGAGGCGGCGGCACGGCTGTCCTACAACAGGATGTTCGTCGCATACTTGCGCACTTTCGCCCGTATGGGGCTGAAGGCGATCCCGATGCGCGCCGAAACCGGGCCGATCGGCGGAGATCTCTCCCACGAGTTCATCGTACTGGCCGAGACCGGCGAGTCCGGCGTGTTCTGCAACAAGGATGTGCTCGATCTGCCGGTGCCGGGCGCGGATGTGGATTACGACGGCGACCTCACGCCGGTCATCAAACAGTGGACCGAACTTTACGCCGCGACCGAAGACGTTCACGACGAGGCCCGCTACGAAAAGGAAGTGCCTGCCGAGAAGCGGGTGAACACCCGCGGCATCGAGGTCGGTCAGATTTTCTATTTCGGCACCAAATATTCGGATTCGATGAAGGCGCTGGTGGTCGGCTCGGATGGAACGGAAAAGCCGATCCATGGCGGCTCCTATGGCATCGGCGTGTCGCGCCTCGTCGGTGCGATCATCGAAGCCTGCCACGACGAGAACGGCATCCAGTGGCCGGAGGAAGTGGCGCCCTTCCGCGTCGCCGTGCTCAACCTCAAGCAGGGCGCGGCCGACACCGACGCCGCCTGCGAGAAGCTCTACAAGGAATTGTCGGCGGCGGGCGTGGACGTGCTCTACGACGACACCGACCAGCGGCCGGGCGGCAAGTTCGCCACCGCCGACCTGATCGGCATTCCGTGGCAGATTCTGGTCGGACCGAAGGGCCTCGCCGAGGGCAAGGTCGAGATCAAGAAGCGCGCCGACGGCAGCCGTGAGATGATGAGCGTCGACGAGGCGTCCCGCCATTTCCAGACAAAATGGAAGCCCGCGCACTGACATGACCGATATTTAAGGTCGCATTGCCGGCGAAGGTGCGATTGAACGGTGAATCATTGCGCTGCGGGGGCGGCGCGGACGTGAGCCTCGACTACAATTCGCCTGATTCGCATGGAATTCGGGGCGATGGACAGATTTGATGAGTGAGCCGGTTCGGACTGCCCCCTTTGCTCCTTTCGAGTGGCTGATCTCGGCCCGCTACCTGCGGGCGCGACGCAAGGAAGGATTCATCTCGGTCATCGCGGGTTTCTCGTTCCTTGGCATCATGCTGGGCGTCGCCACGCTGATCATCGTGATGGCGGTGATGAACGGCTTCCGGAAAGAACTGCTCGACAAGATCCTCGGCCTCAACGGCCATCTGCTGGTGCAGCCGCTGGAATCGCCGCTGACCGACTGGAAGGAAGTCGCCGACCGCATCAATGGCGTGCAGGGCATCCGCCTCGCAGCGCCGATTGTGGAAGGGCAGGCGCTGGCATCGTCGCCATTCAACGCCTCCGGCGTGCTGGTGCGCGGCATCCGCGCCGCCGACCTCGAAAAGCTCACCTCGATTTCCAGGAACATCAAGCAGGGTACGCTGGAAGGCTTCGACGACGGGCAGGGCGTCGCCATTGGTCGCCGTCTCGCCGATTCGTTGTCGCTGCATGCGGGCGATACCGTGACGCTGGTCGCGCCGCGCGGCGCGGTGACGCCGATGGGCACGACGCCGCGCATCAAGCCCTACAAGGTCGCGGCTGTGTTCGAGATCGGCATGTCGGAATACGATTCCTCCTTCGTGTTCATGCCGCTGAAGGAAGCGCAGGCCTATTTCAACCGCCCCAACGATGTCACCGCCATCGAGATCTACACCGACAATCCCGACAAGGTGGATGAATACCGCAAGGCGGTGACGGAGGCGGCGCAGCGGCCGATCTTCATGGTGGACTGGCGGCAGCGCAACTCGACCTTTTTCAATGCGCTACAGGTCGAGCGTAACGTCATGTTCCTGATCCTGACGCTGATCGTGCTGGTCGCTTCGCTCAACATCATTTCCGGCCTGATCATGCTGGTGAAGGACAAGGGCAGCGATATCGCGATCCTGCGCACCATGGGCGCGACGCAAGGCTCGATCATGCGCATCTTCCTGATCACGGGTGCCGCCATCGGCGTGGTCGGCACGCTGGTCGGCTTCCTGCTCGGCGTCATCATTTGTCTCAACATCGAGAATATCCGCCAGTTCATCTCGTGGCTGACCAATACCGAGCTGTTCTCGCCGGAACTGTACTTCCTGTCGAAGCTGCCGGCCGAGATCAGCGTCGGCGAGACGGCGGCGGTCGTCATCATGGCGCTGACGCTATCGTTCCTGGCGACGCTGTACCCGTCGTGGCGCGCGGCGCGGCTCGATCCCATTGAAGCCCTGAGATACGAGTGAGCGCGCCGATGCAAGACGGAGACAACGACGCGCCGGTGGTGTTCCTCCACGACATCCATCGCCAGTACCGGCAGGGCGAAACCACGCTGACCATTCTCAACGGCGCCAAGCTGGCGCTATGGGCGGGGCAGTCGGTGGCGCTGGTGGCGCCATCGGGTACCGGCAAATCGACGCTGCTGCATATCGCGGGGCTTCTGGAGCAGCCGGATTCCGGCGAGGTCTACGTCAACGGCGCGCCGACCTCGACGTTGTCGGACGGTGACCGCACCCAGATCCGCCGCACCGATATCGGCTTCGTCTACCAGTCGCATCGCCTGCTGCCGGAATTCTCGGCGCTGGAAAACGTGATGATGCCGCAGATGATCCGTGGCCTGCCGCGCAAGGAGACCGTGCAGCGCGCCAAGGAGATTTTGGCCTATCTCGGCCTCGGCGACCGCATCACGCATCGCCCTGCCGAATTGTCCGGCGGCGAGCAGCAGCGCGTCGCAATCGCGCGTGCGGTGGCCAATGCGCCGCGTGTTCTGTTCGCGGACGAGCCGACCGGCAATCTCGACCCGCACACCGCCGATCATGTCTTCAACGCGCTGATGCAACTGGTGAAGGCCACGCAGGTCGCGATGCTGATCGCGACCCACAACATGCAGTTGGCCAATCAGATGGACCGCCGCGTCTCGCTCGCGGACGGGCAGGTGGTGGAACTGGATTGATCCAGCGCCCTAGCGCGCGTGATGCTTGCGCTTATGCTTGTGACGGATGGCGCGATGCGGTCCCGGTGCCTGAGTCACGCGATAGGGATCGTAATCGGGATCAATGTTGCCGAACGGCGAATAAGGCACGCGCGGCTGTTTGATCACATAGGGGCTGCCGGGGCGGCCCGCATAGAACGGATCGCGGTAGCACATCGCCGAGCGGCCCGATGCGCTCATCTGACACTGAGCCAGCGTCGAATAGCTGCAATCCTCGTACGGCGCGCGCGTGTAGACCTTCATGCAGTAGGGATATTCGATGAGCGCCTGCGCGGGCGACGGAACCGCCGCACCCATCAACAGGGAAAGACCGAGCGCGGAGAAAGTCAGCACTAATCGACGTGTGGTCATGGTGTTCATGACGGATATCTCCAGCGTCTGTTTGCGCTGCCTCAATAGGTTTCGCGATAGACGCGGCGGCCCCGGCGCGGCGCGTCAGGCGTGCCGCGATTGTAGAACGGGTTGATGTCGCAATAGGCGAAGCGGCCGGATGCCGCTGCGGCGCAGGCGGCGTAGCTCGGATAGTTGCACTCACCGTAGCCGGTGTAATCGCGGCCCCGGATGCAGTAGGGGTATTCCTGCGCGGCCGCCGGGGTGATGTCGAGGCTGGCGTACGCGCTGAGCGCGAGGGCTGCGAAAAGCAATTTGCGCATCGATCTCTCCTGAATCGTCTGGTGGTCCGATTCCAACATTCGCGTCCCACGCGGCTGTTCGTGAACGGGTCCGGTTCCGTGGTCAATACACTTCGACGCCAGTGGTTCGCTCCGGGTTCGGTCTTTCCCATAAAACCTTCGTTAAGGCTGTTTATTCGCACACGTTTCAGTGTGGCTTGACGAAAGAACAGATATAGAACATTGTTCTTGGTATGTTCCAACCAAGTTTTCCGGGGCTTTCCGGGATCAAGGAGACGATCATGCTGAAGATGTTCTTTGAAGAAGCCGCTGCTTTGACTTCGCTGGTGCTGTTTGTCGGGACCGTCGCGGTATGGGCGCACCTCATTCCGCAACTGTAAATGGCTTGGCAAAGGGTATCGGGCCGCAGGCTGGGGAAAGGGATGATAGTGCCGCTCAAGGTGCTGTTCCGCATGGACAGGGGGAAGTGCGGGCGGCACCGTTGAGCCAGTGAGTCGCTTTCACGCAGCTTACAAATTCCCAGCCCATGAAAGTCTGCCCGGATGGCGTCCCCCGGATTTATCCATCTTCATGTCCACTCGGCGTATTCGCTGTTGCAGGGGGCGATGAAGATTCCCAAGCTCGCCGAGCTTGCGAAGGCGGACCATCAGCCGGCACTGGCGCTGACCGACCGCGACAACATGTTCGGCGCGCTGGAATTCTCCGAGAAACTTGCGAGCTCAGGGATTCAGCCGATCGTCGGCTGCGCGCTCGCCATTGATTTCGGCGACGTCGATCCGAACGCGCGCAACGCGCAGGCGCTCGGCCCGGCGCGCATCGTGATGCTGGCCGCGAACGAGGAGGGTTACCGTAGCCTGATGCGGCTCAACTCGCGTGCCTTCCTCGACATGCCCGCGCAGCAGATCCCGCACGTCAAGGCAGACTGGCTTAAGGACGACACCAGCGGCCTGATCGCGCTGACAGGCGGGCCGGAGGGTCCGGTGTCGCAAGCGCTTCTCGCCGAGCAGCCGGAACTGGCGTTGCAACGGGTGGAGGCGCTGGCGGGCCTGTTCGGCGACCGCCTCTATCTCGAACTGCAACGCCATGGGCTCGACACCGAGCGGCGCATCGAGAGCGCGTTGATCGATATCGCCTACGGCAAGGGCCTGCCGCTGGTCGCGACCAACGAGCCGTATTTCGCCACCGCCGACGATTACGAATCCCACGATGCGCTGCTGTGCATCGCGGGCGGGCGGCTGATCGCGGAAACCGAGCGCGCGCATCTCACGCCGGACCACCGCTTCAAGACTCGCGCCGAGATGGCCGTGCTGTTCGCCGATCTGCCCGAGGCGCTGGCGTCCACGGTCGAGATCGCGCGGCGTTGCGCGTTCCGCCCGAAAACACGCAAGCCGATCCTGCCGCACTTTACCGTCAGTGAGCATCACGAAGACCCGTCCGCCGCCGAGGCGGCCGAGTTGCAGCGGCAGGCCGAGGAGGGGCTGGCGCACCGGATCGAAAAGCACGGGATGGCGGAGGGGCAGACCGAGGAGGACTATCGCACGCGCCTCGCCTTCGAACTCGATGTCATCAGGCGGATGAAATATCCGGGGTACTTCCTGATCGTGTCCGACTTCATCAAGTGGGCGAAGGCGCAGGGCATTCCGGTCGGGCCGGGGCGCGGCTCCGGCGCGGGCTCGCTGGTGGCCTATGCGCTGACCATCACCGATCTCGATCCGCTGCGTTTCGGCCTGCTGTTCGAACGCTTCCTCAACCCCGAGCGCGTGTCGATGCCGGACTTCGACATCGACTTCTGTCAGGATCGCCGCGGCGAGGTGATCCATTACGTGCAGGAGCGCTATGGCCGCGATCAGGTCGGCCAGATCATCACCTTCGGCACCTTGCAGGCGCGCGGCGTGCTGCGCGACGTCGGCCGCGTGTTGCAGATGCCATATGGGCAGGTCGACAAGCTCACCAAGCTGGTGCCGCAGAATCCCGCCGCGCCCGTGACCCTCGCAGCCGCCATCGCGGGCGAGCCCAAGCTGCAAGCCTTCCGCGACGAGGACCCGGTGGTGGCGCGCGCGTTCGACATCGCCATGCGCCTCGAGGGCCTGACGCGTCACGCCTCGACCCACGCGGCGGGCATCGTGATCGGCGACCGGCCGCTGTCCGAACTTGTGCCGATGTACCGCGATCCGAAATCCGACATGCCGGTGACCCAGTTCAATATGAAATGGGTCGAGCCTGCGGGCCTCGTGAAGTTCGACTTCCTCGGCCTCAAGACGCTGACGGTACTCGACGTCGCGGTGAAACTTTTGAAGCAGCGCGACATCCATGTCGATCTTGCGCACCTGCCGCTCGACGACAAGCCGACCTACGAGATGCTGACGCGCGGCGACGTGGTCGGCGTGTTCCAGGTTGAAAGTCAGGGCATGCGCCGCGCGCTGGTCGATATGCGGCCCGACCGTTTCGAGGACATCATCGCGCTGGTCGCGCTCTATCGTCCCGGCCCGATGGCGAACATCCCGACCTATTGTGCGCGCAAGCACGGCGACGAGGAGCCGGAATATCTGCATCCGGTGCTGGAGCCGATTTTGAAGGAGACGTTCGGCGTCATCATCTATCAGGAACAGGTGATGCAGATCGCGCAGGTGATGGCGGGCTACTCGCTCGGCGAAGCCGACCTCCTGCGCCGCGCGATGGGCAAGAAGATTCGCGCCGAGATGGAAAAGCAGCGCGTGCGCTTCGTCTCCGGTTCGGTCGAACACAGCATCAGCAAGGGGCAGGCCGACCAGATTTTCGAGCTGCTGGCGAAATTCGCCGACTACGGCTTCAACAAGAGCCATGCCGCCGCCTACGCGCTGGTGTCGTACCAGACCGCTTACATGAAAGCGCATTATCCGGTGGAGTTCATCGCCGCGTCGATGACGCTCGACACCGGCAACACCGACAAGCTGTCCGAATTCCGCGCCGAGGCGCAGCGGCTCGGCATCAAGGTGGAGCCGCCGTCGATCAATCGCTCGGAGGGCACCTTCACCGTCGGCGGCAACACCATCTTCTACTCGCTCGCGGCGCTGAAGGGCGTGGGTTCGCAGGCTGTCGAGATGATCGTGGAGGCGCGCAAGAACGGCGGGCCGTTCACCTCGCTCGCGGATTTCGCCGCGCGCGTTCCGCCGCGCGCGATCAACAAGCGCGTGCTGGAAAGCCTTGCCGCCGCTGGTGTGTTCGACGAATTCAACCCGAACCGCGCGGCGGTGTTTGCGGGCGCCGACGCGATCCTCGCTGCCTGCCAGCGCGCGAATGACGCGGTGACGCTCGGGCAGAGCGATATGTTCGGCGGACAGAGCGGTGCGCCGACGCTGATCCTGCCGAATGTCGAGCCGTGGTTGCCCGCCGAACGGCTGCAACGCGAATACGGCGCGGTCGGATTCTTCCTGTCCGGCCATCCGCTCGACGATTACAAGGTCGTGTTGCAGCGTCTCAGCGTGCAGTCGTGGGCGGAGTTCTCCAGCGCGGTGAAGAACGGGCGCACGGCGGGAAAGGTTGCCGCCACCGTGGTGTCGCGCATGGAGCGCCGTACCAAGACCGGCAACAAGATGGGCATCATCGGCCTGTCCGATCCGACCGGACATTTCGAGGCGGTGCTGTTTTCCGAGGCGCTCGGCCAGTTCCGCGACATGCTGGAACCGGGGCTCGTGGTGCTGTTGCAGCTTGCCGCCGAATTGCAGGGCGAGGACGTACGCGCCCGCATCAACAATGTCGAACTGCTCGATCAGGCAGCCGCGAAAACGCCGATGGCGCTCAAGATATTCGTGCGCGACGACAAGCCGGTCGAATCGATCCGCCGCCGTCTGGAGGATCATGCGCAGGGGGCAGCCGCACGCTCGGGCAGCGCGGGCGAAGTCACGGTGGTGATGATGCTCGACCTCGAAACCGAGGTGGACATGAAGCTGCCCGGCCGCTTCAAGGTGTCGCCGCAGATCGCGGGCGCGCTGAAGGCGATCTCCGGCGTGGTGGATGTGCAGACGCTGTAATCCGCGCGGCCTGGAAGATTGCCTGATTTTAATATCATTCAAATTCCCGCCGGGGCGGCGTTCAAACAATATTCAGACACGCCCGTGCCGAATGTGCCATGATCGCGAAGTATCGCATCGGAGGCTGTCATGGCGTTTCGTCTCGTGGGATTTGTTGCTGCTGTCGCTTTGCTCGCCGGAGCGGTGCTTCCGGTATCCGGTCAGGCGCAACAGCAGCCGTCGCAACAGCCTCAGGAAAAGCGCATCGCGCTGGTGATCGGCAACGGCTCCTATGCCAAGGCGCCGCTCGCGACCGCCGCGAATGACGCAGGTCTCGTCGCGCAGACCTTGCAGGCCGCCGGATTCGATGTGATCGGCGCGCGCGATCTCGACGGCGACACGCTGCGCGGCAGCTTCCGCGATTTCATCCAGAAGGCCGAAGCCTCCGGACCCGATACGGTGGCGATGGTCTATCTCTCGGGCTACGGCCTGCAACTCGCGGGCGAGAACTATTTCGTCCCGGTCGATTCCAAGATCGAGCGCGACACCGACATTCCGACCGAGGGTCTGCGCCTCAACGACTACATGCGCCAGTTGGCGGCGTTGCCGCTGAAGGCGGGCGTCGTCGTGCTCGATATCGCGCGCCAGCAGCCTTTCATTGACGGGAACGCGCAGATTGCGAGCGGTCTTGCGCTGGTCGATCCCGAGCCGAAGATGCTGATCGCGTTCAACGCAGCGCCGGGCACGGTCGCGCCGGAGGAGCAGGGCGCTTATGGCGCCTACGCGCAGGCGCTGGCCGAGATGATCCGCGCGGGCGGCCTGCCGCTGCCGGAATTGTTCGATCGCGTGCGGCTGCGCGTCAACGAAACCACCAAGGGCGCGCAGGTGCCATGGGACGTGCAAAAGGTGGACGCACCGTTCGTGTTCTTCGACCGCGCGCCCGACGCGCCGCCACAGGCCTCGCCCGAACAGGCGCAGGCCGCGCGCAACAAGCCGATCAGGGACATGGGCGCGCAGGATGCCTATGCCGCGGCGCTCGAGCGCGACACGCTGCAAGGCTATGAGGATTTCCTCGGCGCCTATGGCGGCGATCCGATGGCCAAGCGCGTACGCGTCATCGTGGCCGCGCGGCGCGAGGCGATCACATGGCGGCGCACCTATCGTACCGACACGCCGGATGCCTACTGGTCGTATCTGCGCCGCTACCCGCATGGCCCGCACGCCGCCGACGCGCGCCGCCGCCTTTCGATTCTGTCCGCCGCGCTGGAGCCGCCGCAATCGTTCGCGATGATCGATTACGACGTGCCGCCGCCGCCGCCGGACGAGATCGTCTATGTCGATCGTCCGGTGCTGATGTTCTCCGATCCGGATTTCGATTTCGCGCCGCCGCCGCCGCCGCCGGTTTACTATCTGCCGCCGCCGCCGGATGATTTCATCGACCTGCCGGCGCCGTATTATTCGGACGATCTGTATGTCCTGCCGCAGCCGGTGTTCGTGCCGATCCCGATCTTCGTGCGTCCGCCGATCTACGTGCGTCCGCCGCAGCACGACTTCCTGTTCGCCAACATCCACAACCGCGCGGTGATCGACAGCCAGATCAACCGGCGCGGGCCGGGAGGGTTCAATCGGCCGGGAGGCCCGATGATTCCGCCGGGCGGGAAGGGACCGATGGTCCAGCATCCGTTCAATGCCGGGCCGGTGCTGCCCGGCGCGGTGCAGAGGCGCGCCACGCTCATTTCGGAAGGCAAGGCGCAGCGTCCGGCGAGCTCGCTCATCAATCCGCGCGCCAATCTCGGCAACGTCGATCGCCGCGCGCCGCTTCCGGGACCGCGCAAGTTCGGCCCCGGCGTAGCCACGCCGCCGGGCGCTCCGGGTGCACGCACCATGACGCCGCCTGCGATGCCGGGCCGCAATGCGCTGCCCGTGCCGGGTCGTGGCAATGTCCCGAATGCGCCCGCGATGCGCGGGCCGCAACAGCCCGGTCAACTGGGCCAGCCCGGCGCGCGTCCGGGTGGCCCGGGTGCTCCGAATGTTGCCGCTCCCAATGCTGGTGCTCCGAATGCCGGTGGTCCGGGTGCGGGCGGACCGGGGCGGATGGGACCGGCTCCCGGCCAGCGCGGACCCGATGCGAACAGGCCCGGCCTCAACCGGCCGGACGCGAGTCGTCCGGGCATGAACCGTCCGGGTATGAGCAGGCCGGGGCCGGATGCGATGAGGCCGCCATCGGCCCGGCCGGCACCGCCGCCGTCCGCGATGCGGCCCGCGCCGCAGGCCCAGCGGCCGATGCCGTCACGGCCCGCGCCCCAGATGCGCCCGCAAATGCAGCCCCGGATGGCGCCTCCGCCCCGTCAGGCAGCCCCACAACCGCGCATGGCGCCGCCACCCCGGATGGCTCCGCAGCGGCCGCCGCCGATGGCCCGGCCTGCGGCACCCCCGCGTCCGGCCCCGATGGCGCGGCCCGCGCCGCCGCCGCGCATGGCTGCACCTCCAAGAGCGGCCCCGCCACCACGGGCGGCCCCGGCCAAGCGGTGCCCGCCGAACGCACCGAAATGCTGAAAAAGACCAGGCCGGCGGGCATCCCGCCGGCCTTCTTTTCGGGGCGGGCGGGGAGCAAATAATGCCCCCAAATCCTTGCTTTATGCCCCCTTCGTGGGTATAAGCCGCGCCATCTCACACGGAAACATGGCTGTCACAGGCCGTCCGGTGGCAACCGGGCCGCACGAAAGTGCCTATTGAAGGCACGATCCGAGGCTCATTGCTCACACGTTTCCGGAGGAACCAACCGGAGAATACATACAATGGCGCTTCCCGATTTCTCGATGCGTCAGCTCTTGGAAGCTGGCGTTCACTTTGGTCACCAGTCTCACCGATGGAATCCGAAGATGGCGGATTACATCTTCGGTGCCCGCAACAACATCCACATCATCGACCTCGCCCAGACCGTTCCGTTGCTGCATCGCGCGCTACAGGCGGTGAGCGACACTGTCGCCAAGGGCGGCCGTATCCTGTTCGTCGGCACCAAGCGTTCGGCGCAGGATGGCGTCGCGGAAGCCGCGAAGCGTTCGGCGCAGTATTTCGTCAACTCCCGCTGGCTCGGCGGCACGCTGACCAACTGGAAGACGGTGTCTGGCTCGATCAAGCGCCTGCGCCAGCTCGACGACATGCTGGGCTCGGCCGAAGGCAACCAGTACACCAAGAAAGAGCGCCTCACGCTTCAGCGCGAGCGCGACAAGCTCGACCGCTCGCTCGGCGGCATCAAGGACATGGGCGGTCTGCCCGACCTGATCTTCGTGATCGACACCAACAAGGAAGACATCGCGATCCAGGAGGCCCAGCGCCTCAACATCCCGGTCGCGGCGATTGTCGATACCAATTGCGACCCGAAGGGCATCACCTACGTCGTTCCGGGTAACGACGACGCGGGCCGCGCCATCGCGCTGTATTGCGACCTCATCGCGCGTGCGGCCATCGACGGCATTTCGCGCGGTCAGGGCGATGCCGGCGTCGATCTCGGCGCCATGGTCAACCCGCCGAAGGAAGACGCTGCGGCGGCTCCGAAGACTGACGGTTTCCAGGGCCTCGCCGGTCCGCGCGGCGTTGCCGACGACCTCAAGAAGCTGTCGGGCGTGTCCGGCGCGATCGAGAAGAAGCTCAACGATCTCGGCGTTTTCCACTACTGGCAGATCGCCGAACTCGACCACGACACCGCGCACAAGATCGGCGAGGAAGTCGGTCTTCCGGCTCGTGCCGATGGCTGGGTTGCCCAGTCGAAGGCGCTGACCGCCGACGCGGAATAATTCAAGATCACTTCGCGGCCGGCTCTGCCGGCCGCATCATTTTCAGGCAAGAAACGCCCTGTAAGACGATGGCATGCGGCACCGCAGCCGCGAACTACAGGCGAGAGGGTATTGGACAATGGCAACGATCTCAGCAGCGATGGTCAAGGATCTGCGCGAAAAGACCGGCGCGGGCATGATGGATTGCAAGCAGGCGCTCAACGAAACCAATGGCGATATCGACGCGGCGGTGGACTGGCTGCGCAAGAAGGGCCTGTCGAAGGCCGCGAAGAAGGCCGGGCGTGTCGCCGCCGAGGGTCTGATCGGCGCGATCGTCTCCGGCACCAAGGGCGTTGTCGTCGAGGTCAACTCGGAAACCGATTTCGTGGCCCGCAACGAGCAGTTCCAGGGCCTCGTCAAGATGATCGGCCAGGTCGCGCTCGACGCAGGCTCCGATGTCGAAAAGATCAAGGCCGCCAAGGTCGGCGCCGTCACGGTGGAAGCCGCGATCAACGACGCCATCGCCACCATCGGCGAGAACATGACGCTGCGCCGCGCCGCCACGCTCTCGGTCGGCAATGGCGTGGTCGCCAGCTACGTGCATAACGCCGTCACCGATGGTCTCGGCAAGATGGGCGTGATCGTCGCGCTCGAATCGACCGGCAAGGCCGACGAACTGGCAGCCCTGGGCCGCCAGCTCGCGATGCATGTCGCCGCCGCCAATCCGCAGGCGCTGGACGCCGCCGGTCTCGACCCGCAGGTTGTCGCCCGCGAGAAGGACGTCATGGCCGACAAGTACCGCCAGCAGGGCAAGCCGGACGCGATGATCGCGAAGATCGTCGAATCGGGCCTGAAGACCTACTACAAGGAAGTCACCTTGCTGGAGCAGGCCTTCATTCACGACAGCGGCAAGAGCGTCGCGCAGGCCGTGAAGGAAGCCGAAGGCAAGGTCGGCGCGCCTATCAAGGTTGCCGGATTTGTGCGCTATGCTCTCGGCGAGGGAATCGAGAAGGAAGAATCCGATTTCGCCGCCGAAGTCGCCGCAGCTGCCGGACAGGGCTGAGCGGAGACTTCCGCTCAACCGATCTGGAAGGAACAACGCGTCATGGGTGAGCCGCTCTATCGTCGCGTCGTGGTGAAACTGTCCGGCGAGTATCTCGCCGGTTCACAGCCTTTCGGCATCGATCAACCGACACTGGACCGCGTTGCGGCCGATCTCATCGCAGCGGTGGAGCGCGGCATTCAGGTTGCCGTCGTCGTTGGCGGCGGCAACATCTTCCGTGGCGTGGATGTGTCCTCGCGCGGCGTGTCGCGGCCGACCGGCGACACTATGGGCATGCTCGCCACCGTCATGAACTGCCTCGCGCTGGAATCGGCGCTGGAGCGCAAGGGTCAATCCGCGCGCACGCTCTGCGCGCTGGCGATGCCGCAGGTGTGCGAACTGTTCACCCGCAAGGCGGCGCTGCGTTATCTCGCGGACGGCCGCATCGTGCTGTTCGCGGGCGGCACCGGCAATCCGTTCTTCACCACCGATACCACAGCCGTGCTGCGCGCGAGCGAGATCGGCGCTCAGGCGGTGCTGAAGGCTACCAATGTGGACGGCGTCTACAGCGCCGACCCGAAGGTGGACAAGACCGCCAAGCGGTTCGAGCGGCTGACCCATTCCCAGGCCATCGAGGGCGGCTACAAGGTGATGGACGCCACGGCGTTCGCGCTTGCCCGCGAGAACTCATTGCCTATCATCGTGTTTTCAATCGCCGAATCCGGGTCGATCGGCGCAATTCTGGACGGCACCGGCAACGGCACCATCGTGGCCGGCTGACAAGGAGCGGAAGTTCATGACGACGAACGGTTTCGACATCAACGATCTGAAACGCCGCATGGACGGCGCCAAGGATTCGCTGAAGCATGAACTCGGCGGCCTGCGGACCGGGCGTGCGGCGATCTCGATGGTCGAGCCGGTGCAGGTGGAGGCCTATGGCAGCCACATGCCGCTCAATCAGGTCGCGACCGTCAGTGTCCCCGAACCGCGCCTTCTCTCCGTGCAGGTCTGGGACAAATCGATGGTCAAGGCGGTGGAGACCGCAATTGTCAATTCGAACCTTGGCCTCAATCCCGCGACCGAAGGACAAGTGATCCGGCTGCGGATTCCCGAATTGAACGAGGAACGCCGCAAGGAACTCGTGAAGGTCGCTCATAAATACGCGGAAGCTGCCAAGGTCGCTGTGCGTCACGTTCGCCGCGACGGC
Organism: [Pseudomonas] carboxydohydrogena; assembly: GCF_029030725.1. Lineage (NCBI taxonomy): Bacteria > Pseudomonadati > Pseudomonadota > Alphaproteobacteria > Hyphomicrobiales > Nitrobacteraceae > Afipia > Afipia carboxydohydrogena. The sequence goes on from NZ_CP113162.1 coordinate 1,604,803, forward strand.
CTCGACATCGTCAAGAAGCTGGAGAAGGATCGCCAGATGTCCGAGGACGATCAGGAGCGGGCGTCCGGCGAAATCCAGAAGGTGACCGATGCCGCCATTGCCGACATCGACAAGTTGCTCGCCACCAAGGAAAAAGAAATTCTCACCGTCTGAGAGAAGCCGATGCTGAAGGGCGACACGCCGCAGACTGGGGAGCCGGACAACACCGGATCGCCGCGGCATGTCGCCATCATCATGGACGGCAACGGGCGCTGGGCGGCGGCGCGTGGACTGCCGCGCGCGGAAGGACACCGCCGCGGCGTCGAGGCGCTGCGCAAGGTTTTGCGCGCCGCGCATGAACTCGGCATTTCCTATCTCACGATTTTCTCCTTCAGTTCGGAGAACTGGTCGCGTCCCGCGAGCGAGATCGGCGATCTGTTCGGCCTCTTGCGCCGCTTCATCCGCAACGATCTTGCCTCCCTGCACGGCGACGGCGTTTGCGTGCGCGTGATCGGAGAGCGCGAGGGGCTGGAGCCGGACATCAAGGCGCTGCTGAAGGAAGCCGAGGATCTGACGCGCCACAACACGCGGCTGACGCTGGTGGTGGCGTTCAACTACGGTTCGCGCCATGAAATCGCTCATGCCGCGCAGCGGCTCGCGATTGAAGTCGCCGAAGGCAAGCGCGATCCGGCGACGATCACGGCCGACACGCTCGGCAGCTATCTCGATGCGCCCGATATCCCCGATCCGGATCTCATCATCCGCACCAGCGGCGAGCAGCGGCTGTCGAATTTTCTGATGTGGCAGGCGGCCTACAGCGAACTTGTTTTCGTGCCGATTCATTGGCCGGATTTCGACAAGGCTGCGCTGGAAGGAGCGATTGCCGAATATGCGACCCGCGAGCGCCGTTTCGGCGGCCTGATCGCAAAGACAGGATCGTGAACGGCGCGATGCCGGACTCTTCCGCGCCCACGCTGCCCGTGAAGGCATCGCGCAACCTGATCGCGCGGATCGCCGCCGCCGCATTGCTGGCGCCGGTCGCGTTGATGTTCGTGTTCGCGGGCGGCTGGCTCTGGGTGCTGCTGGTCACCGCGATCGCGGTCGGCCTGTTTTACGAATGGCACGAGATCGTCAATCCGGCGCGCAACCCGCGCACCTTCGCTGCCGGTGTCATTGCTCTCGAGTTGATCGGCCTGGCGCTCTGGTTCGGATGGGGCGGCGTGGCGTGGGCCGCGTTCATTCTCGGCATCACGATGATCGCCTTCATGGCGACGGAGCAGCGGCGCTGGACCACGGCCGGATTCATCTACGCTGCGGCGGCGCTTATCGCCTCGGCGATGGTGCGGCTCGATGGTGCGATGGGATTTTACGCGCTGATGTTCACGCTGTTCGTCGTCTGGGCGAGCGATATCGGCGGTTATTTCGCGGGCCGCGCCATCGGCGGTCCGAAACTCTGGCCGCGCGTCAGCCCGAACAAGACATGGGCGGGCTCGATCGGCGCGCTTGTTCTCAGTGCGCTGGTCGCGTTTGTGGTCAGTTGGCTCGGCTGGGGGCGGTTCGTGCCGCTGCTTATTCTCGCGCTCGCGATGTCGGTGGTGGCGCAACTGGGCGATTTGTTCGAGTCGGCGGTGAAACGCCGTTTCGGGGTCAAGGATTCGAGCCAGATCATTCCAGGCCATGGCGGCCTGATGGACCGGCTCGACGGGTTCGTCGCCGCGATTGTTTTCGTGGCTTTGATCGGGTTTTTGCGGGCCGGTGCGGATGGCATCGGCCGTGGTTTCATGATTTGGTGATCTGATGAGTGTTGTGCCTTTACGTCAAAGCGAACCGATGCTGCATGCCGATCGTGTCGTCACCATTCTCGGTGCGACCGGCTCGATCGGCCAGAGCACCGTCGATCTGGTGCGCCGCGTGCCGGACCGCTATCGCGTCGAGGCGCTGACCGCACACAGCAATGTCGCGGAACTCGCGAAGCTCGCGCGCGAACTTGACGCGCGCTTTGCCGCGATTGCCGACGAGGCGAAGTACGCCGAGTTGAAGGATGCGCTCGCGGGCTCCGGCATCGAGGCGGGCGCGGGCGAGGGCGCGCTTGTCGAGGCGGCGCTGCGTCCCGCGAACTGGGTGATGGCGGCGATGAGCGGCGCGGCCGGTCTCAAGCCCGCGATGGCAGCGGCCGGGCGCGGGGAGATCGTCGCGCTGGCGAACAAGGAATGCCTTGTCTGCGCCGGTGAAGCCTTCATGAAGCACGCAGCCGCCAGCAAGGCGACCGTGCTGCCGGTCGATTCCGAACACAACGCGATCTTTCAGGCGCTCGGCGCGGGCAGGCGCGAGGATCTGGTGCGCATCATTCTCACCGCATCCGGCGGGCCGTTTCGTACGGCGACGCGCGAGCAGATCGAGAATGCGACCGTGGAGCAGGCGCTCAAGCATCCGAACTGGAGCATGGGCCGGAAGATCACCATCGATTCCGCGACCATGTTCAACAAGGCGCTGGAGATCATCGAGGCGTTTCATCTGTTCGAGCTTGAGGCCGGCCAGATCGACGTGCTGGTGCATCCGCAGTCGATCATCCATGGCCTTGTCGAATTTTCCGACCGCTCGGTGGTGGCACAGATGGGCGCGCCCGACATGCGCACGCCGATCGCGCATTGCCTCGGCTGGCCGCACCGGATCGACGGCCCGGCGCAGCGGCTCGATCTTGCCGCCTTGGGCCAACTGACTTTCGAAGCGCCGGACCCGGTCCGGTTTCCGGCCTTGCGGCTGGTGCAGGAGGCGCTGCGCACCGGCGGCGCGGCACCAACCGTGCTCAACGCGGCCAACGAGGTCGCGGTCGCCTCGTTCCTCGATCGCAAGATCCCGTTCGGCGGCATCGCCCGGCTGGTCGAGGCGACGCTTGAGGCATTGGTGGCCAAGGGGACGGCGAAGGCGCCGCAAAGCGCCGACGAGGCTCTGGCCGTTGACCATACCGCACGAAAAACCGCGGCAGGCCTCTTGCCTCAAATTGCCTTAAAGGCATCCTAGACGATTGGGGAGGCAAGCCTGTACGGCTCGCCAGCGAGGGACGGACGTGGACTTTTTCTTCAACATTTTCCATACGTTAAGCCATGGTCTGATTGGCTATCTCATTCCTTTTCTGTTTGTCCTGACGGTCGTCGTTTTCTTCCACGAGCTGGGCCACTTCCTGGTCGCACGCTGGGCAGGGGTACGGGTGCTCACGTTCTCCCTCGGTTTTGGCCCCGAACTGTTCGGTTTCAATGATCGCACCGGCACCCGCTGGAAACTCTCCGCCATTCCGCTCGGCGGCTACGTGAAGTTCTTCGGCGATGCGAGCGAGGCCTCGACGCCTGCGCCGCAGGTACTTGCCGCGATGTCGGAGAAGGAGCGGCAGGACAGCTTCCATCACAAGAGCGTCGCGCGTCGCGCTGCCATCGTGGCTGCGGGGCCGATCGCGAATTTCATTCTGGCGATCGTGATTTTCGGCGGCCTGTTTACATTCTATGGCAAGCCCAACACCAGCGCGCGGGTCGATACCGTGCAGGCCAACAGTGCCGCCGCGGCAGCGGGTTTCAAGCCGGGCGACGTCGTCACGTCGATCGACGGGCAGACCATTGAAACCTTCGTGGACATGCAGCGGATCGTCTCCACGCGTGCGGGCGAGGAACTGCACTTCACGGTGAAGCGTGGCGATCGCGTCGAGAATCTCACCGCGACGCCGCAACTGCGCGAGGTGAAGGACAGCTTCAACAACGTCCACAAGATCGGCATTCTCGGCATCAGCCGGTCCTCGACGCCGGGCGAACATGCGATCGAGCGCGTCGATCCGGCGACGGGCCTCTGGCTTGGCGTCAAGGAAACCTGGTTCGTCGTCAAAAGCACGGTCCTCTACATCGGCGACATCTTCACCCGCCGCGCGAGCGCCGATCAGCTCGGTGGCCCGATCCGAATCGCCCAGATTTCGGGGCAGGTGGCGACCATCGGCCTTGCCGCCCTGGTCCATCTGACGGCCGTGCTGTCGGTCTCGATCGGCCTTTTGAACCTGTTTCCGGTTCCGATGCTCGATGGCGGTCACCTTTTGTTCTATGCGGTGGAGGCAATCCGGGGGCGTCCGCTGTCCGAAAGGTCGCAGGAAATGGGCTTCCGGCTGGGTCTTGCTCTGGTGCTGATGCTGATGGTGTTCGCCACCTACAACGACATCCTGCATCTCGCTGGATCATAACGGTTTTACCTCCGTGGCCGATAGGCAACGTCTTGGTGGGATTTTGGGTTTTGGACGCTAAAGGACGTTTGCCCCGCCGTTAAAATTGGCTACAAGCGGGCAATGTTTTGGGGAATCTCCCGGCTCTTTTTCAGGGTCGGCTTTGGAATGATAAGGGCGCCTGGCGCATGATGGTTGGATTGCGGGGTCTACGGGGTGGCCTGGCTGCTGCCCTGGTTCTATTTGCTGCGCCTGCTGCGACAGTGGCTGCCGTCGGTCTCAGCGTGACCGCGGCTTATGCCCAGACGGTTGCTTCCATTGGGGTCGAGGGGAATCGCCGTATCGAAGCCGATACGATCCGTTCCTACTTCAAGCCGGGCCCGGGCGGCCGCCTCGACAACGCGGCGGTCGATGATGGCCTCAAGGCTCTGATCAACACCGGCCTGTTCTCCGACGTCCGAATCGAGCATCGCGGTGGCCGCCTTGTGGTGGTGGTCTCCGAGAACGCCGTGCTCGGCCGCGTTGTGTTCGAGGGCAACAAGAAGATCAAGGACGAGCAGCTCAACGCCGAGGTGCAGTCCAAGCCGCGCGGCACGCTGTCGCGCGCCATGGTGCAGTCCGACACCCAGCGCATCATCGAGATTTATCGCCACGCCGGCCGTTATGACGTGACGGTGACGCCCGAATACATCGAGCAGCCGAACAACCGCGTCGATCTGGTCTTCGTGATTCAGGAAGGCAAGAAGACCGGTGTGCAGGCGATCAACTTCATCGGCAACCACGCGTTCTCGAGCTATCGCCTGCGCGACATCATCAAGACCCGCGTATCCAATTTCCTGTCCTTCCTCTCCTCTGGCGACGTTTACGACCCGGATCGCGTGGAAGCCGACCGCGACCTGATTCGCCGCTTCTATCTCAAGAACGGTTATGCGGACGTCCAGGTTGTTGCGGCGCTGACCGAATACGATCCCTCGGTGAAGGGCTTCATCGTCACCTTCAAGATCGAGGAAGGTCAGAAGTACCGCGTCGCTTCGATCAGCTACAGTTCCACGATTCCCTCGTTTGATGCGAATACGCTGCGTTCCCTGTCGCGCGTCAGCGTCGGCTCCGTCTACAACGTCGAAGCGGTCGAGAAATCGGTCGAGGACATGACGGTCGATACCTCCCGCCGCGGTTATGCCTTCGCGCAGGTCAAGCCGCGCGGCGACCGTAACTTCGAGAATCACACCGTTTCGATCGTGTTCGACGTGACGGAAGGCCCGCGCGTCTACATCGAGCGCATCAACATCCGCGGCAACACGCGCACGCGCGATTACGTGCTGCGCCGTGAATTCGATATCGGTGAGGGCGACGCCTACAACCGTGCGCTGATCGACCGCGCCGAGCGCCGCCTGAAGAATCTCGACTACTTCAAGGAAGTGAAGATCACGCAGGAGCCGGGCTCCTCGCCGGATCGCGTCATCGTCAATGTCGATGTGGAAGAAAAATCGACCGGCGACTTCTCGGTGTCGGGCGGCTACTCCACCGCCGACGGCGCGCTCGCGGAAGTCAGCGTCTCCGAACGCAACCTCCTGGGCCGCGGCCTGTACGCGAAGGCGTCGGTGCAGTACGGCCAGTATGCGCGCGGCTACACGCTCTCGTTCGTCGAGCCGTATCTGCTCGGCTACCGCGTCGCGCTGGGTCTCGACCTCTATCAGCGCGAGCAGCTGCCCAACAGCTACATCTCGTACAAATCCAAGACGTTCGGTTTCAGCCCGCGCCTTGGCTTCCAGTTGCGCGAAGACCTGTCGTTGCAAATACGGTATTCGGTTTCGCGGCAGGAAATCTCGCTGCCGTCGCAGTACCAGAACTGTAATAATGGCATTCCGCTTGGCCAGATCACTCCGCCCAATACCATTCCAGACTGCTTTGTTGACGGCGAGGCATCTGTTCCCGTCAAGGCTGGTCTGGCATTCGGTGGTGTCCTGACCTCGGCGGCGGGTGCGACGCTGACCTACAACACCCTCGACAACAACAAGAACCCGACCTCCGGTATTCTCGCGACATGGTCCGAGGATTTCGCGGGCCTCGGCGGTGACGTGCGCTACATCAAGTCGACCGGCGACGTGAAGCTCTACACCCCGATCGTCTCCGACATCGTCGGCCTGATCCACGTTCAGGGTGGTGTCCTCAACGGTTGGAGCGGCGGTGGTGCAGCGAATGCCGGCAACGTCTGGGGCAACGTCCGCATGCTGGATAACTTCCAGATGGGCCCGAATCTGGTGCGCGGCTTCGCGCCGATGGGCATCGGACCGCGTGACATGACGTTTGGCACCACGAATGACGCGCTGGGCGGTACCAAGTACTGGGGTGCTTCGGCCGAATTGCAGATGCCGTTCTGGTTCCTGCCGAAGGAGGCTGGCCTGAAGGGTGCGGTGTTCGCGGATGCCGGTTCGCTGTGGGGCTATGAGGGCGTCCAGTCGTATCTCGGACAGAACGTCGATCTGGGCGGAACCGATACCATGAAAATCCGCTCCTCGGTCGGTGTCGGCCTGATCTGGGCCTCGCCGTTCGGCCCGCTGCGGTTCGACTACGCCGTGCCGATCAGCAAGGTCACCGGCGACCGCGTCCAGCAGTTCCGGTTCGGTGGCGGTACTTCGTTCTGATCCGGGCTTGAGACACAGCTCGTTTTCACCGAAATTGAAGCGGCCGGATCACCTCCGGCCGCTTGATTTTATGGATGATTTGTTCCGGACTGCTTCCGTTATGGGTTTTCAGGCTCACTATTCCGCGAGGCGGCAGGCATGACGCAGCCGGGCTTTTTCAGGCAGCCGGAACCCATGACGTTGGGCGACATCGCCGCCCTGACGGGAGCTCAATTGGCCGATCCGTCGCGGGCCGGGCAGACCGTCAGCGGCACCTCTACGCTCGATCAGGCGGGGCCAAGAGACCTCGCATTCTTTGACAAGCGCAAATACGGCGACGAACTGCACCGCTCCCATGCGGGGGCCTGTCTCGTCAGCGCAGGCCTTCAAGCCGACGTGCCTGAACACATCACCGTGCTGCGCGTCGCCAATCCTTACGCGGCCTTCGTCGAGGTTGCCCGCGTACTTTATGCCGATACGCTGCGGCCGGCATCCTCGTTCGGCAATGAGGGGATTGCGGACTCCGCCGTGGTGCATCCCGATGCATTGCTGGAGGATGGCGTGATCGTCGATCCTCTGGCCGTGATCGGCCCCGATGTCGAGATCGGAACGGGCACCGTGATCGGGGCCGGCACGGTGATCGGCGCGGGCGTCAAGATCGGTCGGAATTGCAGCATCGGTCCCGGCGTGACGATCCTGCATTGCTACATCGGCAATGACGTTATCATCCATCCGGGTTGCCGGATTGGACAGGACGGCTACGGTTTTGTCTCCGGACCGGCGGGGCACAAGAAGGTCCCCCAACGTGGGCGTGTTCTGATCCAGAATGACGTCGAGATCGGCGCGGGCACCACGGTCGATCGTGGCGCGCTGCGCGACACCGTGATCGGCGAAGGTACCAAGATCGATAATCTGGTGCAGATCGGCCATAACGTCACCATCGGGCGGCGCTGCATCATCGTCAGCCAGAGTGGCGTGGCGGGAAGCTCGACACTGGGCGACGGCGCGGTGCTGGGCGCGCGTGTCGGCGTTTCCGATCATGCTACCATCGGCGCGGGCTCGATGCTCGCGGCGCGCTCGAGCGTCGTCGGCGAAGTACCGGCGAATGTGAAATGGGGCGGATCGCCCGCCAAACCGATCAAGCAGTTTTTCCGCGAACTGTTCGAGGTCGAGAAGCTCGGCCGCGAAGGTTTGAACGGCGGCAAGTCGAAATCGCCGGGTGCGAACGAAGAAGGGCAGAAATAATGGAAGCGCAGGCGCCAATCCGTCTGGAGTCGGTGGACATCGGCACCATCATGAAGACGCTGCCGCACCGGTATCCGTTTCTCCTGATCGACCGGGTGGTGGACATCCGCGAGGATTTCAGCGGCATCGGCATCAAGAACGTCACCGCGAGCGAGCCGTGCTTTCTGGGCCATTTTCCGAACCGGCCGATCTACCCGGGCGTGCTGATGATCGAGGGCATGGCGCAGACCGCGGGCGTCATCGGGATGCTATCGACCGAGACCGAGCGGCCGACTGCGGTCTACTTCCTCACCATCGACAACTGCAAATTCCGCAAGCCGGCGGGACCGGGCGATGTGATCTCGTATCACTTGCGGCTGATCAACAGGAAACGTGCGATGTGGTGGTTCCACGGCGACGCCAAGGTGAATGGCGTGACGATCGCCGAGGCTGATGTCGGCGCGATGCTGGCGGATTGAGTTTATGGCCAAGATTGATCCTTCCGCGCGTGTTGAATCCGGCGCCGTTCTTGGCGCTGACGTCACCATTGGGCCGTTTTGCGTGGTTGGCCCGCATGCCGTGATAGGCGCGGGCACGACGCTTGTGTCCCACGTCAACATTTCCGGCATCACGGAGATCGGAGAGAACTGCACGGTCTATCCATTCGCGTCGCTCGGCACGGCGCCGCAATCCACGGGGTATCGCGGCGAGCCGACAAAACTCGTTGTTGGCAACAACTGCACCATCCGCGAAGGCGTGACGATGAACATCGGCACGGTCTCGGGTGGCGGTGTCACGACCGTCGGCGACCGTGGATTCTTCATGAACAATGCGCATGTCGGGCACGATTGCCATGTCGGCAAGGACGTGATCTTCGCGACCTCCGCGACGCTCGGAGGGCATTGCACGATCGGCGATTTCGTTTTTATCGGTGGCCTGTCCGCGGTCCATCAGTTCACCCGCATCGGTTCGCAGGTGATGGTCGGTGGCGTCTGCGGCGTGACGCAGGACATCATTCCCTATGCGATCGCCAACGGCCAGCGCGCCAAGCTGGAGGGACTTAATGTCGTCGGCATGAAGCGGCGCGGATTCACTCATACGCGAATGAAAACCGTGCGGGCGTTTTATCAGAGGCTGTTTCACGGTCCGGGTGTCTTTGCCGAGCGCCTTGCAGCGTTGCAGGACGAACGAGGGTCGGACCCTGCGATTGCGGACATTCTGGATTTCATCGCGGCCGACAATCACCGGCCGCTATGCATGCCGTCGGCTTCGGATCACTCCTGAACGGGATGGCGATGGACAATCAGGCCGATCATCAGCACCCGGTCGGATTGATTGCCGGAGGCGGTGTGCTTCCGTTTGCGCTGGCCGACAGCCTGCTCGCGCAGGGACGCGAGCCGATCCTGATCGGTCTCAAGGGATTCTGCGATCCGCAGCGCATCGCGAATTATCGCCATCACTGGTTTTCGGTCGGCCAGTTCGGCTCGATCATGGCGGCGCTGCGCGAGGAAGGATGTTCCGACATCACCTTCATCGGCAATCTGGTCCGGCCCGCGTTCAAGGATCTGCGGTTCGACTGGCTCGCGGTCCGGATTCTTCCGCAAATTCTGCAAGGTCTGCGCGGCGGCGACAATCATATCCTGTCGGCGACGGCGCGGGTATTCGAGGACGGCGGCTTTCGCGTGCTCGGCGTGCGCGACCTTGCGCCCGATCTTCTGATGCCATCCGGCTGCCTCACGCGTGCGCCACCCGATGCGGCGAGTCTGAGCGATGCAGCGAAAGGGCGGGAGGTGCTGCGGGCAACCAGCCCGTTCGATATCGGACAGGCGGTTGTTGTCATCGGTGGCCATGTGGTGAGCGTCGAGGATATCGCGGGGACCGATGCGCTGCTTGTACGGATCAAGGAGTTGCGTGAGAGCGGGCGATTGCGTGCGAAGCCTGGCCGGGGCGTTCTCGTCAAGGCGCCCAAACAGGGACAGGATCTGCGCCTCGATCTTCCCGCGCTCGGGCCGCAGACGATCCGGGGCATCGCGGAAGCAGGCCTCGCCGGGATTGCCGTAATGGCGGGGCACTCGGTTGTCGCTGAACCGCAGGCGATGGTTGAGGCGGCGGACAATGCCGGCATCTTCGTCGTTGGGCTGGACCCCTGACCATGACGCAGAAGGTCATGAGGAGACCGCGAAAAATCTTCCTGATCGCCACCGAGCCTTCCGGCGACCATCTTGGCGCGGCCTTGATGAAAGAGTTACGCCATCGGTTCGGCAACGAGGTTGAGCTTGCAGGCATTGGCGGCCGCGAGATGGAGGAGCAGGGGATCACCTCGCTGTTCCCGATTGGCGATCTCGCGATCGTCGGCTTCGCGGCGGTCGCGCGGCAGCTCCCGATGTTGCTCCGGCGTATCAGTGAGGCGGCTTCCGCGGTCGTCCGGGCCAAGCCTGACATTCTGGTGATCATCGACAGTCCCGACTTCACCCATCGCGTGGCGAGGAAGGTCCGCAAGGCTGACCCGTCCATTCCGATTGTCGATTATGTGTCGCCGACGGTCTGGGCGTGGCGGCCGGGCCGCGCGCGTACGATGGCGGGCTATGTCGATCATGTGCTGGCGGTGTTGCCGTTCGAGCCGGACGAGCATCGCAAGCTCGGCGGGCCGGCCTGTACCTATATCGGTCACCCGTTGATCGAGCGGCTGGACACGCTGCGGCCGAATGCGCAGGAGGCGCAACGGCGGGAAACGCCGCCGCCAATACTCGTTCTGTTGCCGGGTAGCCGCCGCGGTGAAATCCGCCACCACATGCCGGTGTTCGGCGAAACACTGGCGGCGCTACGCGAGCAGGGGGTTACGGTCGAAGCCGTGCTGCCGACCTTGCCGCATCTGCTGGACGCCGTGAACGAGGCCGCCGCGCAATGGACAGTGCGGCCGCGCATCGTCACGACGGAGGCGGAGAAGCAGGCTGCGTTTCGCAATGCGCGCGCGGCGTTTGCAAAGTCCGGCACCGTAACGCTCGAACTGGCGCTGGCCGGCGTGCCGATGGTGACGCTCTATCGTGGCGGTGCTGTGGAAGCGTGGATCGCGCGCCGTGTCGTACGCGTGTCATCAATCATTCTCGCCAACCTCGTGATTGGTGAGAATGTCATCCCCGAATTTCATCAGGAGGAATGCACGGCGCAAAATCTTTCGTCTGCATTGCAGAATGTTCTGAGCGATACACCGCAGCGCAAGCGCCAGATTGAGGCTTTCGCGAAACTCGATCGTATCATGGATACCGGCGGCCGTTCACCGAGCGAACGGGCGGCGGATGTCGTGATCGCCATGCTCGATGACGATAAGATTTACCGTTAGGCGCCGATTATTTTCACAAATACGATATATTTCTAAGTTGGAATACGTACGCGTGGCTGCTCGACCCGGCACTTAAATAAAATTAAATGTATTTCTTGCACCGTCGGCGCATCGAGAGAGAGCGGTGCACGAATGATAATTCGTCGGATACGCCCATCCGGTCTCGCTTAACCTCCCGAGCATGTAAAGAAACTCGCTGAGGTTTTAGAGATGCGAAAGAATTTTCCGGTGACCGACGCCGAATATCCGGTTGACGATAAAACGCTGATTGTTTCGAAAACAAATCTCAAGGGAAAGCTGACTTACGTTAATGGCGATTTCATCGATGCGGCGGAATTCACGTCGGACGAATTGATAGGGCAGCCACATAATATCGTTCGTCACCCGGACATGCCGGAAGCCGCGTTCGAAAATCTCTGGGATACGCTGAAGGCGGGAAAGCCCTGGCTTGGGGCCATCAAGAATCGCCGCAAGAATGGGGGTTTCTATTGGGTGCTGGCGACCGCGTCGCCGATTTGCGAAAACGGACAGGTCACGGGCTATACCTCGATCCGGACGAGACTGCCCGCCGATCAGCGTGCATTGGCCGAGGACGTTTACGCCGCCATTCGCGAAAACAAGCCGCATCGTTATCGCATCGACGCGGGCATCATTCGCAAGCGATCTTTCGTGGATCATTTTTCGATCTTCACGCGCACCTTGAAGGCGCGCTTGACGACGATGATCGCGGTGCAGATGCTTTTTATGCTGGCTCTCGGTGCATGGAGCGTGTTCGGTCACGGCATGGCGGGAGTCGTGATGGCTTGTCTCGCCGGGATCGGCGCTCTTGTTTGCGCCGTTGTCGGCCGCCAGACCGTTATGGCCATACAAGGTCCGATGGATCATTTGAACGAAGTTCTGACGAACCTCGTTCAGGACAAGCTCGATAACCGAATCGAAATCAGGCGCGACGACGAGATCGGAGAGGCGCTTCGCAATCTGCAAACCGTGCAGACCGTCATTCGCTTTACCCGCGACGAGGTTGATGCCACCCGGCGCCGCGCGGATATTCAACGCAAGGCAGACATGGCGAAGGTTGCGGATGCATTCGAGGCTGCGGTCGGCGAAATCGTCGATGCCGTAGCCTCGTCTGCGACCGAGCTTGAGGCTTCCGCGACCACGCTTGCGTCCACTGCCGACCATGCGCGGGAGTTTGCCGCACGCGTCGCCAGCGGTTCTCAGGACGCTTCGACCAGTGTCAGCTCTGTCGCCACCGCAACGGAGGAAATGACATCCTCGGTGCAGGAAATCAGCCGGCAGGTGCAGGATTCAGCGCACATGACGAGTGCCGCAGTCGATCAGGCCCGTTCCGCGACAGATCGCGTCAGTACGCTGTCGAACGCCGCGGCCCGCATCGGCGATATTGTCGAGATGATCAATAACATCGCCGCCCAGACAAATCTTCTGGCTCTCAACGCGACAATCGAGGCCGCGCGAGCAGGCGAAGCCGGGCGCGGTTTCTCTGTGGTGGCTTCCGAAGTGAAGGCGCTCGCCGAGCAGACGGCGAAAGCGACAGGCGAGATCGGCCGGCAGATCGGAGACATTCAGGGCGCTACGCAGGAATCTGTCGCGGCGATCAATGAAATCAGCAACTCCATTGAGAGGCTTTCGGAAATCTCGTCAGCGATTGCATCGGCCATCGAGGAGCAGGGCGCAACCACACAGGAGGTCGCCCGCAATGTCCAGCATGCGGCGCAGGGAGCACAGCAGGTGTCATCGAATGTCGGCAACCTTCAGCGCGGTGCGGAGGAGACGGGAGTTGCATCCTCGCAGTTGTTGTCGGCGGCTCAAACATTGTCCCATGACAGCAACAGGCTCAGACAGGAAGTCAACAAGTTCATGGGCTCGGTGCGCGTGGCCTAGACCGTATCATTGAATCCGCAAAACGAAACGGCCGGAGCGAATGCTCCGGCCGTTGAATAGTCCAGAAAGACGCAAGATTATTTGCGCTGATCGAGCGGTACGTAATCGCGCTTGACCGAACCGTTGAACAACTGGCGCGGACGGCCGATCTTCTGCTCGGGGTCCTCGATCATCTCGCTCCACTGGCTGATCCAGCCAACGGTGCGGGCGACCGCGAACAGCACGGTGAACATCGAGGTCGGGAAACCCATCGCCTTCAGCGTGATGCCCGAATAGAAATCGACGTTCGGATACAGCTTGCGGTCGATGAAGTACGGATCGCTCAGCGCGATCTTTTCCAACTCCATGGCGACATGCAGCAACGGATCGTTGCCGTGGCCGGTTTCCTTCAGAACCTTGTGCGCGGCCTGCTGCATCAGCTTGGCGCGCGGATCGTAGTTCTTGTAGACGCGATGCCCGAAGCCCATCAGGCGGACATTGCTGTTCTTGTCCTTCACCTTGGCGATGAATTCCGGAATCTTGTCGACGGTTCCGATTTCGCCGAGCATCGCGAGGGCCGCTTCATTGGCGCCGCCATGCGCAGGTCCCCACAGGCAGGCAATGCCCGCCGCGATGCAGGCGAACGGATTGGCGCCGGAAGATCCCGCGATGCGCACCGTCGAGGTCGAGGCGTTCTGCTCGTGGTCGGCATGGAGGATGAAGATCTTGTCCAGCGCATCGGCGAGAACGGGGTTGACCTTGTATTCCTCGCACGGCACCGCGAAGCACATGTGCAGGAAGTTCTCGGCGAAGTGCAGCCGGTTCTGCGGGTAAACGAACGGCTGGCCGATCGAATATTTGTAGGCCATCGCCGCGAGCGTCGGAATTTTGGCGATCATCCGCATGGAAGCGATCATGCGCTGCTGCGGATCGTTGATGTCGGTCGAGTCGTGATAGAATGCGGCCAGCGCGCCTACAGAGGCCACCATCACGGCCATCGGATGCGCGTCGCGGCGGAACGCCTGGAAGAAACGCGCCATCTGCTCGTGCACCATGGTGTGGTGCGTGACGCGCTTATCGAAATCGTCCTTCTGCGCCTTGGTCGGCAGCTCGCCGTACAGCAGCAGGTAACAGGTTTCGAGGAAGTCGCCCTGTTCGGCGAGTTGTTCGATCGGATAGCCACGGTACTGAAGGATGCCTGCGTCGCCATCGATGTAAGTGATTTTCGACTGGCAGCTTGCCGTGGAGGTAAAGCCCGGATCGTAGGTGAACATACCGGTCTGGGCGTAGAGCTTGCTGATGTCGACGACATCCGGGCCCACCGTGCCGCTGTAGACAGGCAAGTTCACGCTCTTGTCGCCTACGGTAAGGGTGGCTTGTTTTGTGTTGGACTTCACATCCATCGTGGATCCCCCGATGTCTCTTGGTACGGATTGCGAACGGCGGACAATCTCAAAGTCGGCCGATCGCCCAAAATCTTCGGCAGAAGGGGTACCGTATTGCTATGTGCGCTGCAAGACGGCGGTCTTAAGCCTTGGTAGGGGTTACTGGCTCTGATCCTGCAATCTTGCCAAGGATATTTCACGTCCTAGAACGGCCAGGACGTCAAAAATACCGGGGGATGTCGTTTTGCCGGTCAGGGCCACGCGCAGCGGCTGGGCGACTACTCCGAGTTTCAGGTTGTTTTTCTCGGCGTAATCACGCATCGCCGCTTCTGTCGTTGCCTTGTTCCATTCCGTCACCTCGGCGAGGTGACGGCGAAGTTCGCCGATGAGTGCGCGAGTTTGCGGCGTCAACAATGCAGACGCCTTCGTGTCCATCGCGAGTGGCCGTTCGGCGAAGATGTAGTTGGCGCTCTCGACCAGCTCGAGCAGCGTTTTGGCGCGCTCCTTCAATCCGGGCATCGCCTGCAACAGTTGTGCGCGCGTGGTGTCATTGAGTTTGGCCTGCAACGTGGGGCCTTGTGGGATGAAGTGCAGGACATCCTCGAAACTTTTCACAAGTTCTGCATCGTCTGCGGAGCGGATGTAATGGCCGTTCAGATTTTCGAGTTTGGCGAAATCGAAGCGTGCGGCGGAGCGGCCGATCGAACCAAGATCGAATGCCTCGATCATTTCCTGCGTGGAAAATATTTCCTGATCGCCATGACTCCAGCCGAGCCGCACCAGATAATTCCGCAAGGCCGCCGGGAGGTATCCCATAGCGCGATAGGCTTCGACGCCGAGCGCGCCGTGTCGCTTGGAGAGTTTCGAGCCGTCCGGCCCGTGGATTAGTGGAATGTGAGCCATCACCGGGACATCCCATCCCAGCGCATCGTAGATATGCTTCTGGCGCGCAGCATTGATGAGGTGATCGTCGCCGCGAATGACGTGTGTCACGCCCATGTCATGGTCGTCCACCACCACCGCGAGCATGTAGGTGGGGGTGCCGTCGGAACGCAGCAGCACGAGATCGTCGAGATTCTCGTTCTGCCAGACCACGCGGCCCTGGACCTGATCCTCGATCGCGGTTTCCCCGGTCTGGGGAGCCTTGAGGCGGATCACCGGCTTGGCTCCGGAAGGAGCCTCCGCCGGGTCGCGGTCGCGCCAGCGGCCATCGTAGCGCACGGCGCGGCCTTCGGCGCGCGCTGCCTCGCGCATCTGGGTCAGTTCCTCGGGCGTCGCGTAGCAGCGATAGGCCTTGCCCTCGGCCAGAAGGTGTTCGGCGACCTCGCGGTGCTGCCCGGCGCGGCTGAACTGGTAGATCGTCTCGCCGTCCCAATCGATACCCAGCCATTTCAGCCCGTCGAGGATCGCGTCGATCGCCGCCTGCGTGGAGCGCTCGCGGTCGGTGTCCTCGATCCGCAGCAGCATCTTGCCGCCGAGCTTGCGGGCATAGAGCCAGTTGAACAGAGCGGTGCGTCCGCCGCCGATATGGAGAAAGCCGGTCGGAGAGGGGGCGAAGCGGGTGACGACGGGTTTGGTCATTTCGGATGGTTCGATCGGTCCATGGGGGAGGAATTGGCGGGCCTTTATCATACTGCCGGGGCACTGTCCCGGCATCCCGGCTGAAATGCCGCCGGAGGGTCAAAAGTTCGTTTTTTACGGGCCGCCAGAACGGATCTGCGCCCCTTGGCGCGGCGGCGCGGATTTGGCAGATAAGGCGTAACTTGAAAGGGTGCAAATGACTGACGAATCGACGCCGGATGCAGGCCGCGACTTCATCCGCGAGATTGTGGCGGCGGACCTGGCCTCGGGAAAGCACAAGGGCGTGGTGACGCGCTTTCCGCCGGAACCCAACGGCTACCTGCACCTCGGCCATGCCAAGTCGATCTGCCTGAATTTCGGCATCGCCGAGGAGTTCGGCGGGCGCTGCCATCTGCGCTTCGACGACACCAATCCGGCCAAGGAAGAGCAGGAGTTCATCGACGCCATCCAGCGTGACGTGCGCTGGCTCGGGTTCGATTGGGGCGAACATCTGCATTTTGCCTCCGATTATTTCGAGCAGCTTTACGCCTGGGCGCAGGATCTGATCCGCGCCGGGAAAGCGTATGTCGATGACCAGTCGCCGGACGAGATTCGCCTGACGCGCGGCACCCTGACCGAGGCCGGGCAGAACAGCCCGTTCCGGGACCGTTCGGTGGAGGAGAACCTCGATCTGTTCGCGCGGATGCGCGCGGGCGAATTCGCGAACGGCACGCGCGTGCTGCGCGCGAAGATCGACATGGGATCGGGCAACATCAACCTGCGCGACCCGGTGCTCTACCGCATCCTGCATGCGCACCATCCGCGCACCGGCACCGCGTGGAACATCTATCCGAGCTACGACTTCGCGCACGGACAGTCGGATTCCATCGAGCACATCACGCATTCGATCTGCACGCTGGAATTCGAGGATCACCGCCCGCTCTACGACTGGTTCCTCGACAATTTGCCGGTGCCGTCGCATCCGCGCCAGTATGAATTCGCGCGTCTCAACATGACCTACACGCTGTTGTCCAAGCGCGTGCTGACGGAGCTTGTGCGCGAGGGTCACGTTTCCGGCTGGGACGATCCGCGCATGCCGACGCTGGCCGGGTTGCAGCGGCGCGGCGTGCCTCCGGAGGCGCTGCGCGATTTCGTCAAGCGCATCGGCGTCGCCAAGGCGAACTCGACCGTTGATATCGGCATGTTCGACTTCGCGATCCGCGAGACGCTGAACAGGACCGCGTTGCGCCGCATGGCCGTGCTGCGTCCGCTGAAAGTGGTGATCGAGAATTATCCCGAAGGTCAGGCCGATGAGCTCGAGGCGGTCAATCACCCCGAGGACGAGACACAGGGCACGCGGAAGATTCCGTTCGGCCGCGAACTCTACATCGAGCAGGACGACTTCATGGAGGAGCCGCCGAAAAAGTTCTTCCGTCTCGCGCCGGGCCGCGAGGTGCGGCTGCGCTACGCCTATTTCATCACCTGCCGCGAGGTCATCAAGAACGCGGCGGGCGAGGTGGTCGAATTGCGCTGTACCTACGATCCGGCCACGCGCGGCGGCAACGCACCGGACGGACGCAAGGTGAAGGCGACGATTCACTGGGTCAGCGCCGCGCATGCGGTGCCGGCGGAAGTGCGGCTCTATGACAACCTGTTCGCGACACCGCAGCCGGAGGCAGGCAATTTCGCCGCGCAGCTCAATCCGAACTCGCTGGAGATTCTGGTGGACTGCAAGGTCGAGCCTGCGTTCAGGTCCGATGCTGGAGAGGGCGCTGTGCAGTTCGAGCGGCAGGGCTATTTCGTGCGCGATCGCGACTCCACGCCCGACAAGCTTGTGTTCAACCGCACCGTCGGCCTGCGCGACAGCTACGCCAAGGCGGCGGGGTAACTTTCGCAAGCCGGTAGAGCGTTCCCTTCACACGGGAGAGGTCCAAGGTTTTCGGCCTGCTCGGATGAAGCGTGCGCATCAATTGCGGATTCCCCATCCGTTCCCGTGTTCAGAGCCTGACCGTCTCCGCTAGCATGGCGGCGGGACAGCCGACACGGGCGGCGCAATGGCGGACGGGGGACTCAAACAGGAGCGGCCGCGCGCGGGGAGGGCCATCGCATGGCCACCGCGCGAGAGGGCAGCGTCTGCCATTTCCGGCTCCGGCTGGTGGCAATTCCTCACCGAATTGAATCTCAGATGGATCCGCGCCGAGACCGGCCCGGGTCGGTTGCTGCCGTGGATTCCGGTCGCGTTCGGGGTAGGGATTGCACTCTATTTCACGGCGGCGCGCGAGCCGGTCGCGGTGGTGGTGGTGCCGGTCGCGGGACTGGCGTGCCTGTTGGCGCTGGCCGTGCGGCGAAGGCCTGTATTTCCCTATATCGCGCTGTTTGCGGCGTTGCTCGCCGGTTTTGCCACCGCGACGCTGAAGACCGCCTGGGTCTCGCACACGGTGCTGCTGACGCCGGTTGGTTCGGCGGCGCTGGAAGGCTTCGTCGAGACGCATGAGGAACGCGAGCGTACCGACCGTTTTGTGCTGCGGGTGACGAAGATGGAGGCGCATCGCGCGCCGCACTTGCAGCGGGTGAGGCTGTCGGTGCGCAAGGGTACCGCGCCCGCGGTGGGCAGCTATGTGACGCTGAAGGCGCGGCTGTTGCCGCCGCTGCGGCCGCTTCGTCCCGGCGGCTACGACTTTGCACGCGACATGTATTTTCAAGGCATCGGCGCGTCCGGCTTCGCGCTCGGTGCGATCAAGGTGCAGGATGCGCCAGAACAGCGCGGCTGGCGCTTGCGTTACGCGGCATGGATGCAGGAACTGAGGGATGCGGTGGATGCGCGCATCCGCACGGTCCTGAGTGGCGACCAGCGCGCGATCGCGACTGCACTCCTCACCGGTCGCCGTGATGCGATTTCCTCTTCAAACAACGATGCGTTGTTCGTTTCGGGCCTCGGCCATGTGCTGTCGATCTCCGGCTATCACATGGCTGTGGTCGCGGGCGTGGTGTTCTTCGCGATCCGCGCGCTGTTGGCGTTGAACCCGGCGTTGAGCGCGCGTTATGCGATCAAGAAATGGGCCGCATTGGCGGCGCTGATCGCCGCGCTGTTCTATCTGCTGCTGTCCGGCGCGGAGGTCGCGACGCAACGCTCGTTCTATATGACGGCTCTGGTGCTGGTCGCGGTGATGGCGGACCGGCGTGCGATCACGTTCCGTACGCTGGCGCTCGCGGCCATGCTGGTGCTGCTGATCGCGCCGGAATCTCTGGTTCATCCCAGCTTTCAGATGTCGTTCGCCGCCACCTTCGGTCTCGTCGTGCTGGCGCAGATCGGAATGCCGCAATGGTTTGTCGCGAGTGATGACACACGTCTCGGCCGCTTCGCGGCCTGGGGTGGACGTGAGCTTCTCGTGCTGGCGCTGGCGTCGTTCGTCGCGGGCCTTGCGACCACGCCATACGCCGCGTTTCATTTCCACCGCATCGCGCCCTACGGCGTCATCGCCAATCTGGTCGCGATGCCGGTGGTGTCCGCGTTGGTGATGCCTGCGGGTTTGCTCGGGATCATGGCCATTCCGTTCGGCTTCGACAGCCTGTTTTGGCGGTTGATGGAGGTCGGCATCGACTGGATGATCGCGGTGTCGCAATGGGTGGCGGCGTTGCCCGGCGCGTTCGGCCGTGTTCATGCCTTCGGTATCGGGCCGCTGATCGTGATGAGTTGCGGGATCGTCATTCTCGGCCTGTTGCGCTCGCCGTTGCGCTGGATGGGAGCGGCGCTGATCGGTTGCGGCGTGGCATGGGCAGCTGTCGTGACCGAGCCTGACATCCTGATCGCGCGCGACGCTTTGAGCGTCGCGGTGCGCGGCAAGGATGGCCGGTTGCGAATCATGCATACGGCGAAGAACGCCTTCGTCTGGCGCGAGTGGCTGGCGGCGGATGCGGATGGGCGCATGGTCACCGATCCGAGCATCGCGCAAGGCGTCTCGTGCGACGAGGCTGGCTGCGTGGCCGAGGGGAAGGAGGGCGATCTCGTCGCGCTGACGAGGCAGCCCGAGGCGCTGGCGGACGATTGCGCGCAGGCGAAAGTCGTCGTCACGCCGTATCCGGCACCCGCCGATTGCGCCGCCCGGGTCTTCCATCGCGACGATCTGCGTGGGCTGGGCGGCGTTGCATTAAAGAGAACGGCGCGGGGCTACAGCCTCGTCACAAGCCAGTCCGTCGAGGTGGACCGGCCGTGGTCGCCAGCCATTCCTGAGGCGTCACGCGGCTCGCAAAGCAACAAAACCCTCGGGCATCGTACGTCCCCGCAACCGGTCGACGCGACGCCGCCGGAGGGCGAGCAGGAGGTAGCCGATTAAACGGCCGCCGCCTCAGTATTTCCGGTAAAGCCCGATCAGCTTGCCCTGAATCCGGACGCGGTTTGGCGGCAGGATGCGGACCTCATAGGCGGCGTTGGCGGGCTCCAGCGCGATGGAAGCGCCACGGCGGCGGAAACGCTTAAGGGTCGCTTCCTCCTCGTCGATCAGCGCCACGACGATGTCGCCGGTGTCGGCATTCTCGTTGCGCTGGATCAGCGCCATGTCGCCGTCGAGGATGCCAGCTTCCATCATCGAATCGCCGCGCACTTCGAGCGCGTAATGCTCGCCCGAGCCGAGCATGTCGGGCGGCACGCTGATGGTATGGCTGCGGGTCTGCAACGCCTCGATCGGGGTACCGGCGGCGATACGGCCCATCACGGGGACCGCGACAGGCTGCTCTCCGCTTTCGTCGAAACTGCCGGGAACGGTGCTGCGCACCTTGCCGAGATTGCCTTCGATCACGCTGGGAGTGAAACCGCGCCGGGCGCCGCTACTGGCGGCAGGCTCGGGCAACTTGATGACCTCGATGGCGCGGGCGCGATTGGCGAGCCTGCGGATGAAGCCGCGCTCTTCCAGTGCCGTGATAAGCCGATGGATGCCGGACTTCGACCGCAGGTCGAGGGCATCTTTCATCTCGTCGAAGGAGGGCGGCACGCCGCTTTCCTTCAGCCGCTCGTTGATGAAGCGCAGCAGTTCATATTGTTTGCGTGTCAGCATCCGGCGCAGCCCTCGATCTCATCGTCCAGCGGATATTCATGTCCAGGCGGGTCATTGCCCGTTTTCCCGGCAGCCTGTTTGTTCACGACAGGTGCCAGACTCACTCGAAACAAATCATGAACATACACTATATGTTCCATACATGTTCTGCAATAGTTAAAATCTTATGAATCTGAAAGTACTGTTTTTAGGAAATCATACCGGAATGGACCGGAAGTGGCGCTGAATACCCTCCGGTGCAGGGCAAACGGCACGCCCTTGGGAGGCGCCCAGGGTGCCTGTCATTTGGCCGCGCGATGCCGCCCATGCGATGGCTTCGATATCTTCTAATTCCAGAAGGGAATGTTCGGTTGAGCGCTTCGTGGCAACCGCCTACGTCTTCGCGTGATGCGACGAGCAGGAGGAGGGATGCCGATGGCAGATTACGACGGGTCCGAACCGATGCAGGCCGAGATCGATCGCCACATGATGACGACGTTTTGCCGGACGCTCGACAGTTCGGCGCTGCCGCCGATGACGGTGATGCGGATGATGGCCTCCGCGCTCGGGGCGATCTATCGGCAGTCTTCCGCTACGCATCATGCACAGGAGTGTCCCTGCGGCTGGCAGCCATTGCCATCCGATGTCGATATATTGCTGGCGGAAATTGAAAGCGCCGCTCGCCGTCCGCCTGTTCCCGATCTCACCAATATGCAGATCGTCGGGCGGGCGTAGACGCTCTCCGCTTTTCAGCTGGGCAGCCGGATGATGTCGCAGCGCGCGCCCGCCGGTGCGGGAGGCGCCAGCGGCGGCCGGATCAGCAGAACGTCAGCGGCCGACAGATTGTTCAGCAGCGAACTGTCCTGATGATCGACGGTTGTCGCGACGGCGACGCCGTTGCCGTTGATCTCGATCCGCGCCCGCATGTATTCCTGACGATGATCATTGGCGGGCAGGTCGTGGCCGAGGATGGCGGTTTCGACGCAATGGGCGACATGCGCGCGACCCAACAGGGCGCGGATCAGCGGCACCACGAACACGAACGAGCACACGTAGGACGATGACGGATTGCCGGGCAGGCCGATCACGCTCATCGCTCCCTTGCGGCCGTGCATCATCGGCTTGCCGGGGCGCAGCGCGATCTTCCAGAATTTGATGTCGATGCCTTCGGCCTCGAACGATGGCTTGACGAGATCGTGCTCCCCGACCGACGCGCCGCCGGTGGTGATGATAATGTCGGCGCCCAGCGCCTCGGCGCGGCGGATGGCGGCGCGGGTGTCGTCCAGCGTATCACGCGCGATGCCAAGATTGATTGTTTCAGCGCCGCTGTTACGGACCAGCGCGTTAATCGCATAGGCGTTGGAGTAGATGATCTGCCCCGGATTCGGCTCCATGCCCGGCATCACCAGTTCGTCGCCGGTGGCGACGATCGCGATCTTCGGCTTGCGATGCACCGGCAGCGTCGGGTGGTTCATCGATGCGGCGAGCGACAAGTCGCGATCGGACAGCCGGGTGCCGCGCTTGAGCAGTATATCGCCTTCATGGAAATCGAGGCCCGCCTTGCGGACATGGCGCGGCACGGGCACGGCTTCCGACAGGGTGATGACATTGCCCTCGCGGACGACGTCCTCCTGAATGGCGATGGTGTCGGCTCCATTTGGCACCACGCCGCCGGTGAAAATCCGGATCGCTTCGCCTTGGCCGACCGAGAGATTGCATGGACGCCCGGCGGCGCTCTCGCCGGTCACTGTGAGGCGCGCGCCCGCAAGCGCATCCTGGGTGCGCACCGCGTAGCCGTCCATCGCCGACATCGGCGCGGGCGGCTGGGTGCGGCGGGCGGCGACATCGCGGGCCAGCGTGCGATGAAGCGCATCGTCGAGCGCGACGTTCTCCGCAGGCAGAGGCTGTATGCCATCGAGGATGGAGTTCAGTGCGTCGGCGACGGGCATCAGCGCCATGATGAAGCGTCCGTGTTATTTCTGATGTTTGTAAACGCCGGACTTGCCGCCGCTTTTTTCGAGAAGGCGGATGCCTTCGATATGAACGCCGCGCTCGACCGCCTTGATCATGTCGTACACAGTGAGGCAGGCGACCGATACAGCGGTCAGCGCTTCCATCTCCACGCCGGTCGGGCCTTTCACCTTGACGCTCGCCTCGACGCGGCAGCCGGGCAGCTTGTCGTCGGGTACGATGTCGAGCGTGACTTTGGACAGCGCCAGCGGATGACACAGCGGAATGAGGTCGGAGGTGCGTTTGGCCGCCATGATTCCGGCGACGCGCGCGGTGCCGAGCACGTCGCCCTTCCTGGCGTTGCCCTCGACGATGAGCTTGAGCGTTTCCACGCTCATCACCACAAAACCTTCCGCCACCGCCACGCGCTCGGTCGCGTCCTTCGCGGACACATCGACCATATGTGCTTCGCCCTTGGCGTCGATATGGGTGAGCTTGGTCATGGTCTCATGAAGCCTTCGCGAGCAGGGTGCGGGTCGCCGAGGTGACGTCGGCCTGCCGCATCAGGCTTTCGCCGACGAGGAAGGTCGAGATGCCGACGCGGGCGAGGCGGGCGATATCGGCGGGCGTGAAGATGCCGCTCTCGCCGACCATGATGCGATCCTTCGGCGCCATGGCGGCAAGCGCCTCGCTGGTGGCGAGCGTCGTCTCGAAAGTGCGCAGATTGCGATTGTTGATGCCGAGGAGCTTCGAGCGCAGCTTCAACGCGCGTTCGAGTTCATCCTGATTGTGAACTTCGAGCAGCACGTCCATGCCGACATCGAAGGCCGCAGTTTCGATGTCGCGCGCGGTGGCATCGTCGAGCGCCGCCATGATGATGAGGATGCAGTCCGCGCCGTGCGCGCGCGCTTCCATCACCTGATAGGTGTCGTACATGAAGTCCTTGCGCAGCACCGGCAGGGAAACCGCCTCGCGCGCGGCGACCATGAAATCGAGATGACCCTGGAAAGATGGCGTGTCGGTGAGCACCGACAGGCAGGTCGCGCCGCCTGCCTCGTAGGCGCGCGCGAGCGCGGGCGGATCGAAATCGGCGCGGATCAGTCCCTTGGACGGCGAGGCTTTCTTGATCTCGGCGATCAGCGCGTAATTTCCGCGCGCGATCGTATTTTCGATTGCCTTGGCGAAACCCCGCGCGGGCGCGGCGCGCCGTGCCGCCGCCTCGATCTCGGCCTGCGGGCGCGCGGCCTTGGCGGCTGCGATTTCCTCGCGCTTGTAGCGTTCGATCTTTTGCAGGATGTCGGACAAGGGTTGATCCACCTCAAGCACGGGACACGGCGACGAGTTGCGCGAGTTTTTGGGACGCGGCCCCACTGTCGAGCGACTTGATGCCGAGCGCAACACCTTCCTTGAGGTGTTTCGCCTTGCCCGCGACGACAAGCGCCGCACCGGCGTTGAGCAGGGCGACATCGCGATAATGGTTCTGCGCGCCCTTGAGCACGGCGTCGAGCGCCGCCGCGTTGGCGGTGGCGTCGCCACCCTGGAGGTCGGCGTTTTTCACGATGGAAAGACCGCCGTCTTCAGGTGAGACTTCAAATGAACGGATCGCGCCATCGGCCAGTTCGGCCACGTAAGTCGGGCCGGTGAGGGTGATCTCGTCGAGCCCGTCCGAGCCGTGCACCACCCAGGCGGAGGTCGCGCCGAGATTCTTCAGAACCTGCGCCACAGGCTCGACCCAATGCCTGGCGAACACGCCGATCATCTGCCGCGTCACGTCCGCCGGATTGGCGAGCGGACCCAGCAAATTGAAGATCGTGCGGGTGCCGAGTTCCACCCGGGTCGGGCCGACATGGCGGATCGCGGGGTGATGCGCGGGCGCGAACATGAATCCGATGCCCGCCTTGGCGATGCAGGCGCCGACCTGTTCGGGCGAGAGGTCAATATTGACGCCGAGCGCGGCCAGCACATCGGCCGCGCCGGATTTCGACGACATCGCGCGGTTGCCGTGCTTGGCGACGGGTACGCCCGCGCCCGCGACGATGAATGCCGCGCAGGTCGAGACATTGACCGATCCCGCGCCGTCGCCGCCGGTGCCGACCACGTCCACCGCGTCTGCGGGGGCGGTCACGCGCAGCATCCTGGCGCGCATGGCCGACACGGCACCCGTGATCTCGTCCACGGTTTCGCCGCGCACCCGCATCGCCATCAGCGCGCCGGCGATCTGCGATGGCGTGGCCTCGCCGGACATCAGGTAGTCGAATGCAGCCACGGCTTCCTCGCGCGCGAGCGCTTTGCCGTCCGCGAGTTTGGCGAGGATCGATTTGAAATCGCGCATGGCGAGGCCGGTCACTGGTTGCCGGTCGCGCCGGTCGCGATCGCGAATGCGTTCTCGTTCACCTTCACGCCGAGGGTGGTTTCCAGATGGGTGATGTATTGCCCGATCTGCTCGTCGCTGAGGTTCTGCGCGAGACCTTCCTTCATCTTTTTGGATTCGTCCGAATTGAGATCGATTGCCGGTGTGGTGACATTGGCGACCTGCAACACGACCACGCCGCTGCTGGCGGGCGTGTTCTCCGCCATCGCTGCGCTGCCCTTCGCTGTCCGGAAGGCCGTATCGACGACGATATCCGGCAGACCGTTGACCTTGTCCTCGCGCTTGAACGGGGCAGAGGTCTGCGCGGTCAGTCCGGCGGCCTTCACTTCGGTCGCGAACACGCCACCCTTGTTGATCTTCTCGACAAGCTCCTTGGCCTTGGCGCGCAGGCGCGTGGCGACCTGCTCGTCGCGCCAGCGCGCGGTGACCTGATCCTTGACCTCATCGAGCGTGCGATCGCGCGAGGGGGTGACGCCGAGCACGTCGAACCAGACTTCGCCGCCGGGGAAGGTGAGGGGATCGTTATCGACGCCGACATCGCTGCCGAACGCCGCCGTGATGAGATCGACGCCTTTCGGCAGGGGCGCTTCCTTGCCGTCCGGCGTGCGGCCGGAGCGATCGACATCGACCGTTGTCGCTTCGAGGCCGTTCTTTTGCGCGGCTTCCGCGATGCTGGCGCCGCCGCTGCGCTCGTCCTCGACGGCGTTGCGCATCTTGTCGAAGTCGGCGCGCACGCGCTGCTCGGCGATTTCCTTCTTGATGGCGGGCGCGACTTTCTCGAAGGCCTCCGTCGAGCCGGGCTCGATCTTCGTGACCTTGAGCAGCACGGTGGCAAGCGCGCCCTTCACCGGCTCGCTGACTTCGTTGAGCGGCAGCGCGAACGCGGCCCTGGCGATGATGGGATCGCCGAGGCTCTTCTCGCTGACGAGGCCGAGGTTTGTGTCGCCGGATGTCAGCTTCATCTCCTTGGCGAGATCATCGAACGACATGCCGCCCGCGATCTTGGCGCGCGCAGCCTTGGCGGCGTCCTCGCTCTGGAAGGCGATCTGCTGCACCTCGCGACGATCCGGCTTCACGTAGTCGCCGCGGCGGCTGTCGTAAATTTTGCGCGCATCGTCATCGGACACCACGACCTTCTTGGCGAGTTCGTCGGGCGAGAGCGTGAGATAGACCACCTTGCGGTATTCCGGCGCGCGGAACTGAGCCTTGTGGGCTTCGAAATAGGTGTTGAGCGCGTCCTGCGGTGGCGTCTCGATGGTGCCGGCCTGATCGGGGCCGAGCTTGGCATAGTCGACGGTGCGCTGTTCGTCCTGGAAACGGCTGATCGCCTCGATCTGGGCTTTGGAGGGCTCGGCGCCCGCGACGATGCTCCCGATCAACTCACGCCGCAGGGTGAGGCGGCGCTGCTCCGCGATATAGCGCTGCTCGGTGTAGCTGTAATCGCGCATCGCCATGGCGAAGCGGGCGGGGTCGAACTTGCCGTTCGGCCCGGCGAAGGTCGGATCGGTCGAGATGGTGTGCACGATCTCGGCATCCGACATCCGAAGGCCCATGCGGCGGGCTTCCTCGTCGAGCGCCGCCTCGGCGATGGTCTGTTGCAGCAACTGGCGGTCGATGCCGAAGGCACGGCCCTGGATGGGCGTGAGCGGCCGGCGGATCTGGCGGCTGATCTGTTGCAGCTTGTCGGTATAGGCCGAGCGGAATTGCTCCAGCGGAATATCGGTGCTGCCGACCGTTGCGAGCGTCGTCTGCGTCGAGCCCTTGAAGATGTCGGCGATGCCCCAGACGGCGAAGCTGACGATGAGGATGCCGAACAGCACGCTCATGATCGCCTTGCCGACCCGGTTCGACGTGACGTTTCGTATCCCTCGGAGCATGACACCACATTTGTAGGAGGAAGCGGAACAGACCGGGCCGAAGGCCCTCACCGCATTGTTCCGTCTCGTATAAAACGCCGCTCCGGCGGGGGCAACCGGCGCGGGCCAGCAGCCGGGCCGGGGAGTGCTGGATAAGGCGCGGCGGCGGGTGGCGCGGGGGCAGGCCCTCTGCTAGCGAAAAGGAACAACAATGAAGGGGATGGGCGAGGAATGCCGGGGACGATCCGACCGCTGATTGCGGGAAACTGGAAAATGAACGGCCTGCAAGGGTCTGTGGCGGAGCTGGATGCGATCCTGGGTTCGGGAGCCGCCGGCAAGGGGAACGCGGATCTGCTGATCTGCCCGCCCGCTACGCTGGTGGCGGGGTTCGCCGCCCGCGCCAAAGGATCGCAACTCGCCATCGGGGGACAGGACTGCCACGCCGAGGCGTCGGGTGCCCATACCGGCGATATTGCCGCCGAAATGCTGAAGGATGCCGGTGCCACCTACGTCATCGTGGGGCATTCGGAGCGCCGGGCGGACCACGGTGAAAGCGATGCCGTGGTGCGGGCGAAGGCGGAGGCGGCCTGGCGCGCGGGGCTCGTCGCCATTGTCTGCGTCGGCGAAACCCGCGCCGAGCGCGACGCCGGACGGGCCATGGACGTTGTGGGCGGCCAGTTGGCAGGCTCCATTCCGGACGGGGCTACCTCGGCCAATCTGGTGGTGGCCTACGAGCCGGTCTGGGCGATCGGAACCGGACTGACCCCGACATCGGAAGATATCGAGCAAATCCATACCTTTATCCGCAAGAATCTGACGGAGAGGTTCAAGGCGGACGGCGCAGGCGTGCGGGTGCTTTATGGCGGGTCTCTGAAGCCCGGCAACGCCGCCGAAATTCTCGCTTTGGCCGACGTCAATGGAGGCCTGATCGGGGGAGCGAGCCTGAAAGCGGCCGATTTCCTTGCGATCGCGGCGGCAGTTCCCAGATAGAGCAGGGCGCGGCGGGGTGGCGTTCGCCGCTCCGATCGTGTACAGACGCGCCAACCTCAACCCCTCAGACATTGGCGTATCCGGCTCGCCGGGCGCGATTGTTTGTGCCGGAAAGACACTATGCAGACCGTCGTCATCGTCATCCATCTCATCATTGTCGCCGCGCTGATCGGCGTCGTGCTGTTGCAGCGCTCGGAAGGCGGCGGCCTTGGCATCGGCGGCGGCGGTGGCGGCGGTTTCATGTCGAGCCGGGGCACCACGAATCTTCTGACCCGGACCACCGCGATTCTGGCGGCGGGCTTCTTCATCACCAGCCTGTTTCTGTCCTGGCTGGCCGGTTACGACAACCGGCCGAAGTCGCTGATCAATCCCGCGCCGGTGTCGCAATCGGGCTCGCCGGCACCGGAAAAGAACCTTCTGGATTCGCTCAAGCCCGCAGAGCCGGCCGCTCCGCAGGCGCCGCAGTCCAAGTAAGGGTTCGACCAAACCGGTGGACACATCCCCGGCGGTGCTGCTGTCGCGCTTGAGCGATGGCCGCCAACTGGCTGTGTTTGTTTAAAATTCAACGTAACCCACAGGGAATGATTTTTTCCGGGGGGAAGGGCGATTCGTTTTGCGAATCTCGCCCGTGGCGATAAAGGTAGGCTCCCATGGCGCGGTACATTTTCATCACCGGCGGCGTGGTTTCCTCGCTCGGAAAAGGACTGGCATCGGCGGCGCTCGGCGCTGTCTTGCAGTCGCGAGGCTACAAGGTCCGCCTTCGCAAGCTCGATCCCTACCTCAATGTCGATCCCGGCACGATGTCGCCGTATCAGCACGGCGAGGTGTTCGTCACCGACGATGGCGCGGAGACCGACCTCGATCTCGGCCACTACGAGCGATTCACGGGCCGTCCGGCGACCAAGGCCGACAACATCACCACAGGCCGCATCTATCAGGACATTCTCGCCAAGGAGCGCCGTGGCGACTATCTCGGCGCGACCGTGCAGGTGATCCCGCACGTCACCAACGCCATCAAGGATTTCGTCGTCACCGGCAACGAGGGTTACGACTTCGTGCTCTGCGAGGTCGGCGGCACGGTGGGCGACATCGAGGGCCTGCCGTTCTTCGAGGCGATCCGCCAGATCAAGAACGATCTGCCGCGCGGCGACGTGATCTACATCCACCTCACGCTGCTGCCGTACATCCCGAGCGCGGGCGAACTCAAGACCAAGCCGACCCAGCATTCGGTGAAGGAACTGCGCTCGATCGGCATCCAGCCGGACATTCTGCTGTGCCGCACCGACCGGGAAATCCCGAAGGAGGAGCGCCGCAAGCTCGGCCTGTTCTGCAACGTGCGTGAAAGCGCCGTGATCGAGGCGCGCGACGTCGACAACATCTATGCCGTGCCGGAGGCTTATCATGCAGCCGGTCTCGACGACGAGGTACTGGCGGCGTTCGGCATCGAGCCGAAGCAGCCGCCGGCGCTTGCGCCGTGGCACGAAATCAACGAGCGCGTGCGCAATCCGGAAGGTCAGGTGACGATTGCCGTGGTCGGCAAGTACACCGGCATGAAGGACGCCTATAAATCTCTGATGGAGGCGCTGTCGCATGGCGGCATCGCCAACAAGGTGAAGGTCAATCTCGACTGGATCGAGAGCGAGGTGTTCGAGCGAGAGGACCCCGCGCCGTTCCTCGAACACGTCAACGGCATCCTCGTGCCGGGCGGCTTCGGCCAGCGCGGCGCGGAGGGCAAGATCAAGGCGGTGCAGTTCGCGCGTGAGCGCCGCGTGCCGTATTTCGGCATCTGCTTCGGCATGCAGATGGCGGTGATCGAGGCCGCGCGCAATCTCGTCGGCATCAAGGACGCCAACTCCACCGAGTTCGGCGAGACGAAAGAGCCGCTGGTCGGTCTGATGACCGAATGGCTGCGCGGTAATGAGCTGGAGAAGCGCAGCAAGGCGGGCGATCTTGGCGGCACCATGCGGCTCGGCGCTTTTCCGGCGGCGCTGCGCAAGGGCAGCCGCGTCTCGCAGGTCTATGGCGGCGCGACCGAGATTTCGGAGCGCCATCGCCACCGCTACGAGGTCAACACCGCCTATAAGGACCGCCTCGAGCAGCACGGCCTGCGTTTCTCCGGCATGTCGCCGGACGGTGTGCTGCCGGAGATCGTCGAATACGAGGATCACCCGTGGTTCATCGGTGTTCAATTCCATCCCGAATTGAAGTCGCGCCCGCTCGACCCGCATCCGCTGTTCTCCTCCTTCATCGAGGCGGCGGTGGTGCAGAGCCGTCTGGTGTGATCGGCCGCACTTCCATTTGACCGCCACCGTCGCCAGATTAATGGTCGCCGGATGTCTCCGGCCGACGCTCTGGACCGCTCATGATTCCGAAGATCAAACCTCCCGGTCTGTCGCCAAGGGATGCGGGCGGACCATGGGGACAACCCGCCGCCGAAGCATCTGAACCGAACCTCGGCGATGCGCCGTCAGGCCCAACCCGCCGCTGGTTCGGTCGCGCGTCGCTGTCCTCGATCCTGTTCGCGGTTCTCATCCTCGCGCTGTGGGGCGGTCAGGCGTGGCAGGAGTTGTCGCAACCCGCGGCATGGGCCTACTGGAAGGATCGCTTCGTTTCGCCGTCGCTGTCGTCCTCGACCGGCGAAGTGCAGGTGAACGGACGCGCGCGGCGCGTGCTCGCGGTCAGGGGTCCGATCGGGGCCGCCGCGGCGAGCTGGTTTCGCGAGCGGCTGGACGAAGCCAAACTCGCGTCCGGCGATGTGGTGCTGCTGTCGTCTCCGGGCGGGCGTCTCGATCAGGGCCTTATCATGGGCGAGGTCGTCCGCGCGCGCGGCCTGACCACGATGGTCGGCACGCTCGACGGAGAAGGGCGCGTGCGCGCGTCCTATTGCGCCAGTGCCTGCGTATTGGTTTTCGCTGGCGGCGTGGTCCGCGAAGCCTTTCCCGGCTCCGCGCTCGGCGTGCACCAGTTCACCACCGACGCGCCGCAAAGTGCGGATTTCGGCCGCGATGTGGTCGCCGATACGCAAAAGACCACGGGCATCATTCTCGCCTACATGACGAAGATGGGCATATCGCCGTCCATCCTGCAAGCGATGTCGGCGACGAAAGACATCCGTTGGCTCAACGAAAAAGAGATACTCGATCTCAAGCTGGCGACGGACCGCTTCGCGGGCTGACGCGATTTCAAAAGACCAACGAATGGCGGAGGGAAATCGGCTGCGCGAGGCGCAGACAGAAACGCGGCGAGCCGCTATAAAGCCGCCATCGAAATCCGGGGTTTGCCATGTCGAAGATTTATGAGTTGCGCGTTTATACCTGTCTGCCGGGCCGTTTGCCTGCGCTGTCGAAGCGTTTCGAGACCAAAACGCTGAAGATCTGGGAAAAGCACGGCATCAAGCAGGCCGGGTTCTTCACCACGCTCGTCGGCCCGTCCAATCACGAACTGACCTATCTGCTGGAATGGGATTCGCTCGCCGAGCGCGAGACGAAATGGAATGCCTTCCAGTCCGACCCCGAATGGATCAGGGAGCGCGCCGAGACCGAGAAGGACGGCCAGATCGTTTCCAACATCGCAAGCTCGTTTCTTACGCCGACATCCTACTCCTCGGTGAAGTGAACGACCGTCCGACCATGCCGACGCAGACATGGTCGCGGCCGCGCGGTCTCGACCATGTCGTTCATGCCGTGCGCGATCTCGACGCGGCGGCGGAGTTTTACGCGCGCGCTGGCTTTCAGGTCGGCGGACGCAATCGCCATCCGTGGGGCACGCATAACCGCATTATTCAAATGCCCGGTTTCTTCATCGAGCTTCTCGAAGTCGCGGAGCCGGAGAAGATCGTGCCTTTTGCGCCGGGACAGTTTTCGTTCGGTGCCTTCCAGCGCGATTTTTTGAAAACGCGCGAGGGGATCAGCATGGTGCTACTGGCCAGCACCGACGCGCGCGCCGATGCGAAGCTGTTCGACGACGCGGGCATCGGCGGGTTTGCGGTGTTCGATTTCGAGCGCGAAGGTGCGGGCGCGGACGGCAAGCCGGTGAAAGTCGCGTTCTCGCTGGCGTTCGCGCGCGATGAGCTGTCGCCCCATGCGGGCTTCGCCGTTTGCCAGCATCGTTTTCCACAAAACTTCTGGAATTCGACACGTCAGGCGCATGAGAACGGAACGATTGGCATTGGCGGTGTGGTGATGGTCGCCGACAATCCGACCGACCATCATGTGTTCCTCTCCGCCTTCACCGGTGTGCGGCTGCTGCATTCCAATTCCATCGGTGTGAAATCGGTGACGCCGCACGGCGATCTCGACATCATGGAAGCGCCGAGCTTCCGCGATCAGTTCGGCGTGACGAAAACGATGGCGGGCGAGGGCGCGGAATTGTCCGGCCTGCGGCTCAATGTGCGCGATCTCGCGGCTCTGGAAGCGCGCCTGAATGCAGGCGGCATCGCGCATCAGCGCAGGGTGGGGCGCGTGGTGATTGTGCCGGAGAATGCATTCGGCGCGACGCTGATTTTCGAGGAAACGCGATAAGCCTGACGGGGTGAAAGTATCCGGATCGCCTTGATCTTGGCCCGCGCTCCCGGCAAAAGGGGGCCTCAACGCGGAGCATCCCCTTGGTTTCAGCTTCAAAAACCGTATCGGTCGGCAACGTCACCTTCGGCAACGATCTGCCGATCGCGGTCATCGCGGGGCCGTGCCAGCTTGAGAGCCGTGCGCATGCGCTCGAAGTGGCTTCCGCGCTGAAGGAGATCGCGGCAAGACTGAAGATCGGTCTCGTTTTCAAAACCTCCTTCGACAAGGCCAACCGCACCAGTGCATCCGCCGAGCGCGGCATCGGGATCGCGAAGGCGCTGCCGATATTCGCCGAAATCCGCGACAGCCTCGGCCTGCCGGTGCTGACCGACGTGCATGAGGCCGCGCAATGCGCAGACGTCGCGCAGGCGGTGGACGTGTTGCAAATCCCCGCGTTCCTGTGCCGTCAGACCGACCTGCTGCTCGCGGCGGCTGCGACCGGCAAGGTCGTCAACGTCAAGAAGGGCCAGTTCCTGGCCCCTTGGGATATGAAAAACGTGGTCGCGAAGATCACCAGCGGCGGCAACGCCAACGTGCTGGTGACCGAGCGCGGCGCATCGTTCGGCTACAACACGCTGGTCTCCGACATGCGCGCGCTGCCGATCCTCGCGCGCACCACCGGCGCGCCGGTGATCTTCGATGCGACGCATTCGGTGCAGCAGCCGGGCGGGCAGGGTACATCATCGGGCGGAGAGCGCGAGTTCGTGCCGGTGCTGGCGCGCGCAGCGGTGGCGGTCGGCGTCGCCGGCGTGTTCATCGAGACCCATCCCGATCCTGACCACGCGCCGTCCGATGGGCCGAACATGGTGCCGCTCAAGGACTTCGAGGGGCTTCTTAAGACGCTTATGGCGTTCGATCAGGTGGCGAAGAAGGCGTCGTAACTAACCCCGCCCGCGATACGGCGGCACGCCTTGCTCCGGCACCCAGATGTTTTTCGGCAGCTTGCCGGTCTGCCAGAACACGTCGATGGGAATCCCGCCGCGCGGATACCAGTAGCCGCCGATGCGCAGCCATTGCGGCTTGATCTCGCGCACGAGGCGTTTGCCGATCGCGACCGTGCAGTCCTCGTGGAACGCGCCGTGGTTGCGGAAGCTCGCGAGGTAGAGTTTCAGCGCCTTCGATTCCACCAGCCAGTCGCCGGGCACGTAGTCGATCACGAGATGCGCGAAGTCGGGCTGGCCGGTGATCGGGCACAGGCTGGTGAATTCGGGAGCGGCGAAGCGCACGAGATATCCCGTGCCGGGGTGCGGGTTGGGCACGCGATCCAGTTTCGCCTCATCTGGGGATGCGGGAGGGGCCACCGGCCGCCCGAGCTGGAGCAGGGCCTTTGCAGAGGTTTTGCGCGGCTTTCGTGACATTTTTTTCTCCATGGCGGAGGTGATAGCGAAATTGAAGCCGCCCGTCATCGGTCATTCATCGGGCCATGCGTCCATGCGGCTTTTCCCGCCGGAATCCTTGCTGTAGAAGGCAGCCATCCTGTTTCCACCCCCAATTCCAAAGAGGCGCTCATGACTGCCATCGTCGATATTATTGGCCGCGAAATCCTGGACAGCCGTGGCAATCCGACGGTCGAGGTCGATGTGGTTCTGGAGGATGGCTCGATGGGCCGCGCCGCCGTGCCGTCGGGCGCTTCGACCGGCGCCCATGAGGCGGTGGAACTGCGCGACGGCGACAAGGGCCGCTATCTCGGCAAGGGCGTGCAGAAGGCGGTCGAGGCCGTCAACGGCGAGATCTTCGACGCCATCGGCGGCATGGAAGCCGAGCAGCAGGTGCAGATCGACAACGCGATGATCGCGCTCGACGGCACGCCGAACAAGAAGCGCCTCGGCGCGAATGCCATTCTCGGCGTGTCGCTGGCGGTCGCGAAAGCGGCGGCGGAATCGCTCGGAATGCCGCTCTATCGTTATGTCGGCGGCACCTCGGCGCGCACCCTCCCTGTGCCGATGATGAACATCGTCAACGGCGGCGTGCATGCCGACAATCCGAT
Organism: [Pseudomonas] carboxydohydrogena; assembly: GCF_029030725.1. NCBI lineage: Bacteria > Pseudomonadati > Pseudomonadota > Alphaproteobacteria > Hyphomicrobiales > Nitrobacteraceae > Afipia > Afipia carboxydohydrogena. The sequence goes on from NZ_CP113162.1 coordinate 1,639,737, forward strand.
CGACTTTCAGGAAATCATGGTGATGCCGGTGGGCGCGGCGAGCTTCGCCGAAGCCCTGCGCTGCGGCGCGGAGATTTTCCACACCCTGCGCGGCGAACTGAAGAAGGCCGGCCACAACACCAATGTCGGCGACGAGGGCGGCTTCGCGCCGAACTTGCCGTCTGCGGATGCAGCACTCGACTTCGTCATGAGCGCCATCGGCAAGGCGGGCTACAAGGCAGGCAGCGACGTGATGCTGGCGCTGGACTGCGCCTCGACCGAGTTCTTCAAGGACGGCAAGTATGTCTATGAAGGCGAGAAGAAAACCCGCTCGCGGTCCGAACAGGCGAAGTACCTCGCCGACCTCACCGGCCGCTATCCGATCGTCTCGATCGAGGACGGCATGGCCGAGGACGATATGGAAGGCTGGAAGGAACTGACCGATCTGATCGGCGGCAAGGTCCAGCTTGTCGGCGACGACCTGTTCGTCACCAACGTCACACGGCTGGCCGATGGCATCAAGAAGGGGATCGGCAACTCGATCCTCGTCAAGGTCAACCAGATCGGCACGCTGACGGAAACCCTCGCCGCCGTGGAGATGGCGCACAAGGCGGCCTACACCGCCGTGATGTCGCATCGCTCCGGCGAGACGGAGGACTCCACCATCGCCGATCTCGCGGTTGCCACCAATTGCGGGCAGATCAAGACCGGCTCGCTCGCGCGCTCGGATCGTACCGCGAAGTACAACCAACTCCTGCGCATCGAGCAGCAACTCGACAATCAGGCGGTTTATGCGGGCCGCGCGGCGCTTCGCGCGCTGGCTTGAAGCTGTCCGCGAAGATCGGCGCATAACAACTTGATGACGTGAGTGCCGCCGCCGCAGATTCATGCACTTGCATGTTTCTGTGGCCGCGGGGTAAGGTGCACGCAGTAGCACCCAACCGCCTCATTGCCTCAAGGATTTGCCATGCCCCATCAAGTTCTGGTCATCGTCGGAAGCCTTCGCAAGGAATCCTTCAGCCTCAAGATTGCCAACGCCCTGGCGAAGACGGCTCCGGCCTCGCTAAAGCTGAACGTGGCGACCCTGCATGGCCTGTCGTTCTTCAATCAGGACCTTGAAGCCAATCCGCCTGCCGACTGGCTGGCGTTCCGCGACAAGATCAAGGCGTCGGACGCGGTGATCTTCGTGACGCCGGAATACAACCGCTCGATTTCCGGTGTGCTCCGGAACGCCATCGACATCGCGTCGCGTCCCTCGGGGCAGAGCGCGTTTCGTGGCAAGCCTGTCGGCATCATCGGCAACTCGCCGGGCCCGCTTGGCGGCGTCAGCGCGGCGATGGAGTTGAAGCGCTCATTGCCGGGCATCACCGGGCCGATCCTTGGTCAGCCGGAAATCTACCTGACTCATGTCGGGAACTCGTTCAACGAACAGGGCGAAGTCACGAGCGAGAGCTTCGGCAAGGTGTTGCACCAGTATGGCGAGGCGTTCGCCGCGTTCGTTGAACAGCAAAAGAAAGCCCTCGCGGGTTGAGGTATTAGCGCGGCATTAACCCTGCCGGGGCATCGTGCGCGGATGGTTTCTCGCGCACGATTCAAGGCGATCCTGACCGGCCTCGCGCTCTATGCGATCGCGGCCGGGTTCATCACCTATTTCGGCGTCAACGCCTATACCGGCCGTTACGGCCTCAACGCGCGCGTCGAACTGGAAAAGGAAGCCGCCGCGCTGACGACGGAACTGGCCCGGCTCAAGGCCCAGCGCGCCGATGAAGAGAAACACGTCGCGCTGCTGCGCTCCGATCGTGTCGATCCGGACATGCTCGACGAGGAGGCGCGCTACCAGCTCGAGTACGGAAATCCGCGCGATCTGGTTCGCCTCCTCAATCGCTGAGATTGGAATATCGTACGCCACGCGGGACGGGCGCTGGATGAGGGCGTCTCTCCCGTGGCCCTTTGCTCATGCTTTTTAGTATTCCTCCTCGTTCATTATTGAACGCGCAGGAGCGTGAGTTTGGCGCGCTATTCGTCGCGTTGCAGGATAATTTTCTCCACCATACGCTTCAGGCAGCATAACGGCACTCGGGACGCGAGTGCCGGCTAGTCGGTTTCGGGAGCGAAACCAACGACAGGGAGAGCGGCCATGAAGCAGGTCAAGGAGTACGCGCGCGAACGTTCGATCGACGAACTTTATCAGGACGACCCGGAAAGAGCGGATGCGAATGTTTTCGGCCGCAAGACCGACATGGGACGTCGCGGCTTTTTAGGTGGCGCGGGTCTTGCCGCCATGGGCGCGGCGGTTGGGGGAGCCATTCCGTTTGCCGCCAACATGCCAGGCGGTTTGATTCCGGCAGCATTCGCGCAATCGACCCCGCCGGCGACTCCGCCTGCGGGCGCTGCACCCGCGGCGCCTAAGGGGCCGCAATATCTCAGCTTCCCCGGCAAGAGCGACAAGCTCGTGGTGCTTGGCGACCGGCCTCTGGTCGCGGAAACGCCGGAAGATCAACTCGATGACGATACGACGCCGACCAACAAACTGTTCGTGCGCAACAACGGACAGACGCCGGAGGAGGCGAAAGATCCGGACAAATGGTCGTTCGTGATCGACGGCGAGGTCAACAAGAAGCTGACGCTGACGCTCGGTGAACTGAAATCGAAATACAAGCCGGTCACGCGACGCATGGTGCTGGAATGCGGCGGCAATGGCCGTTCGTTTTTCACGCCGCAAGCGCGCGGCAATCAGTGGACCAATGGTGGCGCGGGTTGTCCGGAATGGACCGGCGTCCGGCTTGCCGACGTTCTCAAGAGCGCGGGCCTCAAGCCCTCGGCGGTGTTCTCGGCGCATTACGGCAGCGATCAGCATTTGTCCGGCGATGCCAGCAAAGCGACGGTGTCGCGAGGTGTCCCGGTCAAGAAGCTGATGGACGAAAACAATCTGATCGTCTGGCAGATCAATGGTGATCCGCTTCCCAACATCAACGGCGGCCCGTTGCGGCTTTTCATTGCCGGATGGCCGGGTTCGCTCTCGGCGAAATGGCTCAACCGCATCACGCTTCGCGACAAGGAGCATGACGGGCCGGGCATGACCGGCTTTTCCTACCGGGTGCCGATCAAGCCGATGATTCCCGGCGACAAGGGCGACCCGAAGAACTTCAGGATTCTGGAGTCGATGCCGGTGCGCTCGATCATCACCAGTCCGGCAAACGGTGCCAAGCTCGCCGCAGGCACCAAGGAGGTCAAGCTGCGCGGCGCGGCCTGGGCCGGTGACCTGACGGTGCAGGAGGTCGATGTCTCCACCGATTTCGGTGCGACGTGGACCAAGGCAAAGGTCGGCAAGCCGAAGAACAAGTATGATTGGCAGCGCTGGACCGCGACCGTCAAGCTGCCAAGCGACGGCTATTACGAGATCTGGACGAGAGGCACGGATTCCAGAGGCGTGATGCAGCCGCATCTCGCGGGAGTCTGGAATCCGCAAGGCTACGGCGGCAATGCCATGCACCGTGTCGCAGTGCTGGTCGGCTGATGTCGAAGCCTCGTCATTTCACCATGACTATGTCCGCCGCGCGTCTTGCGCGGCGGATTGGTCTCGCTGTTGTCGTCAGTATCGCCGCGGCTACCATGGCTGCGGCACAAACGGAGGAAGCGCCGGAGGATTATCCGGCAGGCTCTGGCCGCGAAGAAACCTTTTATACGTGCACGGCCTGCCACGGCTTCAAACTCGTGGCTCAGCAAGGCATGAATCGCCGCCAATGGGATGAATCGATCAACCTGATGATCGCACGGCATGGCATGCCTGAACTCGAGGCTAAGGATCGTGAAATCGTCCTCAATTATCTCGAACAAACATTCCCGCAACGGACGGCGCCGGGCGGTGGAAACAGCGGAGGCTTCCGCAATCCGTTCATGAAATAGGACTGGTCAAGGGAGAACCTGCCCAACGGCGGAGAAGCCGGTTGGGTTGGCGCTTCGTGGCGGGAATCGAAGCGCTCTTGAAGCAGAGCCGTTCCCGTCGAAGTGTAGGAGGGGCGGCCTGTGTCCGCACAGGCAACGGTACCGCCGCGATGTGACCCGATTACGAAACAGGAAACACAAATTTCAAAAACGCTCGCGCGCGATGCCATAAGTTTCAAGTCGCTGCGCTGCAAAATCTTTTGTATTCCTGTGGCGTTACGCGATCCTTCCACGCGGATCGGAGTTGGAGTAGAGAGGATTCATCGCCTCTCTTATCCGGACATCTCATGCCCCCTGGAAAACCTTCGGCAGCCGCGACCAAAGGCACGTCGGCTGGTGCCGCCAAACTGGAATTCACCAAGGAGCAGGAACTTGTCGCGCTGCGTGACATGCTTCTGATCCGCCGCTTCGAGGAAAAGGCGGGACAGCTTTACGGCATGGGCGCGATCGGCGGCTTCTGCCATCTCTATATCGGGCAGGAAGCTGTCGTCACCGGCATCCAGATGGTGCTGAAGCAGGGCGACCAGATCATCACCGGTTATCGCGACCACGGCCACATGCTGGCGACCGGCATGGACCCCAAGGGCGTGATGGCGGAACTGACCGGACGCCGCCACGGCTACTCCAAGGGCAAGGGCGGCTCCATGCACATGTTCAGCAAGGAGAAGCACTTCTACGGCGGTCACGGCATCGTCGGCGCACAGGTGCCGCTCGGCACCGGATTGGCCTTCGCCAACCGCTACCGCAACAACGGCAATATCAGCGTCGCTTATTTCGGCGACGGCGCGGCGAACCAGGGCCAGGTCTACGAGAGCTTCAACATGGCCGAGTTGTGGAAGCTGCCGATCATTTATGTGATCGAGAACAATCGTTATGCGATGGGCACCTCGGTGACGCGCTCCTCCGCGCAGACCGATTTCTCCAAGCGCGGCATCGCCTTCAACATTCCGGGCGAGCAGGTCGATGGCATGGACGTGCGCGCGGTGAAGGCGGCGGCGGAACGTGCAGCGGCCTGGTGCCGCGACGGCAAGGGCCCTTACATCCTCGAAATGCAGACCTACCGCTATCGCGGTCACTCGATGTCCGATCCCGCGAAGTATCGCACGCGCGAGGAGGTCGAGAAGGTCCGTCACGATCAGGACCCGATCGAGCAGGTGCGCAAGCGTCTGCTCGACGCCAAGGTCGATGAGGCGGAATTAAAGAAGATCGACGCGGAAGTGCGCGAGATCGTCAACGAGGCCGCCGACTTCGCCCAGCACGATCCGGAGCCGGACGTGTCCGAACTCTACACCGACATTTACCGTTAAGCGCGAGCAACCGACCATGCCGATTCAAGTATTGATGCCCGCGCTGTCGCCCACGATGGAGAAGGGCAACCTCGCCAAGTGGCTGAAGAAAGAGGGTGACGCCATCAAGTCCGGTGACGTCATCGCCGAGATCGAGACCGACAAGGCGACGATGGAAGTCGAGGCGACCGACGAAGGCACGCTCGGCAAGATCCTCGTGCCGGAAGGCACCGCCGATGTCGCGGTGAACACGCCGATCGCCACCATTCTGGCCGATGGCGAAAGCGCCGCCGATCTCGGCAAGGCGTCTGCCGCGCCCGCACCGAAGGCGGATGCTGCTCCGGCTCCGGCCGCAGCGGCTGCTCCTGCGGTGCCGAAGGCTGATGCTGCTCCCGCGGCACCTGCCGCGCAGGCCGCACCCGATCCCGATATTCCGGCAGGCACCGAGATGGTGACGATGACAGTGCGCGACGCGCTGCGCGATGCCATCGCCGAGGAAATGCGCCGCGATGAAGACGTCTTCATCATGGGCGAGGAGGTCGCCGAGTATCAGGGCGCCTACAAGATCACGCAGGGCATTTTGCAGGAATTCTCCGCGCGGCGCGTGATCGATACGCCGATCACCGAGCATGGCTTTGCGGGCGTCGGCGTCGGCGCGGCGATGGCGGGCCTCAAGCCCATCGTCGAATTCATGACCTTCAACTTCGCCATGCAGGCGATGGACCAGATCGTCAACTCCGCCGCCAAGACGCTCTATATGTCAGGCGGGCAGATGGGCTGTTCGATCGTGTTCCGTGGCCCGAACGGCTCGGCGGCGCGCGTTGCCGCCCAGCACAGCCAGGATTACGCGGCGTGGTACTCGCAGATTCCGGGCCTCAAGGTGATCGCGCCGTACACGGCGGCCGATGCCAAGGGTCTCTTGAAAGCGGCGATCCGCGATCCGAACCCGGTGATCTTCCTTGAGCATGAAATTCTCTACGGCCAGAGCTTCGAAGTACCGAAGCTCGACGATTATGTCTTGCCGATCGGCAAGGCGCGCATCGCCCGCGCCGGTGAGCATGTCACGCTGATCGCGTGGTCGCATGCGATGACGTGGACGCTGAAGGCGGCCGAAGAACTCGCCAAGGAAGGCATCGAGGCCGAAGTCATTGATCTTCGCACCATCCGCCCCATGGACACCGAAACGCTGATCGCGTCTGTGAAGAAGACCGGGCGCGCTGTCGTCGTTGAGGAAGGCTGGCAGCAGTCCGGCGTCGGCTCCGAAATCGCCGCGCGGCTGATGGAGCATGCGTTCGATTATCTCGATGCGCCGGTCGTGCGCGTATCGGGCAAGGACGTGCCGATGCCTTACGCCGCCAATCTCGAAAAGCTCGCATTGCCGACGGTGGAGGAAGTTGTCGCCGCCGCCAAGGCTGTCTCATACCGCTAAGGGCAGGATCTGGTTATGCCGATCAACATTCTGATGCCTGCCCTGTCTCCTACGATGGAAAAGGGCAACCTCGCCAAGTGGCTCAAGAAAGAGGGCGACAAGGTTTCTTCCGGCGACGTGATCGCCGAGATCGAGACCGACAAGGCGACGATGGAAGTCGAGGCGGTGGACGAAGGCACCATCGCGAAAATTCTGGTGCCGGAAGGCACCGCCGACGTGCCGGTCAATCAGGTGATCGCGGTGCTCGCCGGTGACGGCGAGGACGTGAAGGCCGCCGCGAGCGGAGCTGGTAGCGCGAGCACGACTCGAACCCCCGACGCTCCGAAAGCTGCTGAAGCGCCGAAGCCTGCCGCTGCTCCTGCGCCCGTACCGGCTGCGAAGCCGACGGCTTCTGCTGCTCCGGCACCGGCCGCGCCGCAGGCGGCACCGGCGCAGAACGGCGCACGCACGTTCTCCTCGCCGCTGGCGCGCCGTCTCGCGAAGGAAGCGGGCATAGATCTGTCGCGCGTCAACGGCAGCGGCCCGCATGGCCGCGTCGTCGCCCGCGACATCGACGAGGCGAAATCCGGCAAGGGTCTGAAGCCTGCCGCCGCCGGTGGTGGCGCAACCGCCGCGCCGGGCTTCGCGCCAGGCCCGAGCGACGCGCAGATCATGGCGCTGTTCAACAAGGACAATTACGAAGCGGTGCCGCACGACCAGATGCGCAAGGTGATCGCGCAGCGCCTGTCGGCGGCGGATCGCGACGTGCCGCAATACTACCTCACCTGCGATTGTGATATCGGCAAGCTCGTCGCTGCGCGCGAGGAGATCAACGGCCTTGCGCCGAAGGACAAGGACGGCAAGCCCGCCTACAAGCTCTCGGTCAACGATTTCGTCATCAAGGCGCTGGCGATGGCGTTGCAGCGCGTGCCTGCCGCCAACGTGACCTGGACCGACGAGGCGATGCTGCACCACAAGGTGTCGGACGTGTCGGTTGCGGTGTCGATCCCGACCGGCCTCATCACGCCGATCATCCGCAGCGCCCATGCCAAATCGGTCGCGACGATCTCCAACGAGATGAAGGATCTCGCCGCGCGCGCCAAGGCGCGCAAGCTCAAGCCCGAGGAATATCAGGGCGCGAGCACGGCGGTGTCGAACCTCGGCATGTACGGCATGAAGCAGTTCACCGCCGTCATCAACCCGCCGCAGTCGACCATTCTCGCGGTCGGCATGAGCGAGCAACGGCCGGTGGTGCGTGACGGCAAGATCGAGATCGCGACCATCATGACGGTGACGCTGACCTGCGACCACCGTGCGATGGATGGTGCGCTCGGCGCGCAGTTGCTCAGCGCCTTCCGCCTGCTGATCGAAAACCCGGTGATGATGGTGGTGTGAGGCGGCGTCCTCGCACCCTGAGACGCTCATGCAGTTTTTTGGCACGATCATCCTCGCAGCCGTCGTTTCCGCGCTCCTCGGCGGCGTGGCAACGGTCGCGTTGTCGTCATTGGCGGCTTGCCTGCATGGCGGATGCGCTCTTGGCGGCACCCAGATGCTCGCGCTGATGCCGTTTTATGCGGCCCTCGGTGCGGCGGCCTTCGTTGCCGCCGCGACGCGAAAACAGTGGCGCGCAGCCATGTTCTATGCGCTGCGTTTGCTGCTGCTGATTCCGGTCGTGCTGATCATCGTCGGCTTCGCGGCGGGGGCTTCGCCTCACGCCCATGCGAACTTCGAATTCGGCAGCGCATTGTTGCTCTCGATCCCGTTCTGGGTCGTGATCGTCTCGCAATGGTGGATGGTGCGGCGCGCGCTCGTATTGCGCGCGGCGGCACATTCGTAACGGGGCTCTTATCGAAAAGGCGAGGTCGGCAATGTTGCGGAACGGTCACTGGCTGCTGGCAGCGACTCTTGCACTGTCGTTCACCGCCGCTCATGCGGAGGTGAAGCCGAAGGTCGATAAACTCGACGAGGCGCCGAAGGTGGCGCTCTACATCGGCAACAGTTTCTTCTATTACAACAACAGCCTACATAATCATGTACTGAAACTCGCGAACGCCGCCGACCCGGCGGCGCATTACAAGGCGACGTCCGCGACCATCAGCGGCTCGGGCCTGAACTGGCACGATGTGGAGTCGCTGTTCTCGACCGCCGGCATGGCGTCGTATTCGTTCGTTGGCGACAACGAGGTCGTCATGAACACACGCAACAAGAAGTTCGACGCGGCGATCATGATGGATTGCAGTCAGTGTCCGGTGCATCCGCAGTTGAAGTCGCTGTTTGGCGAGTCGGTGGCGAAGGATGCCGAGATCGTCCGCAAGCATGGCGCCGACCCGGTGCTGTTCATGTCGTGGGCCTATGCCGACAAGCCGGAGATGACCGAACAACTCGCTGACGCCTACACCACCGCCGGCAATGCCAACGATATGCTGGTGATCCCGGCGGGTCTTGCGTTCGCGCGGGCCAGGAAAGAGCAGCCCGATCTCGTTCTCAATGTCGAGGACAAGCGTCACCCGACGCTGGCGGGCACGTATCTCGCGGCCTGCACGGTGCTGGCGTCGGTCTACAAGCGCTCGCCTGTGGGCAATCCGTATCACGCGGGCCTCGACGACAAGACCGCCGCCTTCCTGCAAAATGTCGCGTGGGAGACGGTGCAGGATTATTACAGGAAATAGGGCGCTCCTTGCGCCTTCGTATATTCTTCTCAATGATGCGCCTTGTGGCGAACGGAGCGTTTTATGGCTGATACCTCATTCGACGTCGTTGTGATCGGCTCCGGCCCCGGCGGCTATGTCACCGCCATTCGCGCCGCCCAACTCGGCTTCAAGACCGCGATCGTCGAGAAACAGCATCTCGGCGGCATCTGCCTGAACTGGGGATGTATCCCGACCAAGGCGCTGCTGCGCTCGGCGGAAATCTATCACTACATGCAGCACGCCAAGGATTACGGCCTCTCCGCCGAGAAGGTCGGCTATGACGCCAAGGCGGTGGTCGCGCGCTCGCGCGGCGTCTCCAAGCGCCTCAATGACGGCGTCGGCTTCCTGATGAAGAAGAACAAGATCACCGTGATCTGGGGCGAGGCGGCGATCGACGCGCCCGGCAAGATCACGGTGAAGGGCGGCAGCGCCGATGCGCCGAAGGGCGTGCTGGGTGCGGGCAGCTATCAGGCCAAGCATATCATCGTCGCGACCGGTGCGCGGCCGCGTGTGCTGCCGGGCCTTGAGCCGGACAAGAAACTGGTCTGGACCTATTTCGAGGCGATGGTGCCCGAGACAATGCCGAAGTCGCTTCTCGTGGTCGGCTCCGGTGCGATCGGCATCGAGTTCGCCTCGTTCTATCGCACCATGGGCGCGGAGGTGACGGTGGTCGAGGTGTTGCCGCAGATCCTGCCTGTCGAGGACGCGGAGATCGCGGGGCTTGCGCGCAAGCAGTTCGAGAAGCAGGGCATCAAGATTCTCACCGGCGCGAAGGTGACCAAACTCGACAAGAAGGCCGACAGCGTTACCGCCACCATCGAGACCGGCGGCAAGACCGAGCAGATCACCGCCGACCGCGTGATTTCGGCGGTCGGCGTCGTCGGCAACATCGAGAACCTCGGGCTCGAGAAGCTCGGGGTGAAGACCGACCGCGGCTGCATCGTGATCGACGGCTACGGCAAGACCAACGTGCCGGGCATCTACGCCATCGGCGACGTCGCGGGTCCGCCCATGTTGGCTCATAAGGCCGAGCATGAAGGCGTGATCTGCATCGAGGCGATCAAGGGCCTGCATGTGCATCCGATGGACAAGCTCCTGATCCCCGGCTGCACCTACTGCCATCCGCAGATCGCCTCCGTCGGCCTGACCGAGGCCAAGGCGAAAGAAGCAGGCAAGGATATCCGCGTCGGCCGTTTCCCCTTCGTAGGCAACGGCAAGGCAATCGCGCTTGGCGAGGACCAAGGTCTCGTCAAGGTGATCTTCGACAAGAAGACAGGCCAGCTTCTCGGTGCGCATATGGTCGGTGCGGAAGTCACCGAACTGATCCAGGGCTATGTGGTTGCGATGAATCTCGAGACCACCGAGGAAGAACTGATGCACACCATCTTCCCGCATCCGACGCTGTCGGAGATGATGAAGGAAGCAGTCCTCGACGCCTATGGCCGCATGCTGAACATGTAACGGGCCGGAAAAATCAAAGTCGCATTGAAAAATGAAAGCCCACCTTCAAGGGTGGGCTTTGCTTTTTACGATGACGGTTCGCGAAGGCGTTCGCTTCAGCGCGCCCGCGCCTTTGGCTTCGGCGGCGTGACGCCATCCCAGCTCTTGACGCCAATCGACTTCAGATAGAGGTCGTAGGCGATGGCGAAGGCTGCAAATCCGAGAATTCCTCCCACAACAGCAGCGCCGGCACCGGCTCCGCCCGCGGCGATGATGGGGGCAGGGGCTGCCGCTTTGGAGGATTGGGTGGAAACGCCAACGGCAGCGAGGGTCAGCGCGACGATTGCAAGTTTACGAATGGACATGATGTCTCCGGCGGGTACGAATCCTTCTGGGAGACTAGGTGTTCGGGTTCGCGCCGGGCTGTAGTCGTGCCGCCACAGCCTGGGAAAAGGGGCTGTTTTTCAAAAGCGAATTGTCGCAGCGGTGGCAGATATCGTCCCCGTCGATTATTGCCTCCTCGATGGGTGACGCGGTGAGCTCGCGGCTCTCGTTGCCGCAACGCAACAAATGTTGCGAAGTCGCCACAGTTTTTGAACATTTAACCCTCGCCGTAGGAAGCTCTTGCGCGCGCCGCGATTTGGCCACACGCCTCCATGAAATCGTGTTCATGTAGCGTGGGTGCAGTGATCCGCCGCGTGACGATTGCGAAAGCCCGCTGTTTTCAGGGGTTTTGAGCGAAAGGGCTGCCGCGGCGAAGGTTTTGAGATGGACGCGAAGACCAACATCAAGTCGAGACTGCCCAGCCGCCATGTGACGGAGGGTCCGACCCGCGCTCCGCATCGCTCCTACCTTTATGCCATGGGCCTCACCACCGAGCAGATCCATCAGCCGTTCGTCGGCGTGGCGTCCTGCTGGAACGAGGCCGCGCCCTGCAACATTTCGCTGATGCGACAGGCTCAGGCCGTGAAGAAGGGCGTCGCCTCCGCCGGCGGCACCCCGCGTGAGTTCTGCACCATCACCGTCACCGACGGCATCGCCATGGGCCATGAGGGCATGCGGTCCTCGCTGCCTTCGCGCGAGGTGATCGCCGATTCCGTCGAACTGACCATCCGTGGCCATTCCTACGATGCGCTGGTCGGCCTCGCGGGCTGCGACAAGTCCTTGCCCGGCATGATGATGGCGATGTGCCGCCTCAACGTGCCGTCGATCTTCATCTATGGCGGCTCGATCCTGCCCGGCAATTTCCGAGGCCAGCAGGTCACGGTTCAGGACATGTTCGAGGCTGTCGGCAAGCACTCGGTCGGCCAGATGTCCGACGCCGATCTGGATGAAATCGAGCGCGTGGCGTGCCCCTCGGCGGGCGCCTGCGGCGCGCAGTTCACCGCCAACACCATGGCGACCGTCTCCGAGGCGATCGGGCTGGCACTTCCGTATTCGGCCGGCGCGCCAGCACCCTATGAAATCCGCGATGCCTTCTGCGCCGCCGCCGGCGAGAAGGTGATGGAACTGATTGCCAAGAACATCCGCCCGCGCGACATCGTCACCCGCAAGGCGCTGGAGAACGCCGCCGCCGTGGTGGCCGCCTCGGGCGGTTCGACCAATGCCGCGCTGCACCTGCCTGCCATCGCCCACGAGTGCGGCATCGAATTCGACCTGTTCGATGTCGCCGAAATCTTCAAAAAGACACCTTATGTCGCGGATTTGAAGCCGGGCGGCCGTTATGTGGCCAAAGACATGTTCGAAGCTGGCGGCATCCCGCTGCTGATGAAAACGCTCCTGGATCACGGCTTTCTGCACGGCGACTGCCTGACGGTCACCGGGCGGACGATCGCCGAGAACCTGGCCGGCGTGAAATGGAATCCGCATCAGGATGTGGTGCGCCCCGCCGACAAGCCGATCACGGTGACCGGTGGTGTCGTGGGCATGAAGGGCAACCTCGCTCCCGATGGCGCGATCGTGAAAGTGGCTGGAATGTCCGTCCTGAAATTCACCGGGCCTGCGCGCGTCTTCGATTGCGAAGAGGACGCGTTCGAGGCCGTGGACAAGCGGACCTATAAAGAAGGCGAGGTTATCGTCATCCGTTACGAGGGCCCCAAGGGCGGCCCCGGCATGCGCGAGATGCTCGCCACCACGGCGGCGCTTTACGGGCAGGGGATGGGCGCCAAGGTCGCGCTGATCACCGATGGCCGCTTCTCCGGTGCCACGCGCGGCTTCTGCGTCGGCCATGTCGGCCCCGAGGCCGCGATCGGAGGCCCCATCGGCCTTATCCAAAATGGGGATATCATCGAACTTGATGCCGAGGCCGGCACGCTCAATGTGAAGTTGAGCGACGCCGAACTGGCCGAGCGGCGCAAGGCCTGGAAACCGCGCGAAACCGGCACGGGTTCCGGGGCGCTCTGGAAATACGCCCAGCAGGTCGGACCTGCGATCAAGGGGGCGGTGACCCACCCAGGACGGGCGGGTGAAAAGAGTTGCTATGCGGATATTTAAGGGTTGCGTCATTGTTGCGTGTGCGACCGTCGCCGTTTTCGCGATGACGCGGACCTACGCCTTCGACGGCGCGGCCGATCCTGACAGCGCTTCCGCCCCGCTCGGAGCGGTGACCACGTCGTCCGGTGTCGCGGTGGTCAAGAAGACTCTGCCTGCGAACAGCAATGCGCTGACCGCCCTGCAATATGCCGCCGAGGACGGGCACGCCGCGGCCCAGTGGAAACTCGGCAAGATGTTCGCCGATGGCGTCGGCGTCGAGCGCAACGATCTGCGCGCCTTCGATTATTTCAGCCGGATTGCCAACCAGCACGCCGAGGACAATCCGGGCGCGCCGCAGGCCAATATCGTGGCCAATGCATTCGTGGCGCTCGGGCGCTACTACACCACGGGGATCGCCAATTCCAACATCAAGCGCGACCCGGAGCGGGCGCGGGAGATGTACTCCTATGCCGCGTCGTATTTCGGCAGCGCCGAGGCGCAATACAGCCTCGCCCGGATGTATCTCGAGGGCAAAGGCATCCAGCGCGATGTGAAGTACGGCGTGCGCTGGCTTGGCCTCGCCGCGCACAAGGGCCAGCACGAAGCGCAGGCGCTGCTCGGCCAGATGCTGTTCAACGGCGATCATTTGCAGCGGCAGGCCGCGCGCGGCCTGATGTGGCTGACGCTCGCGCAGGAAAGCGCCACGCCGGACGAGAAGTGGATTCACCAGAGCTATAACGAGGCGCTTACGAAAGCCTCGGAAGACGACCGCGCCATGGCCTTGCAGATGTTGCAGCGCTGGGTGCAGGGTCGTAGGGATTGAGCTTGCTCGTCATTGCGAGGAGCGTAAGCGACGAAGCAATCCAGTCTTTTTGCTGTCGTGCGGCTAAAACAAGGATTCATAAAGGTCAATCCATTCAGGATTGAAGCTCTCGATCAGTTCCAGCTTTCGCGCCCGGTTGCCGGCTTTGATTTGCTTTTCCCGAACAATGGCGTCGGTCATGGTGGCGTGAACCTCGTACCAGACAAGAATTTTACATCCGTACTTTCGCGAGAAACCTTCCACATATCCATCACGGTGCTGGCCTGCTCGGTGCGAGAGATCGGATGTAACGCCCGTGTAAAGCGTTCCATTTCGCTTATTGGCGACAATATAAACGGCAGGCAGCTTCATGTAGGCCCCGAGACGTCATCTGCCGAATGCGTGTTTAAGTATTCAGCTCTGGACGACGCTTAGCAAGAAGACTGGATTGCTTCGCTTCGCTCGCAATGACGGCAGGAGGCTGTTCAGCGTCTCAAAAATCCAGATCGGCCCATACCGGCACGTGATCCGAGGCTTTTTCCCAGCCGCGCACGTGCTTGTCGATGCCGACGGCCTGCAAGCGATCGCTTGCGGGTGGCGACATCAAAAGGTGGTCGATGCGGATGCCGTTGTTCTTCTGCCAGGCGCCCGCCTGATAATCCCAGAACGTGTATTGCTGGGCGGCGTCGCACGTCGCGCGGAAAGCATCCGTCAATCCGAGATTGAGAAGAGTCTGAAACTTGTCGCGGGTCTGCGGCAGGAACAGCGCGTCGCCAAGCCATGCCTGCGGATTGTAGACATCGGCGGGGGTCGGAATGACGTTGAAGTCGCCCGCCAGCACGAACGGTTCTTCTGACTTCAGCCGCTCGCGCGTGTAGTCGATCAGCCGGTCCATCCATCGCAGCTTGTACGGATACTTCTCGGTGTTCACCGGATTGCCGTTCGGCAGATACAGGCAGGCGAGGCGGAACGTGCCGTCCTTGTGCGACACCACGCCTTCGAGAAAGCGCGCGTGCAGGTCTTCAGGATCGCCCGCGAGCTGCGGCCTGGTTTCCTCGAAGCGATATTTCGACAGCAGCGCAACGCCGTTGAATGTCTTTTGCCCGTGCGTCACGACATTGTAGCCAAGGGCCTCGATCGGCTCGCGCGGAAACGCCTCATCGAGGCATTTGATCTCCTGCAGGCAGACGAGATCCGGCTCGCGTTCCTTCAGCCATGTCAGCAGATGGTCGAGGCGCTGGCGCACCGAGTTGACGTTCCAGGTCGCGATGCGCATCGGCGGCGTCAGATCGAGAAGCTGGTGCCGCAGCCGCAGGAGGCGGTGGCGTTCGGGTTGTTGACGCGGAACGATGCGCCGATCAGGTCATCGACGAAGTCGAGTTCGGAGTCCGCGAGGAAGGGAGCCGAGGAGGGATCGACCAGCACCACGGCGCCATCACGCACGATCACGAGGTCATCCTCGGCCTGGGTCTTGTCGATGTCGAATTTGTACTGGAAGCCGGAGCAGCCGCCGCCCTCGACGCTGATGCGCAGCTTGGCGTCGCCGCCCTCGCTTTTGAGGATTTCGCCGATCCGCCGGGCCGCCCGCTCGGAAATGGTCACATTCGCGGTCACGTCCGCTCTCCCTCGAATCCGGAGGTTTGAATCTGTTGCCGTCCATAGTTAAGTACTCGCCACGCCAGAATCAAACGCCAAAGGAGCGTCCCCCATGGCCGTGGGACGGGCGGCGCCTGCCGCACCCTACCGCTGCGACCCCGATTTGAGCCGCGGCCGCCGCTTCGATGAGCCGCCAAGCCGCCACCGCAGCGCCTTCCGCCGCGATTGCGACCGGGTGATCCATTCCACCGCGTTCCGCCGCCTCAAGCACAAGACGCAGGTGTTCATTTTCCACGAGGGCGACCACTACCGCACCCGGCTGACCCATAGTCTGGAGGTGGCGCAGATCGCCCGTGCGCTGGCCCGCCAATTGGGTCTGGACGAGGACCTCACCGAAACGCTGGCGCTGGCGCACGACCTCGGCCATCCGCCGTTCGGCCATGCGGGGGAGCGCGCGCTCGACGCCTGCCTGAAGGATCACGGCGGGTTCGACCACAACGCGCAGTCGCTGCGCGTCGTCACCTCGCTGGAGCGCCGCTATCCGGCGTTCGACGGGTTGAACCTCACATGGGAATCGCTCGAGGGTATCGTCAAGCACAACGGCCCGCTGATTGGCCGGGACGGCAAACCGCTCGGCCATTACGCTTCGCACGGCCTGCCGGTCGGGATTGCGAGCTACAATGCTGTGCACGATCTTGAGCTTGCGTCCTACGCCTCTCTGGAAGCGCAGGTCGCGGCGATCTCCGACGACATCGCCTACAACGCCCACGACATCGATGACGGGCTGCGCGCGGGCCTGTTCACGCTCGCCGACCTCAATGCCGTTCCACTGATTGCTGACCTCAACGGACGGATCGTCTCGCGCTTTCCCGGCATCGACGAGGCGCGGCATGGCGCCGAACTGGTGCGCGAGCTGATCTCATACTGGATCGAATCCGCGTTCTCCGAGACGATGCGGCGGATCGCATTGGCCGCGCCGCAAACAGTGGAGGACGTGCGCAAAGGCGACGGGCAACTCGTGGCCTTCAACCCGAAGGCACGGGAGGCGGAGCGGGCGATCAAGGACTTCCTGTGGGGGCGTATGTACCGCCACGAACGGGTGATGCGGGTGATGCGGGAAGCCGAGGGTGTCGTCGCCGATCTTTTCGAGCGCTACAGCCGCCATCCGGAGGACCTTCCTGCGGACTGGGCGCATGGCGAGGAGGACGGCGAGGAGGAGGCCGCGCGGCGGATCGGCAATTTCATCGCCGGAATGACCGACGGCTATGCCATCACCGAGCATCAGCGGCTCTTTGACTCGACCCTCGAATTGCGTTAGGCGCGCAGGGGAAATTGGCCGATTATGGCCGCCATTACAGGAGAAACGCGTTGTCCGTCCCGACCCATCCAGCCCATCTTTTCGCGGACATTCTGGGCCGGGTTCATGGCGTCTGCCGCGATCTGATCACCGAAGGCGTGCTGCCGGACGGCATCGATCTGTCGCGCATCGTGGTCGAGCCGCCGAAGGACGCGACTCATGGCGACATGGCGACCAACGCCGCGATGGTGCTCGCCAAAGAGGCCAGGGCGAAGCCTCGCGATCTTGCCGACAAGATCAGCGACAGGCTGCGCGCCGATCCGCTGGTACAGGCCGCGAGCGTCGCGGGTCCGGGATTCATCAATCTGACGCTGAAGAACGAGGCGTGGTTCGAGGCGCTGCGCACGGTGCTGCGCGCGGGCGAGGGATATGGCCGCTCAAACATCGGCGCGGGCGAGAAGGTCAACGTCGAATACGTCTCCGCCAATCCGACCGGACCGATGCATGTCGGCCATTGCCGGGGCGCGGTGTTTGGTGATGCGCTCGCGACGCTGCTTTCGTCTGCTGGTTATGGCGTCATCAAGGAATATTACATCAACGATGCAGGCGCGCAGGTCGATGTGCTCGCGCGCTCGGCGTTTCTGCGTTATCGCGAGGCGCGGGGCGAAGCCATTGGTGAGATTCCGGAAGGACTTTATCCCGGCGATTATCTGAAGCCGGTCGGCGAGGCTCTCGCGAAAGAGTATGGCGACAAGATTCTAAAGCAACCGGAGGCCGAGTGGCTGCCGCTGGTGCGCGACAAATCCATCGCGATGATGATGGAGATGATCCGGGGCGATCTCGCGGCGCTGAACATCAAGCACGACGTATTCTTTTCGGAACGCTCTCTTATTGCGGGTGGCACCGATCAGGTCGGGGCAACCATCGCGGGCCTGCGCGCGAAAGGTGATGTCTATGAAGGCCGCCTGCCGCCGCCGAAGGGCGCGCCGGTCGAGGATTACGAGGACCGCGAACAGACGCTGTTCCGCGCCACCGCATTCGGCGACGATGTGGATCGTCCGCTGAAAAAGTCCGACGGCTCCTACACGTATTTCGCCTCCGACATCGCCTACCACAAGAACAAGTTCGATCGCGGCTTCCGCAACATGGTGGACGTGTGGGGCGCCGATCATGGCGGCTACATCAAGCGCGTGCAGGCGGCGATCAAGGCGGTGACGGCGGGCGAGGGCGACCTCGACGTCAAGATCGTCCAGCTCGTGCGGCTGCTGCGCAACGGCGAGCCGGTGAAAATGTCGAAGCGCGCCGGTGACTTCGTGACGCTGCGTGAAGTGGTGGATGAAGTCGGCTCCGACGCCGTGCGCTTCATGATGCTGTTCCGCAAGAACGACGCGGTGCTGGATTTCGACCTCGCCAAGGTGCTGGAACAGTCGAAGGACAATCCGGTGTTCTATGTGCAGTACGGCCACGCACGCGGCCATTCGGTGTTCAAGAACGCCCGTGCCACGGTTCCAGATCTGCCGGAGGATGACGGCAAGCGGCGCGCTTTTCTCGGCTCGGCCGAGGTGGAACGGCTGAACGACCCGGTGGAATTGTCGCTGATCCGCCAGCTCGCTCTGTTCCCACGCACGCTGGAATCCGCCGCTCTGGCCCATGAGCCGCACCGCATCGCATTCTATCTCTATGATCTTGCAAGCGAGTTTCACGCGCTCTGGACCAGGGGCCGCGATGCGCCTCATTTACGCTTCATTATGGAGAATGATGCTGGAATTACCACCGCGCGACTGGCCTTGGTTCAAGGCGTCGTCTCGGTCCTGGCATCCGGCCTCGCCGTCCTCGGCGTCCATGCTCCGAACGAGATGCGATGAAGGTGGCTGTCCCTCCACACGGGGATAACGTGGAGGCAGTCAGGAACGGCAAACTGGATTATGTTGCGTGAGTCTGCCGTCTCCGCAGGGGATGCGAGATCACATGTCTGATCGTTATCGTGACAGGCCTTTTCCGCCCGATGACCGGGATTACAACCGTGCGCCTCAGCAGGGGGCGGACGACCCGTTGGCCGAACTGGCCCGCCTGATTGGCCAGACCGATCCATATTCCAGTTTTGGCCGTCAGACAGCGGCGCAACCGGCTCATGCGGAGCCGGCCTATGACGATCAGCCCGATCCGCACGACGATATGGGCTACGATCCCCATCACGACGATCCGCCGCTGCCGTCATGGATGCGCGCGCGCGATCCCGCGCCGCCGGCCGCGCCCGCGCGCGACGACTACAATTATCCGGCCGTAACGCCCGAACACACCTACAACCGCAATTCCGGCTATCGCCTTGGCTACGAAGTCTCCCGCTCTGACGAGTCCCAGGCGCAGGAAACGTCTTATGCGGAGAGCGGCCAGTATGACGATGGCGGTTACCGGCAGGATGCCTACGGGCAGGCGGCTTACGGCCAGCAGGGCGGCTACGCGCAGGGTGCTTATGAGCAGGGCCAGTACGGTCAGGGGCAGGACCGCTACGATCAGATTCTGTACGGCGAGCAGCCTCGTCAGCGGCAGGGTAGTGCGCCTTATGCCGCCTACGATCAGGGCTACGACGAAGATGGCTATGATCAGCACTATGCGGACGAGGAGCAGCCGAAGCGCCGCGGCGGCATGATGACGGTCGCGGCCGTGCTGGCGCTGGCCGTGATCGGCACGGCGGGGGCGTATGCCTATCGCTCGATCGCGGGTTCGCCGCGCAGCGGGGAGCCCCCGATCATCAAGGCCGACGCCAGCCCGAACAAGGTCGTTCCCGAAAAGCAGGCGGGCGAGAAGCAGATTTACGATCGCGTCGGCGACAAGTCCGGCGAGCGGATGGTGTCGCGCGAGGAGCAGCCGGTGGACGTCGATGCCCGTTCCGGCGGTCCGCGCGTGGTGTTTCCGCCGCTGACCCAGAATCCATCGCCGCCGTCCGGCGCTTCGGTCTCGCCTGCGGCCCGTCCCACCGGGCCGGGGGTCGCCAACGGGACCTTGAGCGGGGAAGTCCCGCGCCGGATCCGTACCGTCAGCATCCGCCCGGACCAGACGGACGCGACCTCGCAGACGAATGCCGCCCCGCCGCCCGCGCCCGCGCCGGTTCAATCGACTCCGGCCAGGGCTCCGGCGGTTGTTCCTTCCAACGCGCCGCTCGCTCTTTCGCCTCAGGCAGCCCCTCAGGCCGCAGAGACGCGCTCCCGCGTTGCTTCGCTGGCGGCCCCGGCGGGCGTGCCCACCGCCTCCGGCTCCTACGTTCAGGTCTCCTCGCAGCGTTCGGAAGCCGATGCGATGACCTCCTACAAGGTGCTACAGGGCAAATATCCGGGTATCCTCGGCTCGCGTCATCCGACCGTGCGCCGCGCGGATCTCGGCTCCAAGGGGGTCTACTACCGCGCTCTCGTGGGGCCGTTCGCCTCGACCGATGAGGCCACCCATTTCTGCGTGAACCTGCAATCGGCAGGGGGTAAGTGCATCGTCCAGAGGAATTAACGGCACTTTCCTTGACCCTTGAGGCGGCCACGGGCTAATCGCCCCTATGGCCGTTCGTGCTTTCATTACCGGCGTCTCCGGCCCCGTCCTGACCCACGGGGAGCGTGCATTCCTGCGTGCGGAACAGCCGTGGGGCTTCATCCTGTTCAAGCGGAACGTCGAGGACCCGGCGCAAGTCGTGGCACTCGTTACGGAGTTGCGCGCAGCCGTGGATCGTCCCGATGCGCCTGTACTGATCGATCAGGAAGGCGGGCGCGTGCAGCGGCTTGGGCCGCCGCACTGGCCGCGCTATCCGGCCGGCGCGGTCTTCGGTGCGCTGTACGACCAGTCCCCGGAGAGGGGCCTGCGGGCGGCGTGGCTGTCGTCCCGCCTGATCGCGGCCGACCTCGCCGCATTGGGCATCAGCGTCGATTGCCTGCCGCTGGCCGACGTGCCGGTCGCGGGTGCCGACGCGGTGATCGGCGATCGCGCCTACGGCACCAACCCTGAGAAAGTTGCCACCATCGCGCGAGCGGTGACGGATGGGCTACGGGATGGTGGTATCCTACCTGTCCTGAAACACATTCCCGGACATGGCCGGGCCACCGCCGACAGCCACCTGCGGCTGCCGACCGTCGATACGCCTCGCGCGGAGCTGGAACACACCGATTTCGTGGCGTTTTTGCGCCTTTCCGACTTGCCGATGGCGATGACCGCACATGTTGTGTTTAGCGCCCTCGATGCCGCCCAACCGGCGACCACTTCTGCGACAATCATTGCTCAGGTGATTCGCGGTGCGATGAATTTCCAAGGCTTGCTGATGAGCGAT
The DNA here is from genome assembly GCF_029030725.1 of [Pseudomonas] carboxydohydrogena. Classification (NCBI taxonomy): domain Bacteria; kingdom Pseudomonadati; phylum Pseudomonadota; class Alphaproteobacteria; order Hyphomicrobiales; family Nitrobacteraceae; genus Afipia; species Afipia carboxydohydrogena. The sequence goes on from NZ_CP113162.1 coordinate 1,660,958, forward strand.
GACGTTTCGATGAATGCGCTGAGCGGTACGCTGGCCGAACGCACCCGCGCGAGCCTCAAGGCGGGATGCGACGTCGCGCTTCACTGCAACGGCCAGATGGAGGAGATGCGCGCGGTGGCGAGCGAGGCGCCTGTGCTCGCGGGTGAGGCGCTGCACCGGGCCGAACGTGCGCTGGCCGCACGCAAGGCGCCGCAGCCGTTCGACCGCGAGGCCGGACGCGCGGAGCTTGATGAACTGATCGCACAGGCGGGGATCGCATGAGCGCCGAGATTTTATCGTTCGAGACCGGGCAACCCGCCGTCAATGCCGAGCGCGCACAGGACGAGCCGGCGCTGGTCGTCGATGTCGAGGGCTATGAAGGTCCGCTCGACCTTCTGCTTGCGCTCGCGCGTCAGCAGAAGGTGGATCTCGCCAAGATCTCCATTCTGGCGCTGGCCGACCAGTATCTCGTTTTCATCGAGGCCGCGCGCAAGCTGCGGCTCGAACTGGCCGCCGATTATCTGGTGATGGCGGCGTGGCTTGCGTACCTTAAATCGCGCCTGTTGCTGCCCGAACCGCCGACGCCGGACGGGCCGAGCGCCGAGGACATGGCGAGCGCGCTCGCCAATCGCCTGCGCCGCCTCGAACAAATTCGCGAAGCCGCCAACCGCCTGATGACGCGCCCGCAATTCCGCCGCGACATCTTTCCGCGCGGTCTGCCGGAGCAGATCGCGCAGATCAAGCATCCGCAATGGAATGCGACGCTCTACGATCTGCTGTCGGCCTATGCCGCGCAGCGCCAGCAGCGCGTACTTGCGAGCGTGCATCTGGCCAAGCGCACGGTCTGGTCGCTCGCGGAAGCGCGTGCTTCGCTGGAGCGGCTTGTCGGCGTCGCCGAGGACTGGAGCAGGCTCGATGAATACCTTGTGTCCTATGTGATTGATCCCTCGCAGCGCGCCACGGTGATGGCTTCGAGCTTCGCGGCTGCGCTCGAACTGGTGCGCGAGGGCGTGGTGGACATCCACCAGAAGGATGCGTTCGCGCCGATCTATTTTCGTAAGCATGCGGCAGGCGGGCAGGGCGCGCCACAGCCGCAAGCCCCGGTCGAGTAAGTGGAAGAAGGAGAACCCGTCATGGCCACCAATCTGGCTACCAAGCACGTCGAGGACACCACGCCCTCGCACGAGACGGCCGAATCCACGTCCGAGACGGCTGCGCGTCCCGAGGAATTGCGTCTTCTCGAAGCGATGCTGTTCGCCTCCACCGAGCCGCTCGATGTGGCTTCGCTCGCCAAGCGTCTGCCGGAGGATGCGGACGTGAAGGCGCTGCTCGAACAGTTGCAGGCGGATTACGCGATGCGCGGCGTCAATCTCGTGCGCGTGGCCAACAAGTGGACGTTCCGTACCGCCGCCGACCTGTCGTGGCTGATGACGCGCGAGAGCACCGAGACGCGCCGCCTGTCGCGCGCCGCCATCGAAACGCTCGCGATCATCGCCTATCACCAGCCGGTGACGCGCGCCGAGATCGAGGAAATTCGCGGCGTCATCACCTCGAAGGGTACGCTCGACGTGCTGCTGGAGACGGGCTGGATTCGTCCGCGCGGTCGTCGCAAGACACCGGGCCGCCCGTTGACCTTCGGCACCACCGAGGCATTCCTGTCGCAGTTCAGCCTCGAACAACTCGGCGATCTGCCCGGTCTCGACGAACTGAAGGGGTCGGGTCTGCTCGATACCCGCCTGCCGACCGGCTTCAGCGTGCCGTCGCCGTCCGACGATCCGGCGCTGCGCGACGACGAGGAGCCCCTGGAATCGGGCGACGAACTGCAACTGACGCTGGCGCCGATCCCGGACCCCGAGGAGCCCAATTCCGGGGAATCCACGGGAGCGTGATCGGCGCGCGCGTAACGCGCGTGGGTGGCTTTGCGTAGAGTTGTCGAAGCCCCTGAACGCGAGTCCTGAAAATGCTTCTTTTCGTCCTGGCCTATCTCGGCGGCGTGCTGACCATCATCAGCCCCTGCATTCTTCCCGTTTTGCCGTTTGTGTTTGCGCGCGCCGACCGGCCGTTCCTCAAGAGCGGCCTGCCGATGCTGATCGGGATGGCGCTGACGTTTGCCGCCGTCGCGACGCTGGCGGCCGTGGCCGGTGGATGGGCGGTCGCCGCCAATGAGTATGGCCGTATCGCGGCCCTGGTACTGCTGGCTTTGTTCGGCATCGCGCTGCTGTTTCCCGCTATCGCGGATCGCGCAACGCAGCCGCTGGTCGCACTCGGCGGACGGCTGTCGCAGTCGGCGGACGGCTCGGGCGGCTTTCTGCCGTCGCTGCTGCTTGGTGTCGCGACGGGGCTATTGTGGGCGCCGTGCGCGGGGCCGGTGCTGGGATTGATCCTGACCGGCGCGGCGCTGCAAGGCGCGAATGTTCAGACGACGCTTCTGCTGCTGGCCTATGCGGCGGGTGCGGCGACATCTCTCGCGCTGGCGCTCCTGATCGGCGGGCGGGTGTTCACGGCGATGAAGCGTTCGCTCGGCGCGGGCGAATGGGTGCGGCGCGGCCTCGGCGCGCTGGTGCTGGTGGCGGTCGCCGCCATCGCGCTCGGTGTCGACACCAATTATCTCACCAATGTCTCGCTGGCGCAGACTTCGGCCGTCGAACAGGCGCTGATCGACAAACTGCGCGGGCAGGACAACGCCGCGATGGCTCCCGCGGGCGGGACGATGCAGCCAAACCCATCCATGATGATGAAGGCGAATGCGCCGCAGGAAAGCGCCGGGGCATTGCCGGTGGAAGGTGAGCTTCCATCGCTCGACGGCGCGGTGGAATGGTTGAACTCGAAGCCGCTGACGGCGGAAGCCTTGCGCGGCAAGGTGGTGCTGGTCGATTTCTGGACCTATTCCTGCATCAACTGCCTGCGCACGATTCCCTATGTCCGCGCCTGGGCGGAGAAATACAAGGACGACGGTCTCGTGGTGATCGGCGTGCACACGCCGGAATTCGCCTTCGAGAAGCAGCCTGCCAATGTCAAAAAGGCGCTGGGCGATCTCAAGATCGGTTATCCCGTCGCGATCGACAACAATTACAGCATCTGGCGCGCGTTCAATAACATGTACTGGCCCGCGCATTATTTCATCGACGCGCAGGGCCGTATCCGTCATCACCATTTCGGCGAGGGCGAGTACGCGAAATCCGAGGAGGTGATCCGCCAATTGCTGCGCGAGGCGGGAAAGAATGTTCCCGAGCAGCGGGTGGATGTGCGCGGCACTGGCGCGGAAGCGGCGCCCGACATGGCCAACGTCAAATCGCCCGAGACCTATCTCGGTTATGACCGCGCGGAGAACTTCATGTCGCCGGGCGGCGTGGCACGCGACGAGAGCCACGAATATGCGGAGGGCGTTCTGAAGCTAAACGACTGGTCGCTCGCGGGACGATGGACCGTCGATCCCGAAAACGCCGCGCTCGATGCGGCGGGCGGTGCGATCCGCTATCGCTTCCATGCCCGCGACCTGCATCTCGTGCTGGGGCCGGGAATGGACGGCAAGCCTGTCCGCTTCAAGGTGACGATCGATGGCGCGAGCCCCGGCGCGGATCATGGCATCGATACCGACGCCAACGGCGAAGGAACTGTGACAGGACAACGGCTTTACCAGTTGGTCCGGCAGCAGGGCGACGTACGCGACCGGACCTTTGAAATCCAGTTCCTCGATCCCGGCGTGCAGGCTTTTGCCTTCACCTTTGGTTGAAGGCGGAATCGCCTTTTCTGTCCTGATTTTAACGATCCGGGCAATGAGAGCCGCCGAAACGCGGCCTGAACGTCGCAATCCGGCTTAAGTCCTTGTTTTCGGACCCTCCAGCGCCTAGGTTCGGAGCCAATTGGCCGGCTCAGCCGGCAAAGCGTTCAGGTGGAGGACACTATGGGTTCGATGAGCATTTGGCACTGGATCGTCGTCATCGGCGTGGTCCTTCTGTTGTTCGGTCGCGGCAAGATTTCCGACCTGATGGGCGACGTTGCGCAGGGCATCAAGGCCTTCAAGAAGGGCATGGCTGACGACGACAAGCCGGCCGAGAAGTCCGAGCCGGTGAAGACCATCGACAGCACCACGACGCCGCAGGCGAACGCGCAGCGCCACGATGTCGGCAGCAACGCCGTCTGAGCGACGCCGGACTTACATCGCGACAGCGAAGCGGCGCTCACGCGAAGCGGAATGATTCATGTTCGACATCGGGTGGAGTGAACTGGTCGTCATCGGCGTGGTCGCGCTGATCGCCATCGGTCCGAAAGAACTGCCCGGCGTATTGCGCATGATCGGGCAGTGGGTCGGCAAGGCCCGGCGCATGGCGTCCGACTTCCAGGGCCAGTTCAACGAGGCGATGCGCGAAGCCGAAATGGCCGACATCAAGAAGTCGTTCGACGACATCAGCGCCGCGTCGCGCGACCTGCACCCGACGAAATTGCTGGCCTCGCTGGAAGAACACGCCCGCGAGCGCGAACAGGAAGAGCAGCGCTCCGCGCAAGCCACCTCCGATACGCCTGCCGCGGACATGCCGCCCATAGATACGGCTTCCGCCTCCGAACCTGCCGCGACCCCTGTTGAGGGACAGGCATCCGCTCTGATGAAAGAGACCCCAGACGCGCCGCCCACCGCGCCGGAATCCAAAGCCTCATGAGCGCCGACGAGATCGAAGCCAGCAAGGCGCCTTTGATGGAGCACCTGATCGAGCTGCGTTCGCGGCTCATCAAGGCGCTGCTCGGCTTCGCCCTCGCTTTCATCCTGTGCTTCGTGTTCGCCAAGCAGATCTACAACGTGCTGGTGTGGCCGTTCGTGTGGGTCGCAGGGCCGGAGAATTCAAAGTTCATCTACACCGCGCTGCTGGAATATTTCATCACCCAGCTCAAGCTCGCGCTGTTCGGTGCGGGGTTCATCTCGTTTCCGATCGTGGCGACGCAGATTTACAAATTCGTCGCGCCCGGTCTCTACAAGCACGAGCGCGGCGCGTTCCTGCCATACCTGATCGCGACCCCGATCTTCTTCATACTCGGCGCACTGCTGGTCTATTTCCTCGTGCTGCCGATGCTGATCCGCTTCTCGCTCGGCATGCAGCAGATGGGCGGCGCGGAGACGGCGCAGATCGCGCTCCTCCCCAAGGTCGGCGAATATTTGTCGCTGATGATGTCGCTGGTGTTCGCCTTCGGTGTCGCGTTCCAGTTGCCGGTGGTGCTGACGCTGCTCGGGCGGATCGGCGTGCTGACGGCGGCGCAACTGCGGAGCAAGCGGCGGTATTTCATCGTCGTCGCGTTCATCATCGCGGCGGTGCTGACGCCCCCCGACGTCATCAGCCAGGCTTCGCTCGCGCTGCCGCTTCTGATCCTCTACGAAGGCTCGATTATCGCGGTCTCCATCGTCGAGAAGAACGCGGCGAAGCGAAAGGCGGCCCAGACGCCGCCGGAAACGCCGTCCGAGACGCCGCCAGCGCTGCCGCCGGCGGAATAAGACCCGGCCTGTCTGCTTTGCTATTCTTGCGGAAACCCCTGCGATTCGGGCTTCCGCACGCCGCCGAGTTGTTCTAACCCCACCGTATTCTGACAGCCGCGGCCACTTCCGGCCCGCGACGGATATCCGCCATGCATGACATTCGATCCATTCGCGACAACCCCGCCGCCTTTGATGCGGCCCTGAAGCGCCGGGGCCTTGAGCCGTTGTCGGCCTCATTGCTCGCGATTGACGAGAAGCGGCGCGGCGCCATTCAGGAATCCGAGCAGGCGCAGGCGCGGCGGAATGCAGCCTCCAAGGAAATCGGCGAGGCGAAGAAAAACAAGGATAGCGCGCGCGCCGACGCGCTGATGGCCGAGGTTGCAACCCTCAAGGCGAAACTCCCGGAACTGGAAGCTGCCGCCAAGGGTTTCGAGGACGAGCTGAAAACCGCGCTCGCGCAGATTCCGAACCTGCCGCTCGACGAGGTGCCCGATGGCGCCGACGAACACGGCAACGTCCAGCATCACATCTATGGCGCGGCGCGCAGCTATTCCTTCAAACCGCAGGAGCATGTCGCGCTTGGCGAAGGCCTCGGCTTCATGGATTTCGAGACGGCGGCGAAACTGTCCGGCGCGCGCTTTGTTGTTTTGAAGAAGGGACTGGCGCGGCTGGAACGGGCCATCGGCCAGTTCTTCCTCGACGTGCATACCGGCGAGCATGGCTACACCGAAGTCAATCCGCCGCTCTTGGTGCGCGACGATGCGATGTTCGGCACGGCACAGTTGCCGAAGTTTCGGGAGGATCAGTTCGAGGCGACCAGACAGCTTTCGTTGGAAGAGAAGAAACCTGAGCTAGAAGAAATGATCGGTTTTTTCTTTGAAAAAACATCTCTTCTAGATCTGCAAATGTTGACCGATGAAGAGAAGCGGCAGCGGAAAGAGCATTTAGTTTCAGAGTTCAATGAGCGGATTGGTAAGTTAAGGACGGAGCAAACTCATTGGCTCATCCCCACCGCCGAGGTGCCGCTGACCAACCTTGTCCGCGAATCCATTCTCGACGAAAAAGAACTGCCGATGCGGCTCACCGCGCTGACGCCGTGTTTCCGCGCGGAAGCGGGAGCTGCGGGGCGCGATACGCGCGGCATGATCCGCCAGCATCAGTTTACCAAGGTTGAACTGGTCTCGATCACCACGCCCGAAGAATCGAAGAACGAGCACGAGCGCATGCTGGCGTGCGCGGAAGAAGTGCTGAAGCGTCTCGGCCTGCATTATCGCGTGATGACGCTGTGCACCGGCGACATGGGCTTCGCCTCGCAGAAGACCTACGACATTGAAGTGTGGATGCCGGGGCAGGGTGAGGGCGGTATGTTCCGCGAAATCTCGTCCTGCTCGGTATGCGGCGATTTTCAGGCCCGGCGCATGGATGCGCGCTATCGCGGCGCGGACAACAAGCCGCGCTTCGTGCACACGCTGAATGGTTCGGGCACGGCGGTCGGCCGTGCGCTGATCGCGGTGATGGAAACCTGGCAGCAGGAGGATGGCTCGATCGCGGTGCCGGACGTGCTGCAACCTTACATGGGCGGTCTGAAAGTGATCGCGAAGGACAATTGAGACGATGCGCATTCTCTGCACCAACGACGACGGCATCCATTCTCCGGGCATTGCGATCAACGAGCAGATCGCGCGGCAATTGTCGGACGATGTCTGGATCGTGGCGCCCGAACTCGATCAGTCGGGCGTGTCGCATTCGCTGTCTCTGAACGATCCCTTGCGCCTGCGCGAGATTGATGACCGTCATTTCGCCGTGCGCGGCACGCCGACCGATTGCGTCATCATGGGCTCGCGCCATGTTATGCCGCATTGGCCGGACCTTGTGATCTCAGGTGTCAACCGGGGCCGTAACGTCGCCGAGGATGTCGTCTATTCCGGCACCATCGCGGGCGCGCTGGAAGGCACCATTCTCGGTCTGCCCTCGTTCGCGCTCTCGCAGGCGTTCGAGGGCGGCGAGAACCGCGAGCGGCCGCCGTGGGATGTTGCGTTGAAGTTCGGCGCTGACATCATCCGCAAGGTGATGAAGCTCGGCGTGCCGCGCGACACCGTCATCAATATCAACTTCCCGCCATGCGCGCCGGACGAGGTGCGCGGCATTGCCGTGGCGCGCCAGGGCAAACGCAATCAGGGCTTCCTGCGGATTGATGGGCGTCAGGACGGTCGCGGCAATCCGTATTACTGGATCGGCTTTCAGGCGTTCGAGAAAATCGATCCGCCGGCCGAGGGCACGGACCTGTTCGCGCTCGACGCCCACTACGTCACGGTAACGCCGCTGCGGCTCGACCGCACCGACGTTGCGTTCTCGGAAGAATTGAAGACGTTGTTCTGAAGTTACGCGGCTTCGCCGCGCAGCGTGATCTCGATCATCTTCGCCAGCGTTTCCATCTGGAAGGGCTTCTGAAGCGCGGGGCGGTCGCGGAATTTTTCCGGCAATCCCTGCACGCCGTAGCCGGTGGCGAAGACGAATGGGCGATTGCGCATCTGCACGGCTTCGGCGACCGGGGAGATCACCTTGCCGTTGACGTTGACGTCGAGAATGGCGATGTCGAAATTGGTGCACTGAACGAGACGTACGGCTTCATCGATATCGCCTGCCTCGGCGGCGACATGATAGCCGAGTTCCTCGAGCATGTCGGAGACCATCATCCTGATCATGACCTCGTCTTCGACCAGGAACACCGATCGCCGCCGTTCGCCGTTGCTCGCCATTCGATCCCCAACTGCCGGATAGGCTTGATCCGCGGGCTGGATCATAAGAGGGTTTCAGGCGTTCGTCACCTGTTCTTGTTCCCGGTGAATGGACGGAAAACAGGCAAAACCAAATAGTCGAGAGAATCCGATATAACCTATGTTTATCGGATGGCAGATGATGGCAGCGTCAGGGCAATCGGGGCGGGAAAAGCTCAATTTTCAACTGACCTTGCGGCGGCGCGGGATCAGTGACCAGACGGTGCTGCGGGCGCTTGAAGAGGTGCCGCGCGATCTCTTCGTGGATACCCGCGACAGGGAATATGCGTATGCCGACACCGCGCTCGGCATCGCCTGCGGCCAGACTATCAGCCAGCCCTACGTCGTCGCCTATATGACCGAGCAATTGCGGACGCATCCGCGGCATCGGGCGCTCGAGATCGGTACCGGCTCCGGCTATCAGGCGGCGGTGCTGTCGCGCCTGTGCCGGATCGTCGTGACCATGGAACGCTATCGCACGCTGGTGGATGCGGCACGGCGCCGCTTCGCCTCGCTCGGCTACGACAATATCGAAGTCGTGTTCGGCGATGGATATGACCTGCCGGATACGCAAGGCACCTTCGACCGCATCCTCGTGACGGCGGCGATGGACGACATTCCGGACTCGTTGACGGAGCGGCTGGAGCCGGGCGGCATTCTGATCGCGCCGGTCGGTCCGCAGAATGGCGCGCAGCAACTCGTGCGGCTGCGCAAGACCGAGGCGGGGCTCGTGCGCGATGATCTGATCCCGGTGCGCTTCGTCCCCGCGCTCAGGGGACTTGCGAAAGAGCTGTGAGGCGGGAACCCGGCTTGCTACGAAAATAGTAACCATAAATTCCCGCTACCCCTTTGTGTTCAAGGGCATGCGCGATGCTTAAAGGGTTATTTACTGCGCGGATGTTTACTCAATTTAGTGCCAGTTGCGTACCAGTGAGTAACCATGTCCCGTCTTCTCGATTTGTTAGGCGCGCGCCGCGCTCCGTCTCTTGCGGTGATGGCGCTGGTCTCCGTCAGCTTTGGCGGATGTAGCGCGGATTACGACTCGCGCTTCTCGGACAACTCCTTACAGAATCCTTTCGCCTCGCAGCGGTCTGAAACGACCGGTTCGGTGCGCCAGAACAATTACGCCCAGCGCGAGTTGCCGCAATATTCGCGCCCGGCGACGGCCCCCGTGGTGTCGGCCCCGCTGTCGTATCCGGTGGCCCAGGGTACGTCGGGCGGCGGACGCGGGATGTCGTCCTATGCGCCGCCAGCCTCGAACCCGATCGAACACACCGGCAGCGTGACGCCGCGTGAAGGCGGGATGAAGATCATCGTCGGCACCAGCGACACCATCGAAGGGCTCGCGCGCCGCTATAATGTTTCGACCGCCGAGATCATGCGCGCGAACGGCTATCGTGGCCCACGGGCGCTTTCGCCCGGACAGTCGCTCATCATTCCGAGGCATGCCGCTCGCGCGGAAGCGCCGGCTCTCTCGCATGCGCCCGCGACCCGCGCGGCCGCGATGCCATCGAGCGTGCACGTCGCCGCTGCGGGCGACACGTTGATGAACATCTCGCGCCGCAATCACATCTCGGTCCAGGAACTGGCGCGGGCGAACAATCTCCCGGTCACGGCGCAGATCAAGATCGGCGATCGCATCACCGTTCCATCGTCGTCGAAGACGCTGGCTGTCGCGCAACCGGCGCCGCAGGCTGTTCGTCCTGCCGTGGCGGCGGCCCCGCAGTCGTCGCCCGTCGCGACGAAGCCCGTGGTAACTGCCGCCGCCGAGCCGGTGCAGAAGGCGCGGATGGCGACCGAGACCAAGGAAATCGAACAGGCTCATGCCCAGTCCCCGGTGAAGACCGCCGAGGCCACCAATGCGTTGCCGACCTTCCGCTGGCCGGTGCGTGGCCGTGTGATCGCCGGCTACGGCGCCAAGACCAACGGCAAGCAGAATGACGGCATCAATGTTGCGGTGCCGGAGGGCACACCCGTCAAGGCGGCGGAAGATGGGGTCGTCGCTTATGCGGGCAACGAACTCAAGGGATATGGCAATCTTGTCCTGGTGCGGCACGCCAACGGCTATGTCACCGCGTATGCCCACGCGAGTGAGCTGGAGGTCAAGCGCGGAGATACCATCAAGCGCGGCCAGGTGATTGCCAAATCCGGTCAGACGGGAGATGTGGGGTCTCCGCAGCTCCACTTCGAGATCCGAAAAGGATCTTCACCCGTCGACCCGCTTCAATTCCTCAACGGCGCCTGATCGACGCCGTTCTTTCTCGACTTCATGAAAAGGTGACGCACCCTCCGGATGCGTCACCTTTTCTTCACCGCCCGCCTGTATATCGGCTGCCATCATCGGACATGCCCCGGCAATGGGGTGAGGGATGCCGGCGCCTGGCGTGATTCAACGACAGTGTTGCCAATCTTCCCGGTCTGGGATTTATTTCGCTCCGCTCGGAACGAGTTCCGGCAGGCGCGCTTGTTGCGCCTGTTGGTTGAGGAAAATGTCATGCGTATCGTGGCTTTGCTCATTCTGGCTGCGGCGTTTGCCGCGCCTGCGTCCGCTGAACCGACCTTTCTGAAACGCGAACCGCTGGTTCTTCCGCCCTATGTCTCGGTACTCGTCGATACCAAGACGTGCGGTGCCGGCATGGTGATGCGTGTCAGGGGCGCGATCGCGGGGCGGGAACGCCAGCGCACCTGCGTGCCGATGGGGCCGACCCAGGCCCGCAACGGCGACCTGCTGTAGAGGCAGGCTTTCTTCTGATTTGTCAGCCCCGGAGCGCGATCCGCTCCGGGCTCTGTAAACGTCACTCTCGAAAAATCACTCGTTTCAGCTTACCTGGCCAGCTTGACGCGATGGCGTCCGGCCAGTTCCTGCACGAATTGCCATGCCACGCGCCCCGACCGGGAGCCGCGGGTAGTGGACCATTCGAGCGCCTCGCGTTCCAGTTCGTCCGGAGGCAGCTTCACGCCGAAATGGGCGCAATAGCCCTTCACCATCTCCAGGTATTCATCCTGGCTGCACCGGTGGAAGCCGAGCCAGAGGCCAAAGCGGTCCGACAGCGAAACCTTTTCCTCGACGGCCTCACCGGGGTTGATGGCGGTCGAGCGCTCGTTCTCGATCATCTCGCGGGCGAGCAGATGGCGGCGGTTGGAGGTGGCGTAGAGGATGACGTTCTCGGGCCGCCCCTCGATGCCGCCTTCCAGCACAGCCTTGAGCGACTTGTAGGATGCGTCCTGCCCGTCGAAGGACAGGTCGTCGCAGAACACGATGATGTTGAATTCGGACTGGCGCAAAAGCGCCATCAGCGCGGGCAGGCTCTCGATGTCCTCGCGATGGATTTCGATCAGCTTCAGCGTGCCGCGCACGCCATCCATGTTGTTGACGGTCGCGTGCGCGGCCTTCACCAGCGAGGACTTGCCCATGCCGCGCGCGCCCCACAACAGCGCGTTGTTGGCGGGCAGGCCCCGGGCGAAGCGCTCGGTGTTCTCGATCAGGATGTCGCGCATCCGGTCGACTCCCTTCAGCAGGCCGAGGTCGACGCGGCTGACCTTCGGGACCGGCAACAGGCGCCCGTTCGGCTGCCAGACGAAGGCTTCCGCCGCCCGCAGCGATTCCGGCGTCGAGGCTGCCTCGGCCGACTTCGGCAGGCCGGCCGCGATCGCCTCCAGAGCCCGGGCAATGCGCTCCTCGATTCCCTCCGGTTTTGCCGCCGAGCGCTTTGCCGCGGCCAATACCGGGTTGTTGTTGCGCGCGCCGCTCTTGGCGGGAGCGCGCTTGGGGGTCGGGCGGTTTTTGCGGGGAAGCGTTTTGCGCGTGGTTTTGGCCATGATTCCGGTCGATTCCATTGATTGTGGCGGCACCCTAAGCGAGCGATCCTCGCCCCGGCAACCCACGGAAATGACGGGGTGGCCAGCGTTGCAATTGGGGCGCTGGCCGCTATAGTCCGCGCAAATTTACCCCTCCGAACGGCCTCCGCCCGGCCTTTCCGCCGGTCAGCCCCAGCAAGGAATACTGCGTATGTTCATCACTCCTGCCTTCGCCCAGGCTGCCGGTGCCGCCGGCGATACCAACTCTATGCTGATGTCGCTGCTGCCGTTCGCCATGATCTTCGTGATCATGTACTTCCTGATCCTGCGCCCGCAGCAGCGCAAGGCCAAGGAGCATGCCAATCTGGTGAAGAACATCCGCCGCGGCGACACTGTCGTCACCAATGGCGGTCTCGTCGGCAAGGTGACCAAGGTGGTCGACGACGAGCAGATCGAGATGGAAGTGTCCGACGGTGTGCGCATTCGCCAGATGCGGCAGATGATCGCCGCCGTCCGCTCGAAGGGCGAGCCGACTTCAGAGGCCGTCGCCAGCTAAGCCTGGTGCAAGCCTTCCTGTGACCTGACGGGTTGACCGAATGCTTTATTTTACCCGATGGAAAGCCCTCGCGGTCATTTTTACGGCTCTGGTCGTATGTCTGTGCGCGGTGCCGAACTTCTTCCCGGAGGCGACCGTCAAGACATGGCCGGCCTGGGCGCAGCGCCGCCTCGTGCTCGGCCTCGATTTGCAGGGCGGTTCGCATCTGCTGCTCGAAGTCGACGCCAATTCGGTCAAGAAGGACAAGCTCGATCAGGTGCGCGACGATGCGCGCCGTACATTGCGCGAGGCCAAGCTCGGCTATACCGGCCTCAGCATCAAGGGCGACAATGTCGAGGTCAGGGTCAAGGAAGCCGATCTTCCGACCGCGCTCACGAAATTGCGTGAACTGTCCCAGCCGATCGGCGGCATTCTCGGCAGCAGCGGCCAGCGGACGCTCGAAGTGTCCGATGCGGGCGGGGGCCTGATCCGCCTCGCCGTGCCACAGGCCGCAATTCTCGACCGCGTCCGGCAGGCCGTCGATCAGTCGATCCAGATTATCGAGAAGCGCGTCAACGAACTCGGCACCGTCGAGCCCCTGATCCAGCGTCAGGGCGTCGATCGCGTGCTGGTGCAGGTGCCGGGTCTGCAAGACCCGACACGGCTCAAGGAAATTCTCGGCAAGACCGCGAAGATGGACTTCCGGATGGTGGACACCACCGTCTCGCCCGAGCAGGCGCTTCAGGGCCGGGTGCCGCCTGATTCCGAGGTGCTGAAGGGCAGCGAGCCGCCGCATATTCCTTATGTCATCAAGAAACAGGTGCTGGTGTCGGGCGCCGACCTGACCGACGCTCAGCCGAGCTTCGATCAGCGCACTGGCCAGCCGGTCGTCTCGTTCCGCTTTAACGGTAGCGGCGCGCGCAAGTTCGCGCAGGCGACCACCGAGAATGTGAAGCAGCCTTTCGCGATCGTTCTCGACAATGAAGTGATTTCCGCGCCTGTCATTCAGGAGCCGATCACCGGAGGCTCTGGCCAGATTTCAGGCAACTTCACGGTGCAGCAGGCTAACGACCTCGCGATCCTGCTGCGCGCGGGTGCGCTGCCTGCGCCGCTCACGATCATCGAGGAGCGCACCGTCGGTCCCGGCCTTGGGCAGGACTCGATCGCGGCAGGCGAGCTTGCGTCCTATGTCGGCTCGGTGCTCGTCATCGTGTTCATGACGCTGACCTATCGCCTGTTCGGCCTGTTCGCCAATATCGCGGTTGCGGTCAACGTCGCGATGATCTTCGGCGTCCTGTCGTTGCTCAACGCCACGCTGACGCTGCCCGGCATCGCCGGCATCGTGCTCACGGTCGGCATCGCGGTGGACTCCAACGTGCTGATCTATGAGCGCATCAGGGAAGAAGTGCGCCACGGCCGCAATGCGATCTCCGCGATCGACGCGGGCTTCTCGCGCGCGCTCGCGACCATTCTCGACTCCAACATCACCACCTTCATCGCTGCCGCCGTGCTGTTCTACATCGGCACGGGCCCGGTCCGCGGCTTCGCCGTGACGCTCGGCATCGGCATCGTCACCACCGTGTTCACGGCATTCACCGTCACGCGCCTGATCGTCGCCACCTGGGTGCGATGGAAACGGCCGCAGACCGTGCCGATTTGAGGGAATTATCGCTGTGACCATTCCTCATATCGTCATTCTCGGCCTCGCGGCCTTTATCGTCATCCTGACGGTGCTGTGCGTCTACGGCGTCATTCCCGCGCTGCGCGTGGTGCCGGACGACACGACGCTGCATTTCATGGATCTGCGGCGCTTCAGCTTTCCGATCTCGGCGGTGCTGTCGATTTTCGCGATCACGCTGTACTTCACCCATGGGCTGAATTTCGGCATCGACTTCAAGGGCGGCACGCTGCTCGAGATCCAGGAAAAATCCGGACCGGCCGATATCGCCAAGCTACGGACCGATCTCGGCAAGCTCGAACTCGGCGATGTGCAGTTGCAGCAGTTCGGTGGCCCATCGAACGTGTTGATCCGTATCGCCGAACAGCCGGGCGGCGATGCCGCGCAGCAGGCGGCGGTGCAAAAGGTGCGCGGCGCGCTTGGAGATGAGGTCGAATATCGCCGCGTCGAAGTGGTCGGTCCGCGCGTCTCGGGCGAACTGCTGGCCTACGGCACCATCGGCCTGATGCTCGCGATCGTCGGCATCCTGCTGTATCTCTGGTTCCGGTTCGAGTGGCAGTTCGCATTGGGCGCGATGGTCGCCAACGTCCACGACATCGTGCTGACTATCGGCTTCATGTCGATCACGCAGATCGACTTCGATCTGACCTCGATTGCGGCGCTGCTCACCATTCTCGGCTATTCGCTCAACGACACGGTCGTGATCTATGACCGTATTCGCGAACTGCTGCGGCGCTACAAGAAGATGCCGATGGAAGACTTGCTGAACCAGTCGGTGAACTCGACGCTGTCGCGTTCGATCATCACCCACGTCACGGTGACGCTGGCGTTGCTGGCGCTGCTGCTGTTCGGCGGCAAGGCGATCCATTCGTTCGCGGCGACCATGATGTTCGGTGTCGTGCTGGTCGGCACCTACACGTCGATCTTCATCGCCGCGCCGATGCTGATCTATCTCGGCGTCGGCACGCACCGGATGGGCATCACCGGCGTGCCGGATGAAAAGCCCGAGAAATCCGAGAAGCCCGCCACGCCGTCCAAGCCTTCGAAGCCGTGAGCCGAGCCGCGCCAGCGGTTCCGCACTTTCCGCGCCCCGCGCCGATCGATGGTTACGGGCAGGGTGGGTTCCGTTTCGCTGACATGTCGCATCGTGGTTCGCTCTTATGCCTGCCGGACGGCATCTGGGCATGGTCCGTGACACAGGCGAGTGAGATCGAAGAAGCCTCGCTTGTGCGCGTGTTCGAGAATGCGCGGGCGATTGATACGCTCATCGTGGGCACGGGCCGCGAGGTCTGGCGCCCAGATCCCGCCTTGCGTGACGCATTGCGCGCAGTTCAAATCGTGCTCGACCCGATGCAGACCGGATCGGCCATCACCACTTACAACATCATGCTGGGCGAAGGCCGCCGTGTGGCGGCGGCGCTGATCGCGGTATGAGCGGGGCCGATGTGAGCGGTGCGGACGACGCTTCCTATTGCGCGCAACTCGTGCGCGATCATGATTTCGAGCGCTACGCGGCAACGCTGTTCATGCCGCCGCGTGCGCGCCGGCCGGTGCTGGCGCTTTACGCCTTCAACACCGAACTGCGCCGGATTCGCGATCACGTCAGCCAGCCGCTGCCGGGCGAAATCAGGCTGCAATGGTGGCGCGACCTGATCGACGGCGATGCGCGCGGCAGCGTCGAGGCCAATCCCGTTGCCGCCGAACTGATGACGGCGGTCTCCAATCACGACCTGCCAAGGGCAGAACTGTCGCGGATGGTCGATGCGCGGGTGTTCGATCTCTATGATGATCCGATGCTGTCGCTCGACATGCTGGAGCGTTATTGCGACGATACGGCATCGCGATTGTTCAGCCTCAGCGCGCGTATTCTCGGCGGCACGTCCAGAATGGTGGAGCATGTGGCGCATCATGCGGGTATCGCGCAGGGGCTTCTGAGGGCCATCGAAGGACTGCCGCTGCATGCCGCGCGCAGGCAGCTTTATCTGCCACGGGACATGCTGAACGTAGCGGGCGTGAGGGAAGCTGATATTTTCGCTGGGCGATCCACGCCGCAGTTGCAGGTGGTCATCGGAAAACTGGTGGCGAGTGGGCGATGTCATCTCGACAAGGCGAGCGAACTGCTGGTCGCTGTTCCGGCGGGCGCGAAGCGGATTTTCCTGCCGCTTGCGCTGGTGCGGCGCGCCCTCGATTCCGTTGAATCTAATGGCGATCCGTTCGCGCCGATCCCGCCTTCACGGCTGCGGACGCTGTGGACGCTGTGGCGGACATCAAAGTCGGGGGCGTTTCGCGGCTAGGCCGCGTCCGCAACCTTCAACGTCTCCGCGACCCACGTATCGAGATCGGCCAGCGCTCGCGCGCTCATCGCCTGCTTCTTGGCGATGGTCTTTTCGTTGCCGCGCAGCCGCGTGCCGTCCGGCTTTTTGGTCGGGTTCTGCGCGAGCGGCGGAAACAGCCCGAAATTGATGTTCATCGGCTGGAACGAGCGCGGCCCCGCATCGACCGCCTCGATATGCCCGCCGGTGATGTGGTTGAGCAGCGCGCCAAGTGCGGTGGTCGCCGGCGGTGGCGTGATCGGACGCGCCAGCGCCTCGTGCGCGGCGAACAGGCCCGCGAGCAAGCCGATGCCCGCCGATTCCACGTATCCCTCGCAGCCGGTCATCTGGCCCGCAAAGCGCAGCCGGGGCTGCACACGCAGACGCAATTGCGCGTCAAGTAGCTTCGGGGAGTTGAGGAAGGTGTTGCGATGCAGGCCGCCGAGACGCGCGAACTCGGCCTGCTCGAGGCCAGGGATCATACGCAGCACATTTGTTTGTGCGCCGTATTTCAGTTTCGTCTGGAAGCCGACGATGTTGTAGAGCGTGCCGAGCTTGTTGTCCTGACGAAGCTGCACGATGGCGTAGGGCTTCACCGAGGGCTCGTGCGCGTTGGTGAGGCCGACCGGCTTCATCGGGCCATGGCGCAATGTCTCGGGACCGCGCTCGGCCATCACCTCGATCGGCAGGCAGCCGTCGAAATACGGCGTGTTGCTTTCCCATTCCTTGAAGTCGGTTTTTTCGCCCGCGATCAGGGCCGCGACGAACGCCTCGTACTGCTCGCGCGACAGCGGGCAGTTGATGTAATCCGCGCCGGTGCCGCCGGGGCCGACCTTGTCGTAGCGCGATTGGAACCAGGCTTTCGACATGTCGATGGAGTCGCGATGCACGATCGGCGCGATGGCGTCGAAAAAGGCCAGCGAATCCTCGCCGCTCAGCGCGCGGACGGCATCAGCCAGCGCTGGCGAGGTGAGGGGGCCGGTCCCGATGACGACATTGCCCCATTCGGCGGGGGGCAGGCCCGTGATTTCCTCGCGCCGGATCTCGATCAGCGGATGACTGGAGAGCGCCGCACTGACGGCCCCCGAAAAGCCCTCGCGGTCCACCGCAAGCGCGCCACCGGCCGGGACCTGATGGGCATCGGCGGAGGCCATGATGAGCGAATTCAGCTTGCGCAATTCGGCGTGGAGCAGGCCGACGGCGTTATTGGCGGCATCGTCGGAGCGGAATGAATTCGAGCAGACCAGTTCGGCGAGGCTGTCGGTCCGATGGGCGTCGGTCGTGCGAACGGGGCGCATTTCATGGAGCACGACGCGGCGTCCGCGCGCGGCGATTTGCCATGCGGCCTCGGACCCGGCGAGGCCGCCGCCGATGACGTGAATGGGTTCAACAGGGGGAGTGGTCATGGCCCAGCACTAAGGCCCGCAGGCCCCCAGCGCAACGGCGGAACAGGCGCGATTTATGAGCCCTGAAACAACAAACGCCCGCTCAAAGGCGGGCGTTCGTCGTAGTTCCGGAATTTGACGTTTCAGGCGTCTTAAGCGGCCTTGCGGTAGGCACCCGCAGCGACGCGCTCGATGTCGCCACGATCAATGCCGATGTCGGCCAGCTCGCGCTCGCTGAGCTCCGAAAGCTCGCGATAAGCGCGATTGTAGTCACGGAACGCCTTGATGATGCGAACGAGAGAGAGGATCATGGTAGTCACCTTTGATTTAGAATTCAGTCTTTGCTGACTGAATGAACACTGTAATAATCCTTTTTCTCTGGCATACCAGCGCAAATGTTGCGATGCAGCTAAGCAGATTACGCATATCTAAAACTGAAATATAAGATCCAAAGCCCCTGCTTATTTTAAATTATTATGATTCCATAAACAAAAGTTCCGTATGTTCGCTTTTTGACCCATCTCAATACTTTTTAAATGCATGCGAATTTCGCATGAACCTTGAATGAACAAGTGAACCTGAAATCATCATCCGAATACAAGTTCATGACCCCATAAGGGCACCCATGTGATTTTACTCGTTGTTTTGGATTGGGTTTCAGGGAACAGTCGGACGTCTTCAAGCTGTCCAAATGATGCGGCCTAAAGACCTCTCACGACTCAGGAGTGCCCTATGAGCGCTGCCTGATGAACTACAGGCAATTCCCAAGGATAATCCGATGGCCCTCCGCTTCTCCCTGCTGCGAACGAGCTTCGTGGGTGCAGCCGTATTCGGCATGCTTGCAACATCTTCCGCCATCTGGGCGCAGGATCATTCCAGTCATCCCGCGATGACCATGAGTCCCTCGATGACGATGAAGCCTGCTATGGCGATGCAGCCTGCTGCGGCGGCAAGCGGGGCGCAGTTCAAGGCCGGCGATCTGGTCGTCACCTCGCCATGGAGTCGCGCGACGCCCAAGGGTGCGAAGATCGGAGCCGGTTATCTGACGGTCCGGAACAACGGTGCTACAGCCGACAGATTGCTCAGCGTGGAGGCCGACATTGCGGGCAAGGCGGACATCCATGAGATGTCGATGAAGGACGGCGTGATGCACATGCGCCCGCTGGGGGGGCGGCATCACGATCGAGCCCGGCAAAAACCTCGTTCTCAACCCGTCCGGCTATCACCTGATGCTGATGGACCTGAAGAAGCCGCTCGAACAGGGTCAGTCGTTCGACGCCACGCTGCACTTCGAGAAGGCGGGACCGTTGAAAGTCACATTCCAGATCGGGGGAATTGGCGCAGTGAGTGCGCCGAAAAACTGATCCGCTTTCGCGGGCCAGCGTGCCGGGGACATACGGTTGCATGGGGCCATCCGCTTCTGGCAGCCGCGCCGTCAACGTATGGCGCCATGCAACATTCCGTATTTCCCGGCCTGAACCGTTACCGCAGCCAGGAGATGAGGTTGACCGGAAAGTCGGCTGCGTAGCGCTTCTCTCTCGGCGGTTGTAACGGCTCCCGGTAGGGCTGCGTCGCGGGTTCGACGACCGTGCGATAAAGATGCCATGTCGCGTGGCCGAGCACGGGCACGACGATCGCAAGTCCGAGGAACAGCGGCAAAGATCCGATGACCAGCAGGGCTGCGACAACAAGTCCCCATGCCATCATTACCTGCGGGTTTTCCGCCACCGCCTTCATCGACACTGTCATGGCCTGTCCCGCGCTGGCGTGACGGTCCAGCATCAGCGGAAACGCGACGACGCTGATGCACAGGGCGACGATCGCGAACATGAGGCCCACACCGCAGCCGAGAAGGATAAGCGTCCAGCCTTGCCGCGTGGTCAGCACCATGCCGATGAAGTCGGGAATCCGCGCGGCCGGAGCGTAGCCGAAGCAGGCGATATAAATGGCTTGTGCCGTCGCAACCCATGCCGCGAACAGGACCATCAGCAGCAGGCCCAAAGCCAGCATCGCTCCGAGCGAAGGAGATGACAGCACGTGCAGCGCGTCGGATGCCGTCGGGTTTTGCCCTGCCTCGCGGCGCCGGCTGAGTTCGTAAAGGCCGATGGCGGCGAACGGCCCGAGCAGCGTGAAACCCGCAGCCAGCGGGAATAACAGGGGCAATACCGAATAGCCGTGGATCAGCCGCGCGACGATGAGGCCGATCACCGGATAAATCAGAGCGAGGATGATCGCATGCGATGGCAACGCGGCGAAATCGTCCCAGCCTTTGCGCAGGCAGGCGGACAGATCGGACATCTGGATGCGCCGCACCGCAGGCAAATCGTTGGCCGGGGAGACGGGGACGGGCAGGGTGTTGCCGGAAGAGGGATAGGTGGAAGACATGACAGAGGCTCCCGTTCGATGGCGGTTGACGCGATGTTCGCGACCGTGACCACGCGGAAGCAACGCGCGTCTGATAAGAGAGGCTAAACCCTCCCTGACAGGAACAAACTCAAGCTTCGGTGAATTTGTTCCAATCCAATCCAAACAAGGGGCGCATCCTTATACCGTCTTCAAACTTTCATCGATCTGACATGATGGTCGAAGGTTGACGGATGTATTGGCAAGCTGCACGCCTTAGGGCAGACTTTGCATCAGGTGACGCTCGCGGCGCCGATATTTTGTTTCAAATCGCAAGCAAGGAGTTCGACATGGGCATCTTTTCCAAGATCATGGGCGCTATTTTCGGCACGACCAGTGCGCAGGCGGCGGAGCCTGCCGGAGGCGCAGGTGCGGCTCCAGCCGGGGCCCCGGCGCAAACCGTCGATGTGGCGCCGATCCTCGACGCCGCCGTGAAGGCCAAGGGCGAGAAGCTCGAATGGCGCACCTCGATCGTCGATCTGATGAAGGCGCTCGATATCGACTCCAGCCTTGCCGCGCGCAAGGAACTCGCCAAGGAGTTGAACTACACCGGCGACACCAATGATTCGGCTTCGATGAACATCTGGCTCCACAAGCAGGTGATGACCAAGCTCGCTGCGAATGGCGGCAAGCTGCCGGCCGACATCAAGCATTGATCGGCATCTGACGGACGTCCTGTAACGGACGTCATGTCAGGAAGGTTATGGCCCGTCGCGTTCGCGCGGCGGGCCTTTTGCTTGTGGGCCGGGCAACGGGTTGACGGAAATGTGTAGGCGGGTTGCCCGGATTGAACGTGCTTTTTGAGATGACGGCGGCCGGACAGCCGCGCTATGGAAATGCATACAAACGAGGCCGGACGAACGGCCCGCTGGGAAACAAAAGGAAAATCAAATGACAAACATTGATCGACGCACGGTTATGGCCGGCGGCGCGGTGGCGCTGGCGGGCACGGCGCTGGCCACTCCCGCGGCGGCGCAGGGGAGCGCTAAAACGGTGTTCGAGGTGGCGCAGATCACGATTCCGATCGAAGGCCAGAGCGAGGTGTTTCCGGTTCGCCGCATCTATTGCATCGGCCGCAACTATGCCGCTCACGCCATCGAGCGCGGCTCCGACCCGACGCGCGAGCCGCCGTTTTTCTTCCAGAAGCCGACCGACGCGATCCAGAACGTGAAGCCGGGGACAGTCGCCGACCATCCGTACCCGTCGCTGACCAAGAATTACCACCACGAGGTCGAACTGGTCGCCGCGTTGAAATCGGGCGGCACCAACATCCCGCCGGAGAAGGCGCTGGACTGTGTGTTCGGCTACACCGTCGGTCTCGACATGACCCGCCGCGACCTCCAGAACGAGATGGCCGCGATGAAGAAGCCATGGGAAATCGGCAAGAGCTTCGACCATGCCGCCGTGCTCGGCCCGATCCACCCCGCCGCCAAGGTCGGTCACCCGGTGAAGGGCGAGATCTCGCTCGCGGTCAACGGCAACGTCCGGCAGGATTCCGATCTGAGCAAGATGATCTGGAGCGTCGCGGAACAAATCTCCAAGCTGTCTGAAGCTTTTGAGTTGAAGGCCGGCGACATCATCTATTCAGGCACGCCGGAGAATGTCGGGCCGGTGGTGAAGGGCGACGTGCTGCTCGCCAAGATCGCAGGCTTCCCGGACATGTCGATCAAGATCGTCTGATTTTGATGAGCGAGAAAAGCCCGCCAATGGCGGGCTTTTTTTATGCAGCGTCAGGGCTTCAGGTCCGAATATTCGGGATGTTCGGAGAGAAAGGCGCGGGCGAAGCTGCATGCCGCGCCCACCTTTCCTTCCTCGTGCCGGATCGTTTCCAGAACGCCGCCCATCAGGCGCGACGCAATGCCGTGCCCGCGCAGCGCGGCAGGCGTCTCGACATGGGTAATGACGATGGTGCGACCCTCGCGGCGGTAGCGCGCGAAGGCGACATCGCCATCCACGTCCATTTCGAAGCGGCTCAGCGCCGTATTGTCGCGAACGGCTGGAATGGGTGGGCTCCTGTCGCCAGTTGTGAGCTTACTTCAGCAGGTCGGCGTAATCCGCATGCTTGTCGATATAGGCTTTCACGAACGGGCATTGCGCGACAACCTTGAGATGCCTCGCGCGCACATCGTCGAGCGCGCCTTTCACCAGTTGCGAACCGATGCCGCGCCCACCCAGTTCCTTCGGCACTTCGGTGTGGACGAAGGTGATGACGCCGTCCGCGAGTTTGTAATAGGCGCCCGCGAGATGACCATCGACGGTCAATTCGTAGCGGCTTTCCGCGGGATTGTCCTGAACCGTACCCATTGCGTCACCTATCTGTATTCTCGGATTCCGGGTTATTCCCGACCGGCCCATATCGATTGAATGTGCCTCGAGCGGTCCGGATAAGGCCATCCTGTGACAACAAAGCCGGGCGGGCGGCTCTTGTAAAGGCTCGGGGGTTTCATAGGTTTTGTGTGGACATACCCTGCGGCCGACCGGTCGTGATGGTTGAAGCCGCCCCGTTCTGGCCGCTGCCGTATGCCTCTTTAAACAGGAGGTTTCCATGTCTGGCGCTCGGTTCTTCGGCACTCATCGGACGTGGGAGGACTGGGTCGGGATGCTGCTCGGTATCCTGATCGCCGTTTCTCCCTGGATGACCGGGGAGGGCAACTACGGTCTCGGATTGCTGTCCGATCCGGGATTGATCCTGATGAATACCGCGGTCGTAGGCATCCTCATCATCGGCTTGTCGCAACTCGAATACATCGCCTTGCGGCGCTGGGAGGAAGGTTGCGAGATGGCGCTCGCCGTCTGGCTGATCATGTCGCCTTACGTCTTCGGATATTCGATCGACGGCATGTTGAGGTTCTGGCATGCCGCCCTCGGCGGCGCCGTATTCCTGCTCGCGACGCTGAAACTCTGGCAGGATTGGGAATTGTCCGATCGTGAGCTTGCCCGGCACGGGCAATAAAACCCTGTCCGGATGACAGGGTGAGGGCTTGATCTTCAGGCGACCGATCCTGCCGGTCGCCTGAACGGATTTATTTTATTCCGCCGCTTCGTCGCTCTTGCGCAGAGTGCCTGACTGGCCCTTGTCCAGCACCGGCGCAAGGAATTTGCCGGTGTAGCTGCGCGGCGCGCGCACGATGTCTTCCGGCGGGCCCCATGCGACGATCTCACCGCCGCCGTCACCGCCCTCGGGGCCGAGGTCGATCACCCAGTCGGCGGTCTTGATGACTTCGAGATTGTGCTCGATCACCACCACGCTGTTGCCCTGAGCGACCAGCTCGTGCAGCACTTCGAGCAGTTTCGCGACATCGTGGAAGTGCAGGCCGGTGGTCGGCTCGTCGAGAATATAGAGCGTGCGTCCGGTGGCGCGCTTCGACAGCTCCTTGGCGAGCTTGACGCGCTGCGCCTCGCCGCCGGAGAGCGTCGTCGCCTGCTGGCCGACATGGATGTAGCCGAGACCGACGCGTTGAAGGGTGCGGAACGTCTCGCGGATGCGCGGCACCGCGCGGAAGAATTCCTCCGCCTCGTCGACTGTCATGTCGAGTACGTCGGCGATGGTCTTGCCCTTGAACATCACCTCGAGCGTTTCGCGGTTGTAGCGTTTGCCCTTGCAGGTGTCGCAGGTGACGTACACGTCCGGCAGGAAGTGCATCTCGATCTTGATGAGGCCGTCGCCCTGACATGCCTCGCAGCGTCCGCCCTTGACGTTGAACGAGAAGCGGCCCGGTTCGTAGCCGCGCGCCTTGGATTCAGGAAGGCCCGCGAACCATTCGCGGATCGGCGTGAACGCGCCGGTGTAGGTCGCGGGATTGGAGCGCGGCGTGCGTCCGATCGGCGACTGGTCGATGTCGATGATCTTGTCGATATGTTCCAGCCCCTCGATCCGGTCGTGCGGGGCGGGCGCGTCGGCGGCACCGTTGAGCTTGCGCGCGATCGACTTGTAGAGCGTGTCGAGCAGCAGTGTCGACTTGCCGCCGCCGGACACGCCGGTGACGCAGGTGAACAGGCCGAGCGGGATTTCCGCCGAGATGTTCTTGAGATTGTTGCCGCGCGCGTTCACGATTTTCAGTGTCCGCCGGTGGTTCGGCGGGCGGCGCTCGGGAATCGGCACGAACTTCTCGCCGGTCAGGTATTTGCCGGTCAGAGACTTCGGATTCTTCATGATCTCGGCCGGCGTGCCCCGCGCCACGATGTGGCCGCCATTGATGCCTGCACCCGGACCGACATCGACGACATGATCGGCGAGGCGGATGGCGTCCTCGTCATGCTCGACGACGATCACGGTATTGCCGAGATCGCGCAGGCGTTTCAGCGTATCGAGAAGACGGGCGTTATCGCGCTGGTGCAGGCCGATGGAGGGTTCGTCTAGCACATAGAGAACGCCGGTCAGGCCCGAGCCGATCTGCGAGGCGAGGCGGATGCGCTGGCTTTCGCCGCCGGATAGCGTGCCGGAAGAGCGCGACAGCGTGAGATAATTCAGGCCGACATCGAGCAGGAACGACAGGCGCTCGCGGATTTCCTTTAAGATGCGAACCGCGATCTCGTTCTGCTGCTTGTTGAGCAGATCCGGTACGGTCTCGAACCATTCGCCGGCTTTCTTCACCGACAGTTCCGAGATTTCGCCGATATGCTTGCCGCCGACCTTGACGCATAGCGCTTCGGGTTTGAGCCGATAGCCGTGACAACCCGCGCAGGGCACGTCGGCGAAGTATTTGCCAAGCTCCTCGCGCGCCCATTCGCTTTCGGTTTCCGCGAAGCGGCGCTCGATATTGGTGATGATGCCCTCGAACGGCTTTTTGGTGTCGTAGGAGCGGGTGCCGTCCTCGTAGGAGAACTTGATGGCGTCCTCGCCGGAGCCGTACAGCAGCGCGGTCTGCGTTTTTTTCGGCAGGTCCTTCCACTTGGTGTCGAGCGTGAACTTGTAGAACTTGCCGAGCGCTTGCAGCGTCTGGATGTAATAGGGCGAGGACGACTTTGCCCACGGCGCGATCGCGCCCTTGCGCAGGCTCAGGTCCTTGTCCGGGATGATGAGTTCGGGGTCGATATGCTGCTCGACGCCGAGGCCGCCGCATTCGGGACACGCGCCGTAGGGGTTGTTGAACGAGAACAGCCGCGGCTCGATCTCGGGCAGCGTGAATCCGGACACCGGACAGGCGAATTTCTCCGAGAACAGCAGCCGCTCGGGGCCGCTCTTGTCGTGGATTTTGGCGGTCTTTTTTTCAGGCTTCTTGCTCTCGGCATCAGCGACGGCGGGTTTGTCGGCGAATTCGACGACCGCGAGGCCCTCGGCGAGCTTCAGCGCGGTTTCGAACGATTCCGCGAGACGCTGGGCCATGTCGGGACGCACCACGATGCGGTCCACCACCACGTCGATGTCGTGCGGGAATTTCTTGTCCAGCGCGGGAGCTTCGGCGAGTTCATGAAACGTGCCGTCGATCTTGACGCGCTGGAAGCCCTTTTTGAGGTACTCCGCGAGTTCCTTGCGGTACTCGCCCTTGCGGCCGCGCACGACCGGCGCGAGCAGATAGAGCCGGGTGCCTTCCGGCAGCGCCAGCACGCGATCCACCATCTGCGAGACGGTCTGGCTCTCGATCGGCAAGCCTGTCGCTGGCGAATAGGGTACGCCGACGCGCGCCCACAGCAGGCGCATGTAGTCGTAGATCTCGGTGACGGTGCCGACCGTCGAGCGCGGGTTCTTCGAGGTGGTCTTCTGTTCGATGGAAATGGCGGGCGACAGACCGTCGATCTGATCGACGTCCGGCTTCTGCATCATTTCGAGGAACTGGCGGGCATAGGCCGACAGCGATTCCACGTAGCGGCGCTGGCCTTCCGCGTAGATGGTGTCGAAAGCGAGTGAGGATTTGCCAGAGCCGGACAGGCCGGTGAACACCACGAGCTTGTCGCGCGGCACCTCGAGATCGACGTTCTTCAGGTTGTGCTCGCGCGCGCCGCGAATGGTGATGGCGCGAGAGGCGTTTGCCCCCTGTCCGCGTTGTTTGGCCTTGATGACTTCGTCCATGATCGGTTCCAAGCGGGCCGGGCACAGCTAGAACGCCGTGCCGGGCAAAACCGGATCGCGCGTCAGGCATAAGAGGTTGGCCGTGACTGGAACGTAGGAAGAACGGATGGAAATTTCCAGTGTCGGCTTTGGCAGATCACCGGAATCATTTGGCCCCGATTGATCCATGAGAGGCGGGTAGAGTTGCTGTGCCTGCTGCCGCAAGGCGGACAACAAAAAAGGCCGGCTTTCGCCGGCCTTTTCGTCGGATCGCGATGCGATCAGATGATCTCAGTACTTCAGATCTCAGTACTTGGCGACAACCGGGCCACCCCAGTTGAAGTGGTAGTTGATACCAGCCTTCACAGTGTGAAGGTCGTCGCTGTAGCGCAGGACCGGACCAACGGCGTCAGCCACCGAGGTGTGGCCGAAGTTGTAGTACTGGTACTCGATCTTCGCCGACCAGGCCGGAGCGAACATGTATTCAAGGCCGGCGCCGACGGTGTAGCCGGTGTCGTCGCGGGTGGTCACGAACGGAGTGGTTCCAGCCATGCTGTTATCGCGGAACGCCGCACCGCCCTTGGCGTAGATCATGCCAGGACCCCAGGTGTAGCCGAGACGGCCGGTGACCGAAGCCAGCCAGTCGCTCTTGGCGGTGTACACATCCGTGGCCGTCACGAAGGTGCGGTTGTTGCTCGACAGGCCGCTGAAGTCACCTTCAATGCCGAACACCCAGTTCGGAGAGAACTGGTAGTTGTAACCGATCTGCGCGCCACCCAGGAACGCGCTCTTGTTGTTGCTGGCAATGCCGGTGCCGGTGAAGTCGGTCACGCTGTTGCTGCCACCGAACGCGCCGCCAATGTGCGCACCGATGTAGAAACCGGTCCAGTTGTAGATCGGAGCGACGTAAGCCGGCGCCTTCGTATAGGGGCGGGCCGCGAGGTCAGCAGCGAACACCGAGGTCGAGCTCAGAGCCGCGACGGTGACTGCAAGAAGGATCTTTTTCATTTTTTCTTCTCCAAAAACCGCGTCCAGGGGTCCATCCCAAGAGCGCGAAGTGTCCAGATTGCGTTCGCTGGGGTTAGCGGCACGCAGGTGGAATGTGAATTCCGTTGCCCCAGTCTATAACCCGGATTCCCTGAAAAAGCCGTGTCGCAAATATCACACCCAGCCGCGATGTTTTGGGGTTCCAAAGTTCCATTTAAGCATCTGTAAACGCTAATTATTCATGTATTTTTGTTCCATCGGTTTTGATCACAAAAAGGTGAGTTATTGCGACGCGTCAAAAGCTATTTTGGTCCAAGGACTTGCAGGGAACAAAACGGGTACGTATAAATGCTGACGAGAGCGCCCACCGCATTGGTGTGGATAAGCGCGTCCCCGGAGCAGGGAAGCTCCATCGCGGCGTTTCGATGCGCGCGCGAGTAGGCTTAGGTGCCGGACTGGCGCATGGTTGGCGCCACAGTGGAGATTGAAGTCATGGCAGGCAGCGTCAACAAGGTCATTCTGGTGGGCAATCTCGGGGCCGATCCCGACATCCGGCGCACCCAGGACGGGCGGCCGATCGCCAATCTCAGCATCGCGACATCCGACACATGGCGCGACAAGAACACCGGCGAGCGCAAGGAAAAGACCGAATGGCATCGCGTCGTCATTTTCAATGAAGGGCTCTGCAAGGTCGCCGAGCAGTATCTGAAGAAGGGTGCCAAGGTTTACATCGAGGGCGCGCTCCAGACCCGGAAGTGGCAGGACAAGGACGGCAAGGACAAATATTCCACCGAGGTCGTGCTGCAAGGATTCAACTCGACGCTGACCATGCTCGACGGGCGCAGCGGCGGCGGTGGCGGTTCGTTCGCCAGCGACGAGGGCGGTGGCAGCTCCTTTGGCTCCAGCGGACCGTCCCAGCGCCGTTCGGTTCCGGCCTCCGGCGGCCGCGACGACATGAACGACGATATTCCGTTCTGAGACTTTGTGGCGACGCACGTGCACCGGGTCCATGACGGAACCCGGCCGCTTTCGATGGCATCGGGAGTGGGCCGGCGGCATTCCTGGGTGGCCGGGGCGGCTTTTTTCCCGATCCGCGCCAGTACCATGGAAGACGGTCAAAAACTTCCAATAAGCCGCTGAATCGGCTTGTGATTTATCCCACTCCAAAACCCGATTGGAGTGGCGTTTAAACGCGATTCCGCCTATACAATCGGTACATTTCGCACCTCAGGATTCGCTCACTTGACCGACCCGAAAGATCCGGCGGACGACAGCTCTGGTCCCGCCGATATCAAGCCTGTTTCGATCTCCGATGAGATGAAGCGTTCGTATCTCGATTACGCGATGAGCGTGATCGTGTCGCGCGCGCTGCCTGATGCGCGCGACGGCCTGAAGCCGGTGCATCGGCGCATTCTCTACGGCATGTACGAGAACGGCTTCGAGTGGAACAAGCCGTACCGCAAGTCTGCGCGTACGGTCGGCGACGTCATCGGTAAATATCATCCGCACGGCGACCAGTCGGTCTACGACGCCTTGGTGCGCATGGCGCAGGACTTTTCGATGCGCGTGCCGCTGATCGACGGTCAGGGCAATTTCGGTTCAGTCGACGGCGATATGCCCGCGGCGATGCGCTACACCGAGTCGCGCTTGCAGAAGATCGCGCATTCGTTGCTCGACGACATCGACAAGGACACCGTCGATTTCCAGCCGAACTACGATTCCTCCGAACGCGAGCCGAAGGTTCTTCCCGCGAAGTTTCCGAACCTGCTGGTCAACGGCGCGGGCGGCATCGCGGTCGGCATGGCGACCAACATCCCGCCGCACAATCTCGGCGAGGTGATCGACGCCTGCATCGCGCTGATCGACAATCCCGGTTTAGGCATCGACGATCTCATCAATATCGTGCCCGGGCCGGATTTTCCGACCGGCGGCATCATTCTCGGCAAGCAGGGCATCCGCGCTGCCTATCACCTCGGCCGCGGCTCCATCGTGATGCGCGGCAAGGTGTCGATCGAGACCATCCGCAAGGATCGCGAAGCGATCATCGTTTCCGAAATTCCCTATCAGGTGAACAAGGCGACAATGGTGGAGCGCATCGCCGAACTGGTGCGCGACAAGAAGATCGAAGGTATCTCCGACCTGCGCGACGAATCCGACCGCGATGGCTATCGCGTTGTCGTTGAACTGAAGCGCGATGCCGTGCCGGACGTGGTGCTGAACCAGCTCTACAAGTTCACGCCGTTGCAGACGAGCTTCGGCGCCAACATGGTGGCGCTCGACGGCGGCCGTCCGCAGGTGATGAATCTCAAGGATCTGCTGACGGTGTTCGTCGCGTTCCGCGAGAATGTCGTTTCGCGGCGCACGAAATTCCTGCTCAACAAGGCGCGCGACCGCGCGCACATTTTGGTCGGTCTCGCCATCGCGGTCGCCAACATCGACGAGATCATCCGCGTCATCCGCACCTCGCCGGACCCGGCGACGGCGCGCGACACCCTGATGTCGCGCGACTGGCCCGCGCGCGATGTCGAGACCATGATGATGCTGATCGACGATCCACGCCATCGCATCGCCGAAGACGGCACCGCGCG